>NZ_JARAML010000003.1:0-290545 GCF_028807375.1 Marinovum sp. PR37 | reverse complement strand
CCAGCGGGTCCGGCCGACGCCGGCCACGCGGCGGCTTCTTTTGTCCCGGCAAGACCGGGTCGGAGTTCAGGCGATAGCCGGTCGCCTGGCTGATCCCGGCCTTTGCGGCAGCAATCGGAATGGAATGGGTCTGTTTGAGCGTCATGAAGAGCCTCATCTGGTGGTCGGTGACATGACGGCCCGGCATGAACGATCCCTCGTACGGAAAAATCGTCCTCTACCCGAGCCGGCCACGACCGTCAGACCCACCCCGGAAAATTGGGGCGAAACGTGGGGTTGAAGGCTCTCCGGTCGGGCTATGCCCTCCCTGCGACCCTTCAACCCCACGTTCTCATCCTGATTGACGCCGGATTCTCATCTTGTTTGTCGCGCTGCAGTTGATCGGCGTGGGCCTCATGGTGGGGGGCACAGGCTATCTTGTCTATAGCGTGCAGGTGTTTGCTCTGCCCGAAGGGGCAACCCTCGAAGCAGTGAAGGTGGCATTGCTGATGGTCGTCACGGCCGCGGAGCTGAGCTTCGCCCTGATGCTCATTCTGCGGGGGCCACGCCCTTCCACGCCGCATGCTGTGCAAGGCTGACCCAGAGCCGAGGACGGCGCAGAAATTTCCGGAAGCCTCAGAAGGGCGAACCGGCCCGGTTCAGGATGGAAAGGAGAAAGCCATGGACAATCGAAACTTCCAAGTTCGCGCCATCGGAGAGATTGCCATCAGGTGCGTCGACTATGGGGCCATGGTGGCCTTCTACCGGGATGTGATCGGGCTAAGTCTCATGAACGACCCGGACAACACCCCCATCGCGTTCTTCAGGATCGCTGAGGGCTTCGGAGGGCACACGGCGGTCCTGGCATTGTTCCGGCATGACGTGGAGGGCGCTGGCCGAGCCCACGGCAGTCCGAAGCCGCCTGGAACGGGACCCGCATCGTCGCTGCATCACCTCGCCCTCAGCCTCCCCTGGGACGAGCAGGATGCGGTAATGGCCTGGTATGAGCACCTCGGGCGTGCCTACGATGTTGAGTATTTCGACTGGGTCGGTTGGAGGGGAATTTTCACGCTCGATCCCGATGGCAACACCATCGAACTTGTCGCGAAAGACCCTGATCACCGATAGTTGCCCGAAATCGGCGTCTGCTCAATTGTCACCTGCGACCAATCGAACGATTTCATGGGCACTCGCAAACCGCGGGTCGGGTCAATTTCGACTTGCATAGCAACGGGGCCGAAAAAAGGGCTAACGACGTGAAGGACCGCGGCTCCCTCCGCTTCGAGGGTGAGATCGTCGCCGAGTTGGACGACGTGCACGATGGGCTCTGGCGCAACAGCGACAGCTGAACGTTACCGTGACCGTCTACGTCCGAGGCGAATACTCTGGTCGCAAGGACGCAACGGGCCAGAAACTGACATTCGCACGAAACGCAGCGAACGACCGGTCTCCGCCCTTTCTGATTATCTGTGATTAGCGAAGCTTCGAGGACGTCGGATTAGTCCGACACTGCCAGACCGCAGCGTTCCAGAACTTCCAAACTCGCCCGCAAGTCCTGTTAGTTTGGCGTATAAGCGGTCCGGAAGACCGATGATGGGCAATGAGACTTTCGACGCAACGCATCAGTCGAACGCGAACGAGCTGCCATGGCCCCGCTGAGGAGCAGTGCCCCAAAGACTTCACGAGGCTGACTGCGGGACCTCACAGGTAACGCATTGAAATTATTATTATTTAATGGGCAAAGTCCTCTCGCGGCGAGAAAAAATATGCGCGCCGCGAAAAAATATGCGCTCACCTACAGCCCTTTAGAAATCCAGGTTCTCCACGCTCAGCGCGTTTTTCTGGATGAATTCGCGCCGCGGCTCCACGACGTCGCCCATCAGCTTGGTAAAGATGTCGTCGGCCTCGGCCACGTCATCGACCTTGACCTGCAACAAGGTCCGGGCGTCCGGATCGAGCGTGGTTTCCCAGAGCTGGTCGGGGTTCATCTCGCCCAGGCCCTTGTAACGCTGAAGCGTGTTGCCCTTTTCGCCCTCTTCCAGGATCGCCTTCAAGAGATCGAGCGGACCGTGGATCACCTGATGACGATCCTTGCGGTGCAGGGTGGCCGCGCTGCCGTAGATTTCCTGGAGCGACTCGGTAAAGCTGCCGGTGCGGCGGGCCTCTCCCGAGCGCAGCATCGGGCCGTCAAGGGTGCGCACCTCTTCGACGCCGCGCAGGATGCGGGCCAAGCGGATGCCGTGATCCTGGGTGATCCTGCCGCGCCAGCCCATTTCGTATTCCAGCGCGATCAGATCGAGCCGCTGCGCCACCTTGTCGGCGACGCCCTGCAAATCGGCATCCACCGCGCCGGGCACGAAGGCACCGGCAATCGCCGCCTGTTCGAGAATGTGGCGCGGGTAATGCGTCGGGAAGGCGTCAAGCACGCGCTTGAGCTGGCGCGCCTCTTCGACCACCCGCAGAAGGTCCTGCCCGGTGATCTCCTCGCCGCCGGCGAGTTTCAGCACCGCGCCGTCAACCCCTTGATTCATCAGGTAATCATCCATCGCTGCCTGGTCCTTGAGATAGACCTCGGACTTGCCGCGGCTGACCTTGTAGAGCGGCGGCTGGGCGATATAGAGATAGCCGCCCTCGATCAGCTCGGGCATCTGCCGGTAGAAGAAGGTCAGAAGCAGGGTGCGGATGTGGGCGCCGTCGACGTCGGCGTCGGTCATGATGACGATCTTGTGGTAGCGCAGCTTGTCGATGTTGAACTCGTCCCGGCCGATGCCGGTGCCAAGCGCCATCACCAGGTTGCCGATCTCCTGGGACGAGAGCATGCGGTCGAACCGCGCGCGTTCCACGTTGAGGATCTTGCCCTTGAGCGGCAGGATCGCCTGGGTGCCCCGGTCGCGGCCGGTCTGGGCCGAGCCGCCGGCGCTGTCCCCCTCGACGAGAAAGAGCTCGGTCTTGGCCGGATCCTTTTCCGAGCAGTCCTTGAGCTTTCCGGCCAGGAAATTGACGTCCATCGCGGATTTGCGGCGGGTCAATTCCCGTGCCTTGCGGGCGGCCTCGCGCGCCATGGCGGCTTCGATGATCTTGCTGACGATCATCTTGGCTTCATTGGGGTTTTCCTCGAACCACTCCGACAGTTTCTCGCCGACAAGGTTCTCGACCGCAGGCCGCACCTCGGAGCTGACCAGCTTGTCCTTGGTCTGCGAGCTGAACTTGGGATCGGGCACCTTGACCGAGAGCACGCAGGTCAGCCCTTCGCGGGCGTCGTCGCCGGTAAAGTTCACCTTCTCGCGCTTGGCGATGCCGTTTTCCTGAGCGTATTTCTGGATCGTCCGGGTCAGCGCGCCGCGGAACCCCGCAAGGTGGGTGCCGCCGTCGCGCTGCGGGATGTTGTTGGTAAAGGGCAGCACCGTCTCATGGTAGCTGTCGTTCCACCACATCGCCACTTCGACGCCGATCTCGTCGCGTTCGCCCTGCACATAGATCGGCTCGGGCATCATCGCGTGTTTGTGGCGGTCGACATATTTGACGAATTCCTTGACCCCGCCGTCATAGAACAGCTCGATGTGCAGCGGCTCGGCCGGACGATCATCCTCGAGGATGATCTTGACGCCGGAATTCAGGAAGGCGAGTTCGCGCAGGCGCTTTTCCAGCACATGGAAATCGTAGTCGAGGTTCGAGAAGGTGTCGGTCGAGGCGAGGAAACGCACCTCGGTGCCGCTTTCGCCCTCGGCATCGCCGGTGACGCGCAGATGCTCGGTGGTCTCGCCATGTTCGAACTTGGCGTAATGCACCTTGCCGTTGCGCCAGACCCGCAGCTCTAGCCAGACCGAGAGCGCGTTGACGACCGAAACGCCGACGCCGTGCAACCCGCCCGAGACCTTGTAGGAATTGCTGTCGAATTTGCCGCCGGCGTGAAGCTGGGTCATGATGACCTCGGCCGCCGAGACACCCTCTTCCTCGTGGATGTCGACCGGAATTCCGCGGCCGTTGTCACGCACCGAGACCGAGTTGTCGGCGTGGATTTTCACATGCACATAGTCGGCATGACCGGCCAGCGCCTCGTCGATGCCGTTGTCCACCACCTCGTAGACCATGTGATGCAGACCCGAGCCGTCGTCGGTGTCGCCGATGTACATGCCGGGACGTTTGCGGACAGCTTCTAAGCCTTTGAGAACCTTGATCGAATCCGCGCCATATTCGGGTGCGGGTTGTGCTTGCTCGGACATGCGATGCCTTCTTTTTCTCTCGCCCGGAATATATGCGCTTTTTGCGTATATGTCACGCAGATGCCACAAGATTTTGTGTGTCGGCCGGTCCCCGCCGCGGGCTCTCTCGGGCCGTGGGGGGAGGTCCCGGATCGGGCCCGGGACAGGGGCGTCCGACGCACCACCGATGCCGCAGACCAGCCCCCGCCCCGATCCCGATCCGGGGCCGCCCCGCGCGCAATGGCACGCGCGGTCAGCCGGTGGCGATCGAGGAGGCGCCGCCCGTCTCGCTGACCTCGAAGCGCTGCGCCCGGGCACCCAGGTCGGCAAAAAGCTCCGGCCCGGTGCCGGTCATCCAGGCTTGGGCGCCAAGCGCGCAGATCTCGTCATAAAGCGCGGCGCGGCGGGCGGCATCGAGATGGGCGGCGACCTCGTCGAGCAGCAGGATCGGCGGGCTGCCGATATCGCGCGCCAGCGCCCTTGCATTGGCGAGGATCAGCGAGATCAAAAGCGCCTTCTGCTCGCCGGTCGAACAATCGCGCGCCGGCACCCCCTTGGCGGCAAAGACGGCGTGCAGCTCGGCCCGGTGCGGCCCCACCATGGCGCGGCCGGTGGCCAGATCGCGAAACCGGCTCTCAGCTAGCGCGGCGCGCAATTCCGCCTCGCCGGCCGGCATCTCGCCTTCGGTGGCGGTCAGGTCAAGCTCGCTCACCGGAAAGGCGGTCTCGGTGCCCGCCTGGGCCTCGGCGATCCGCGCGAGCGCCGCCTGCCGGTTGGCATGGATCACCGCGCCGGCGCGGGCCATCTGCACCTCGAGCGCGGCATACCAATGGGCGTCGCGCACCTGATCCTTGAGCAGACGATTGCGCTCGCGCATCGCCTTTTCGTAATCCAGCACCGCCTGGGCATGGTCGGGAAAGAAGCTCAGCGTCATCCGGTCGAGGAACCGCCGCCGCCCATCGGCGCCTTCGATCCAGAGCCGGTCCATCGAGGGGATCAGCCAGAGAACGCGGGCAAATTTGCCCAAGGCGATCTGGCTGGCGGGCTTGCCGTCGATCCTGACCTGCCGGGCGCTGCCCTGTTCTGACAGGCTCTCGATTTCACGGGCGCGGGTGTCGGCCTCGAGCATGGCGGTGATCTTCCAGCCCAGCGCCTCGGGCCGGCGGGTCATCTCTTCGGCGCTGGCCCGGCGCAACCCGCGGCCCGGCGACATCAGCGAGACGGCTTCGAGAATGTTGGTCTTGCCGGCGCCATTGGCGCCGTAAAGCGCGACGGGGCGGGCATCGGTCGTCATCTCCACGCGCTTGTGCGAGCGGAAATGCGAAAGTTTGAGGTGAGTCAGATGGGTCGGCATGACCTAGCCACGTAGCGCAAACCGCGCGATCGCCGCCGCAGACGGCCGGTCGGCGATGGCGCGGCGGCCTGCGGCCCAGATTCCGCGCCGGAAAGGCACTCAGACCCGCATCGGCATGACGACATAAACCGCGCTGGTGTCATTGCCTTCGCGCATCAGGGTCGGATCGCCGGCGGAATTAAACATGAAGACCGCGTTCTCGCGGTCCACCTGGCTGGCGATCTCCAGCAGGTATTTCGCGTTGAACCCGATCTCGAGCCGCTCATCGCCGTAGGCCACGGCCAGCTCTTCCTCGGCGGCGCCGCTGTCGGGCGCGTTCACCGAGAGCACCAGCCGATCCTCGTCCAGCGCCATCTTCACCGCCCGCGACCGCTCGGACGAAACCGTCGCCACCCGGTCGACCGCGCGGGCGAAATCGCTGGCATCGACTTCGAGCTTGCGGGTGTTGCCCTGCGGAATGACGCGGGTGTAATCGGGGAAGGTGCCGTCGATCACCTTGGACGTCAGCATGATGTCCGGCGTGGCAAAGCGCACCTTGGTCTCGGAGACCGAGACCGCGATTTCCATGTCGTCATCGTCCAGCAGCTTGCGCAGCTCGCCCACGGTCTTGCGCGGTACGATCACGCCGGGCATCTCGCCGGCGCCATCGGGCAGCGGGGCGTCGATCCGCGCCAGACGGTGGCCATCGGTGGCAACGCAGCGCAGCGCCTTGCCCTCTTCGCCATCCGCGACATGCATGTAGACGCCGTTCAGGTAATACCGCGTCTCTTCCGTGGAAATGGCGAATTTCGACTTGTCGAACAGCCGCCGCAGAACCGGCGCCGGGGCCGAGAAGTTGGACGAATATTCCGAGGTCGCCATCACCGGGAAATCCTCGCGCGGCAGCGTCGCCAGCGAGAAATTCGACCGTCCGGCCTCGACCGTCAGCCGGCCCGAGGCGCCTTCTTCGGCCAGAGTCACCAGCGCGCCATCGGGCAGCTTGCGAACGATCTCGTGCAGGGTGACGGCGGCAACGGTGGTGGCGCCGGCGCGTTCGACCTGGGCGGCGGCCTTGTCGACCACCTCGATATCAAGGTCGGTGGCGCGGAAGGACACGGTATCCCCCTCGGCTTCGATCAGGACATTGGCAAGGATCGGGATTGTGTTGCGGCGCTCGACAACCGATTGCGCCTGCGCGACGGCCTTGAGCAACGTGCCGCGTTCGATACTGATTTTCATACCCTGTCCCTCCGAAAGCCCGGGACCGGCACGTTAGCCGCATCCCCCCAGCGCTCCAAGCCCTTTTCGGGCAATTACGAGAGGTTTCCAATGGTTTGAGAGGGGCGTCAAGGGCACGACGGGCCAAGATCGCACTCGGCCCGCCAATCGTGCTTTCCCGCCTACGCTTCCAGCGTCCGGCGCAGCATCTCCAGGTCTTCGGCGATCTGGCCGTCCTGCACCTTGAGCTCTTCGATGCGCCGCACCCCGTGCATCACGGTGGTGTGGTCCCGCCCGCCAAAGCGGCGGCCGATCTCGGGCAGCGAGCGGCTGGTCAGCTGCTTGCAGAGATACATCGCCACCTGACGCGGCCGCGCAAACACCCGCAGCCGCTTCGGCCCGATCAGCTCGGACATGCGGATGTTGTAATGCTCGGCCACCTGGCGCTGGATCTCCTCGATGGTGATCTTGCGTTCCGAGGCGCGCAGCACATCGGCCAGACAATCCTGCGTCAGCTCCATGGTGATCGGCCGGCCGACCAGCGAGGCAAAGGCGAAAAGCCGCGTCAGCGCGCCTTCGAGCACCCGCACGTTGGTCGAGATCCGGTGCGCGAGGAATTCGAGCACCTTCTCGTCGAGCTCCAGCTCGGGATATTGCAGCCGGTGCGTCGCCAGCTTGGAATGCAGGATGCCAAGGCGCAATTCGTAATCCGTCGGGTGCAGATCGACGACAAGACCGGATTGCAGCCGCGACTGGATGCGGTTCTCCATATCCTTGATCTCGCCCGGCGCGCGGTCGGCCGAAATGATGATCTGCTTGTTCTGATCCACCAGCGCGTTGAAGGTGTGAAAGAACTCCTCCTGGGTGCTGTCCTTGCCGGCGATGAACTGGACGTCATCCACCATCAGCACATCAACCGAGCGAAAGATCTGTTTGAAATCCATCATTTTGCGGTCGCGAAGCGCCTGGACGAAACGATACATGAACTGCTCGGCCGACAGGTAGAGCACGTTGAGATGCGGCGAGCGGCTTTTCAGCTCCCACGCGATGGCATGCATCAGGTGCGTCTTGCCGAGGCCCACGCCGCCATAGAGAAACAGCGGGTTGAATGTCACCTCGCCCCCCTCACCGACGCGCCGCGCCGCGGCATGCGCCAGCTCGTTCGGCTTGCCGACGACAAAGGTGTCGAAGGTGAACCGCTTGTCGAGAGGCGCGCTGGGCAGCAAGTCGGCCAGATCTGCGCGTGATGTCATCGACTGTGTCGCCTTGGTTTGTGTTTGTCCGGTCCGGTCGGGCGTGTTCGCTGCACGCGACACCGCCGGCATGCTGGCCTTGTTGGCCGGCACGTCAAACTCGATCCGGCGCACATCCGCCCCGGCATTGGTCATAGCATACAGCAGCAAATCCCCAAAATTGCGCTGAACGTAATTGCCTAGAAAACTGGTCGGCACATTGAAATGCGCCACCCCGTCCGTCACCCCTTCGAATTGTAGCGGCTCGATCCAATTGGTGAAGTTGTTTGCTCCAACGGTCTCGCGCAACTGCCCCTGTAGTGCTCCCCACTGGTCTTTTGTCATGTGTCCCTGCGTCCGTTCCCATGTACCCGGCGGCCTCGCGGCTACCGGCGCTAAAAAATATGACCGGTGGTCCCCATACCGGGCGGACCCGGCAACACCAGCCATCCTATAGAAACACCTTTCCCCTCCGGAGACCGATGGACTCCGAGATTCGGCCTGGCGACCTTGTGTTTCCGTCTTGGACATGGCTTCGAGCACAATGCTCTAATATGCTGTAAACACGGCCGTATCCGGCTCTTGTCCACATCAATTCAGTCGGTGCAAATCGACTGGCTTCGCCTGTCCCCCCAGTGCGAGCTGACTCGCAAGACCGAAACTAGCAACCTCGCACGTAGAGCGGCAACCGAAACTAAATGTTGACTCGGGTTGTGCATAAAAAGAATCCCCAGCCCTGTGCAACAATGCCACTATGCCCATTTGCGCCCACTGATATTGCACGAAAAAAGCGCCCCAATGGGGCGCTTCCCGTAACTTTACGTCACTTGAACGGCTTAGCCGATTGCGTTGACCCGTGCCGACAGACGCGACATTTTGCGCGATGCGGTGTTCTTGTGCATGACGCCTTTGGTCACGCCGCGCATCAGCTCGGGCTGGGCCGCGCGAAGTGCCTTGGTTGCCGCATCCTTGTCGCCCGAGGCGATCGCCTCTTCGACCTGGCGCAGATAGGTGCGGATGCGCGAACGGCGTGCCTTGTTGACGGCAAAGCGCTTTTCGTTCTGACGGGCGCGTTTCTTGGACTGGGGCGTATTGGCCATGCTGATCTTCCCTTTCGCGGGTCTGGTATGTCGATGTTACGCGATGCCAGACCGGCCCGGACCTGATGTCACCGGGGATGATTCTAGCCAGAGCGGGCTGCACGCGCATGTATGGCGGCGGGATATAGTGAACTTCGCCGCCTTTGCAAAGGCCAAAAGCGCAGTCGCCCAGGCCTTTGCCGCTTCCGGTCTATTTGTCGCGGAACTGCGCTTCGCGCTTTTCCTGAAAGGCCGCCATGCCCTCCTTCTGGTCTTCGCTGGCAAAGAGCGACTGGAACAGCCGCTTTTCGAACAGCAGACCTTCGGACAGCGAAACCTCTTCGGCGCGGTTCACCGCTTCCTTGGCGGCGACGGTGGCCAGCATGGATTTCTCGGCGATCTTCTGGGCCGCGCCCTGGGCCTCTTCCATCAGCTTCTTGGCCGGAACCACGCGGCTGACAAGCCCGGCGCGTTCGGCCTCTTCGGCATCCATGAAGCGCCCGGTCAGGTGCATGTCCATGGATTTGGACTTGCCCACCAGCCGGGTCAGACGCTGGGTGCCGCCAATGCCGGCAATCACGCCGAGGTTGATTTCGGGCTGGCCGAACTTGGCGGTGTCGGCGGCAATGATGAAATCGCACATCATCGCAAGCTCGCAGCCCCCGCCCAGCGCATAGCCCGCCACCGCCGCGATGATCGGCTTGCGGGTGGCGGTGATCGCCTGGTGCTCGGTCCAGAAATAATCCTCGGTAAACACGTCCACAAAGGATTTCTCCGACATTTCCTTGATGTCGGCGCCAGCGGCAAATGCCTTGCTCGAGCCGGTGAGGATGATGCAGCGCACCTTGTCGTTCGCCGATGCCTCGCCCAACGCCTTGCAGAGCTCGCGCAGCAACTGAGAGTTGAGAGCGTTGAGCGCGTCCGGCCGGTTCAGGGTGATGGTGGCAACGTGGTCGTCTACTTCGACGGTGATCGTCTCATAGGCCATGTCAGATGCTTTCCGTTGTTGCGGTCGATTTCACGTGCTTATCACTCTGAATGTGCGGTTCAACCTATCTTTGGCACACCGGACAATAGAAGCTCGAGCGGCCCGATTGCACGATCCGCGCCACGGTTCCGGCGCATTCGGGGGTGCGGCAGGGCTGTCCATCGCGGCCGTAAACATCGAAGCTGTGCTGAAAATATCCAAGCTCGCCATCGGCTTGGCGGAAATCCTTGAGCGAGGAACCGCCAGCGGCAATCGCCTCTGTCAGCACGGCGCGGATTGCCGGCACCAGCCGCGCCGCCCGGACCGAAGAGAGGGCGCGCGCCTTGCGACGTGGCGATATTCCGGTGCGAAACAGCGCCTCGCAAACATAGATATTGCCCAATCCCGCGACGATCTTTTGATCTAGCAAGGCCGATTTGATCGGCGTATTGCGTGTTTTCAGCGCCGCCACCAGGTAGGATTCGCTGAATTCGTTGCCCAGAGGCTCCGGCCCCAGCTTCGCAAGGAGCGGATGCGCCTCGGCCCGGTCGGTCGCCATCAGATCCATCGCGCCGAACCGGCGCGGATCGTTGAAGGTGACACGCGCTCCGCCCGCCATGTCAAAGACCACATGGTCATGTTTTTCCGGCGCCGGGTGGTCGTGCACGAACCGCCCCAGCGGATCGCCGGAAATCAGGATGCGCCCCGACATGCCCAGGTGAATCAGCAGCGTCTCGCCGCTGCCCAGATCGGCCAGGATGTATTTCGACCGCCGCCGCAGCCGCAGAACAATCTGCCCTTGCAGCCGCTCGGCCATCCGTTCGGGGAACGGCCAGCGCAGATCCGGCCGGTTCACCGCCACCTGAGACATGGCGACACCCTCCATCACGGGGGCCAGGCCGCGACGAACCGTCTCGACTTCGGGCAATTCGGGCATTGGCGGGCCTTCCTTTCGGGGGGCCGCATTGTAACGGCCATTCAGCGCTCTATAAGAAAGCCGGAGACAATAAAACGGCAAGCCCCCATGAGTGACGACGCGCAGAAGACAACGCATTTCGGCTATCAGACCGTGCCCGAAGAGGAAAAGGCCGGCCGGGTGCAGGGCGTCTTCAATTCCGTGGCCTCGCGTTACGACGTGATGAACGACGCCATGTCGATGGGCATTCACCGGATCTGGAAGGATGCGATGATGGACTGGCTGGCGCCGCGCCCGGGGCAAAGGCTGCTCGACGTGGCCGGCGGGACCGGCGACATTTCCTTTCGCTTCCTGAAACGTGCGGGCCAGGGCCATGCCACCGTGCTCGACCTGACCGAACCGATGCTGATCGAAGGTCGCAAGCGCGCCGAGGCCGAACAGATGGCCGGCAGCCTCGACTGGGTGGTGGGCGACGCCATGGCCCTGCCCTTCCCCGACAATACCTTTGACGTCTATACCATCAGCTTCGGCATCCGTAACGTGACCCGGCCCGAAGGGGCGCTCTCCGAGGCCTACCGCGTGCTGCGCCCCGGCGGCCGGCTCATGGTGCTGGAATTCAGCCAGATTCCCAATCCCGGGCTGCAATGGGCTTATGACCGCTATTCCTTCAACGTCATTCCCGCCATGGGCCAGGCGATCGCCGGCGACCGCGACAGCTATCAATATCTGGTCGAATCGATCCGCCGCTTCCCGGATCAGGACACCTTTCTCGGGATGGTCCGCACCGCCGGTTTTGAACAGGCCAAGTATCGTAACCTGACGCTGGGCGTTGCCTGCCTGCATTCCGGCTGGAAGCTCTGATGCGCGGCCCGCACAATGTCCTGCGGCTGATCCGCACCGGCGCCACGCTGGAACGCACCGGCGCGATGAACGACGTGCTCGACGCGCTGGATGCGCCGCCGGCCTTGCGCGCTGCGGCAAAAACCCTGGGCTGGCCGTTCAAATGGCTGGGCTTTCGCGGCGACCCCAGCCTGCCGCCGGTGACCCGGGCGCTGACGGCGATGGGGCCGGCCTATATCAAGTTCGGCCAGATCCTCTCGACCCGGCCGGACGTGGTGGGCGACGATCTGGCGCAACAGCTGCGCGTCTTGCAGGACAAGCTGCCCCCCTTCACCGTCGAGGCCGCCCGCACCAGCATCACCCAGGCGCTGGGCCGCCCCGCCGACGAGATCTTTGCCGAGATCAGCCCGCCGGTCGCCGCCGCCTCGATTGCCCAGGTCCACAAGGCCCGGGTGCGCGAGACCGGCGAGACCGTGGCCGTCAAGGTGCTGCGCCCCGGCATCGAACGCGCCTTTCGCCAGGACATCGACGCCTTCTATTTCGCCGCCCGCGCCATCGAGCTGATATCGCCCTCGTCGCGTCGTCTGCGCCCGATGGAAGTGATCCGTCATTTCGAAGGCGTGGTAATGGGCGAGCTTGACCTGCGACTGGAAAGCGCCGCCGCCTCGGAATTCGCCGCCAACACCAAGGACGACGACGGCTTTCAGCTGCCCGAGATCAAATGGCACCTGTCGGATCGCCGGGTAATGACCATGGGCTGGGCCGAGGGTGTGCCGCTGGGCGACAACGCCGCGCTGGACGCCGCCGGGCATGACCGCGTGGCGCTCTCCGAGCGGGTCTTGCAGCTGTTTCTCAGCCACGCCCTGCGCGACGGTTTTTTCCATGCCGACATGCACCCCGGCAACCTCAAGGTCGCGCCGAGCGGCGATATCATCGCCTATGATTTCGGCATCATGGGCCATATCGATGAATACACCCGCCGGGTTTATGCCGAGATCCTCTTTGGCTTCATCCGCCGCGACTATCAGCGCGTCGCCAAAGTGCATTTCGAGGCCGGTTATGTCCCCGCCGACCGGGATGTGGATGAATTTGCCCGCGCCCTGCGCGCCGTCGGCGAACCCATTTTCGGCATGGATGCGACGCGCATTTCCATGGCCAAGCTGCTCTCGTACCTCTTTGAAGTGACGGAACGTTTCGGCATGGAGACTCGCACCGAGCTGATCCTGCTGCAACGCACGATGGTGGTGGTCGAAGGCGTGGCCCGCGCGCTGAACCCACGCATGAACATCTGGGAAGTCGCCCATCCGATTGTCGAGGATTACATCCGTGGCAGTCTCGGGCCGCGCGCCTTTGCCGGCGATCTCGCCCGCACCGCGCAGGTGCTGGCGCGGTTCGGGCCGCGACTGCCGGCGCTGGTGGAAAACGCGCTGCTCGCCGAGGCCGGGCGCAACACCGATCCCGCCCCCGACAAGGGCCGCAAGTCCCGGTGGGCCTATCTCGCGACCGGTCTTCTTGCCGGGTTCGCCACCGCCGCCGTGCTGCTGCCGCTGTTCTGAACGGCGGCGTCACGGCCCGGGCCGGGGCTTTCAGGTCCGAGCGGCTCGGTTTTGGCCCCCAAACGCAGAAACGGCGACCATCCGGGCCGCCGCATCAGGAATTCTCTGTAAAAAAAACTTAGTCGGTGCCCGACGAGCTGCCGCTGCCATTCGAGGCTGCTGCAATGATCACCAGGGTGGTCACGGCGCCAATAACGGCCAGTTCAGTGGTACCTTGAGTCGCAACAAAGGGATCTGCGGCCGTATCAGCTTGCTGAGCAACAGCAGGTGCAGCCGACGCAATAAAAGTAGCAGCTGCTGCTGCCATGGCAAATTTTTTCATAATGTTCTCCAGACATTCTTGGGTGAACACGCACCCCACGCGGAAAGAAGCTACTACGAAGGCCCTTTGGTTTCAAACCCGTTCATCGTGAAAATCCTGCGAAAATTCGCTGCCCCGCGCACCGCGTCTTTTGTGCAACAAATCGGCGTGACCCAAGGTTTTTTGTGTCGAGAATGCATCATGTGCCCAATTTCCGCTGCTCAAATACCGGTCAACTGGTGTAGCATTCACCCCAGAGCGCGAACTCCGGTGATGTTTTCCACGTCTACGGGGTATCCGCCGTTGAGCACAAGCACAAGTTCTCCGTTGTTTATGCGGGCTTCCGTCACTTCCTGATAGCTCGAAACCGGTGTCTGACCGATTGATTCGGCCTGCGAAATGTTGTCCACCACAAAGTTGTAGTGGCCGGCCACAAACGGCGTGCCGCCGTCATCGACGCCGGCCCATTCAAAGGTGGTCTGTCCGGGCGTCAATGGCAGTCGCTGCACCAGAGTGTCGGTGTCGTCATAGACCTCGAGATAGCTCTCGTCAGTCAGATGCGACGGGGCCACCGAGAGGGCAATCGGCGTGCCGTCGAAATAGGCCGGCGCGTCAGAGCGCACCGCGCGACCGACCCAGTTCGCCATATCGCCCAGCCCGCCGACCCCCAGAAGGGTGATCATGCTGCCCAACAGGTCGTTGGTGACAACCTGTTGCTCGACAGAGGAAAACGTCGCCAGTTGCGAGGCGAATTCGGTGGAATCGAGCGGGTTGAGCGGGTCCTGATTGCGCATCTGCGCGGTGAGCATTTGCAGGAACGTGTCAAAGTCGGAAGACAACGCACCTCTGCTCGAAGTGGTCGGCACCGGCGACGCAGCCTGCGCTGTGGTCTGTGCCTGCGGGCTGGTGGCTGGGATCATCTCGCTCTCCTATACACGGATATCGAGGCGCGCGGCCGCGCCCTCGGTTTCAGGCCCGGGCGCGGCATCCTCCGCCTCGGCTGTTTCTGGCGAAACTTCCGGGTCACCCGCCGGGATTTCGGACCAGGGCTGGCGCTTGCTCTGACCGGAGGTGGAGAATTCGAAAGCGATTTCGCTGTATCCGAGGTCGCGGAAGGCGCGTTCGACGACGTCGATATGGCGCCGCATGAGATCATGGGTTTCGGGCCGTTCGGTGACAACCTGAAGCAGGATCTGCCCCTCCTGCCCGCGCATCCGCATCTGGACACGCCCGAGCTCTTCCGGTCGCAGGGTGATTTCGGTGAATTCGCCGGGCATGGCGCGCACGACTGGGGCCATCTGCTGGGCAATCTCACGCGCCATCGTCTGCGCGGCGTGGGCCGTCGGCGGCCCCTGCGACCCGCTCTGCCTGAGCAGGCTCTCCGCCTGTGGCGCGCTCGGGGTCTCTGGCGCAAAACCGGCCGGGCTCACCAAGGCGGCCCGCTCGTCCGACGCCGCGACCTGTCCTGCCCCAGCCCTGACAATCAACTCGGCAACCGGGCGGCCGGAGAACTCACCACGGCCCGTTGCAAGCCGGTCGCCGGGAGCTTCCGCTTCGTCCCCCCGATCGGGACCCCGATTTTGAAGGCCCGTCGACACATGGTCGGGCAAGGGGTCGAAACCGGTCGAGATCCCTGGGCGCGTGGCGTCCATCCGATCAAGGCCTCGCGGCGCAGGCTCCCTCCGCTGGCGGTGGGTCGATACCTCAGGATCACCTGTGGTTACAGGCCTGCGAGCATCCTCGCCGGTTTCGTCTGGCCCGCTTAGGCCATTGCGGGGCGGAAAGGCAGACGGATCGGCAGCTGACCTGGCGACAAACTTGTCGCCTGTCCCGGCACCGCCAGAGGGATTTGCCCAAGGAAGGCTTGCGACCGCACCGGACGCCCCGGACACCGGTGCCGAAGTTGGAACGTCCCGCCCGGCGCGACGCCCCGCCCGGCCAGGGTCAGGGGACTCGCGCGCCATTGGCTCGGTTTCAGCGGGCTGTTCGCGCGTTGGCCGGTCTGCTGAAATGGCGGCAAGCCGGGAGAGCCGGTCGCGAAAATGCACCTGCGCGCCGTCGGTCTGCACGTCACGCGGGACGGCCTTTTGGCGCGGGTGGTTCGGCTCGAAGAAGTATTCAATTGCCGGAAAAAGAGCCCCTCCGCCCCGGTTCGCCTCCGCCGCTTTGACTGGCGCCGCAGCCGGCTGCGGAATGTCGCCCGGCGGCCGCGAGATGGCGCCGCCCTTCTCTGCACTACTCCCGGCCGCTGTCGTCTTGCCCTCGGCGCCGGCCATCATTTCCGTCGAAGGCCGATCCCGCAGCCCGGCCAAATCTCGGGCAGAATTTGCGGACGGCGGTCCAGATGCCCCCTCCGATAGAGCAGAGCCCCCAATAGCCGCCACCATCGGAGATTTAACGCGCCGAAAATTCGACATATCCCCAGTGCTTTCCGGTTCAGCCGGACGCATCGTCCTCGAAAGTTTCACCTCGCTTGACCTGGCTTCGCTCGACGGGATCGTCAGCGCCGGAACGGCGGCGCGCCGTGGTGATCCGTTCTGGGTGGAATAGCCGTAACGCGGGTCCGACACATCCGTCGCACCCCGCCCCGGGTTCGGCTTCGGTTCAGCGGTTGCCGCCGGAAGAAGAACCGCCTCCTCCTGCGACGGCGGATTGCGATGTCCGGGGCTGTCATCCGGCATTTCCGCGCCGTGCGCCGACCGACTAAAACCGGCAGGCGGGACATGGGTGCTTTGGCGGCCTGCCGGCTGGAGCCGTTGTTTCGGCGGGGACTTCGCCTCCGTGGGCTCGCGAGGCGGCGGGGAAGATGAAGCCTGTGCGGAGCGGCCCGAAGCCGGGCGCGCATCCTTCCGGCTCGGTTCAGAAATTATCGGCAGGTGCTCCGATGGCATGGCGGTCATCTGCCTCGGGGCGCGCTCTGCGCCCATCGCCGTGTCCGTGAATGTACGAGCCTCACCGGCGGCGCGCCGATCAGCCAATGCCGGTTGCGCCGCTGCGGGCTCCGGCCCAACCGAGCGTACGGGCCAATTGTGCGGTGCCGGCTTGCCACTCGTCAGCGGCGCAATGCGAGAGGAATTCCTGGTTTCCATCGCGGCGGCGCGCACAATCATATCCGGCACGCTCCCGCGCGCGGAGTCCGTTTCCGAGGGATCGATTTTTCGGAAGGCACGTTCCGCCTGATCGGGCTTTTCCCTCCAATTCGAACCCGTTGGAGATTCCGAGTTTTTCTCCAATTCTTCAATAGGTTGACGCGACATAGCCATCCGCGTATCGGCTTCCATGTCAGCGCCTTGCCCCCGCGGTTTCGGCGTCGGCTCAACTGGCCCTAGTAACTTTGCATCGGGCGCATCCCCGTTGCCCAAGGCGGGCGGCTGTGTCGACAAGCCGTCGCCGCCGAGGCGTACAGCGATATTCCCATCGGCAAGGATATCGGCATCGGGTTGCACGGGCCGATCCACAGGCAAAGGCCGGGTCGACCCGCCGCTCTCCGCTTCAGGCACGGCGGACAGGGGGCCCACCGTCTTGGCATCAGCCTTGTCCGCCACGATTTCCCGGCCTTCCGGTGCAGGCTCGATTGTTTCGGGCGGGCTCACCTTGGCGGAAGGGGGCTGGGCCAATTCGGCGACGGGCGCCTCCGGCGCGATTGCATCCGAACCCTTCCGATCAGGCGCAGCCCCCGTTCCCCCAACGCCAGGAGCGGCTGCGTCGCCCTTCTCCTTGTCAGCAAAAGCGCTCCGACCAGTCAGGAACATCTGGCTGAAGCTGACCGTTCGCTCCGCGCCCGGAGGGAGACCTTCGAGCTTCGGCACAGCGCGCAGAAACCCGAGGCCGCCGGAAATCGATTCAATTTGCATAAGGACTCCAGGAATTCTTCCCAACTCCAGCCTTTATCCGCGATGACGGTTACCAGTTCTTTACCGGTCCTGCGGCAAATTGGAATAAACCGGAACAATTTGTGAGGACTGCCCAATGTCATTATTGATTCAGCCAATTGGCCCACATGTGGCCCGGCAACCAGCCACCTCCGAAGAAGCAAGGCAAGTGGCGCATGAATTAGAAGTGACGTTTTTGGCGGAAATGTTGAAATCCGCCGGATTCGGCAGACAACCGAACAGTTTCAATGGTGGAATAGGAGAAGAACAATTCTCATCGTTTCTCGTTCGCGCGCAGGCGAATGCGATGGTCGAAGCCGGTGGATTGGGGCTGAGCGAAGCATTCGTCAAAACGATGATCGAGGCCGAAAATGGCTGATCGCGACATAGCAATTCTGGACGAATTGAACGATCTTCTGGAGACCGAGCGGGCGGCGCTTCTCGCAGGCGACATTGATGCCGTGGGGCGCGTGCTCGACACCAAGGAAAAACTGCTGCGTGACCTGGCTGAATGCGCCGCCTCCGACACCGAAGGGCTTGACGAGATTCGCATCAAAATCACGCGTAATCAAGAACTTATTGAAAGCGCCATGAAGGGGATCGAGGCCGTCGCACAGAGATTCGCAGCGATTCGAAAGGTGCGCAGGTCGCTTGAGACCTATGACCGCTCCGGCCGGCGCAAGATGATCGATATATCCCCCGGAGGCCGGCTTGAAAAACGGGCCTGACCGTTTTTAAGAGAATCCTGCCAAACAATGAGGCACGCATTAGCAAACCCTTAGGACAACGGCTCCATGGTGGCGATGCACCTCTGATGGTGGCGCAATCAACGCGAAGTTCGTGCAGATTGCAAGTGTCAGAATGACAGAGATGCCGGGAGACCGGCTGTGGCATGAAATTGACGCAAAAGCGTCTCGCTTATGAGGATAATCTATGTCCAGTATTCTGACCAACTCCAGCGCAATGGTCGCGCTTCAAACCCTCAAGGGGATCAACAAAAGCCTTTCGGATGTGCAATCCGAAATTTCGACCGGTAAATCGGTGGCCAATGCCAAGGACAACGCCGCGATCTGGGCAATTTCCAAAGTCATGGAATCCGATGTGCAAGGCTTCAAGTCGATCGGCGAAAATCTCTCGCTGGGCCAATCGACCGTGGCCGTCGCGCGGAACGCTTCCGAAACCGTCACAGATCTTCTGACGGACATGAAGGATCTGATTGTCAGCGCCCAGGCGGACAATCTCGATCGCGGAACGCTTCAGGACGACGTCCAGGCCATCATCGGCCAGATCGAATCGGTGGTCGGCGCCGCGCAGTTCAACGGATTGAATCTGGTCAACGGCACGGCCGGCGCCTTCAACTCCAACGGCAATCTCGGCGCCGATGTGCTGTCGTCGCTGGACCGAGACAATTCCGGCGCGATCAGCGTGTCCAACATCGGCGTCGATGCTCAGAACCTGTCGACAGATACCGGCACGACGATCACGGCGGCCACCGCCGACACCGCATCGCTGGACGAAAACGGCGGCACCGACGACGATGTCCAGATCGCGCTCGGCTCGGCCTTCCTTGACACGAGCGGCGGCGCAACCGGCACGTCGGCGCTCAAGGCCTCTGACGCGGGTGTCGACAATGCGGTTACCACCGGCCTTGTCGCCGGCGATACCATGCGTCTGCAAATCGGCAATATCGAGGGCAGCTATGTCGTTCGGGAAGGCGACAATGCAAATGCCGTCCTGGCCGGTCTGAAAAACGGCATGCTACAAGCCGGGCTCGATACCAACGACTTCTCGCTGACGCTCGGGGCGGGCACGCTCGATGTCGAGAACCTCACTTCCGAGACTGGCATTGGCGTCACGCTGACCCAGGAACGCGGCACCGGCGCCCTGGCGCAGCTGTCCAGCATGGATGTCTCGACCGAGGCCGGCGCGGAAACCGCGCTGGGCAATATCGAAGGCATGATCCAGGCGGCCACGTCAGCCGCGGCGGCCTTCGGCTCGGTCGAAAGCCGGATCGAGACCCAATCGGACTTCATCATGAACCTGGCCGATTCGCTGACCTCGGGCATTGGCAGCCTGGTGGACGCCGACATGGAAGAGGCCTCGGCCCGCCTCCAGGCCCTTCAGGTGCAGCAGCAGCTGGGTGTGCAGGCGCTTTCGATCGCCAATCAGGCGCCGCAGCAGCTCCTGTCGCTCTTCCGGTAACCGAGACGGACGGGGGCGAAGGCCGTCTTCGCCCCCCGACCGCCGGGTGACATCAATTCATACTCCAGAAGGAAGGATGCGGCATGAACGCCCAGTCCATGGCCCACCGCGCCTATGCGCAATCCGCCGCCACGAAAACCGATCGCCGGGCCGAATACGAGACCATTGCCCGCACCACCCACGAATTGAAGGCCGCCGCCGAAAAGGCGACCTCGGATTTTCCCCGTCTTGCCGGCGCCCTGCACCGCAACAACAGACTCTGGACCATCCTCGCCGCCGACGTCGCCGATCGTGACAACCCCCTGCCCCAGGACCTCAAGGCGCGGATCTTCTTTCTGTCGGAATTCACCAAGCGCCACAGTGCACAGGTGCTGGCCCGGAAAGCCACTGTCGTGCCGCTTCTGGAAATCAACACCGCGATCCTGCGCGGCTTGCGTCGCGGGAGCGCGAGAACATGACCGGGCTCGTTCTCAAACTCGGGCCCAAGGAACGGGTGCTGATCAACGGCGCGGTGATCGAAAACGGCGACCGCCGCAGCCGGCTCAACATCGTGACCCCAAACGCCAATATCCTGCGCCTGCGCGACGCCATTCATCCGGAAGAGGCGAATACGCCGGTGCGCCGGGTCTGTTTCGCCACGCAGCTTGTGCTGACCGGCGACGCCGAACCGGATGAAACCCGGTTGCAGCTGCTGCGGCGGATCGAGGAACTCAGCCAGATCCTCACCGATACCGACAGCCGCCGCCACCTGACCGCCGCGACCGATGCCCTGCTCGGCGATCAGTTCTACCAATGTCTCAAGTCGCTGCGCGCGCTTATCCCGCGCGAGGACCGAATTTTTGCCGCGGGGCACAGATGAGCTTTCAACCGATCCTTCCAGGCACCGGCCTCGTCGGCTGGAAGCTTCTGAGCCGGACGATGGAAACCCAGCAGGCCGCGCTCAACCGGTCGGCGGAGATCTCGCGCGACACCGCCTATTTCGCGGCCAATATCGCCAAGGTCGACACCGCCGAACAGCTGGTCGGCGATCGCCGCCTGTTGCGCGTGGCGCTGGGGGCCTACGGGCTTCAGGAGGATATCGACAACAGGTATTTCATTCAGAAAGTCCTTGCCGACGGCACCCTGGCGCCGGATGCGCTGGCCAACAAGATGGCCGATGATCGCTATACCCAATTTGCCGAGGCTTTCGGTTTCGATCAGCCGCTCGGCCCCCACACCGCCGGCGCGGATTTTGCCAAAACCGTGGTGGAGAAATTCAACCGGGCCTCCTTCGAGGCGTCGGTGGGCGCGCAGGATGACAACCTGCGGATCGCGCTCTACGCCGACCGCGCGCTTCCCGAACTTGCCGCCGACACCGGCACCACCGAAAACGGCCGCTGGTACACGGTGATGGGCGTGCCTGCCCTGCGCAAAATCTTTGAAACCGCGCTCAACCTGCCGGACAGCTTCTCGCAGCTCGAACTCGACCGGCAGCTCGCCGTGTTCCGCGAAAAATCGCAGGCGCGGTTCGGCGTATCAGAGGTGGCGGATTTTGCCGATCCCGAGCTGCGGGAACGGCTGGTGGAACAATTTCTGCTGCAAGGCCAGCTTCAGGAGAGTGCCGCTCTTTCCGGCATGTCGGTGGCGCTGACCCTGCTTCGGAACATCCCGCAATAGGCCTGTCACGGGCGGGGCTGCGGCCGCGCGGCGGGCGGCCTGGCCAGCGGTTTCGATTTCGGGCGAAAGGCCTCGGCCTCCCGCAACACGACCTCCAGTCGCGCAAAGCTCTTGTCGATGCTGTCTTCTTGCTGCGCGATCAGCCCGTCGAGCTTGTCAAAGACCTGCACCGCCTGGTCGAGCACCGGATCGCCACCCGCGCTGTAAAGCCCGGCTTTGATCATGGTTTCCGAACCGTGGTAGGCACTGAGCAGTTTTCGGGCGAGGCCGATACGCGCGTTCTCGCGTTCGGTGGCGCACTCCGGCAGGCTGCGCGAGACCGAGCGCAGGACGTTGACAGCGGGAAACCGGCCGCGTTCGGCGATGGCCCGCTCCAGCACCACATGCCCGTCGAGCACCCCGCGCAGCACATCGGCCACCGGCTCGTTCATGTCGGACCCGGCGACCAGCACGGTATAGATCGCGGTGATATCGCCGCCGGTCTCCGGCCCCGGCCCGGCGCGTTCGCAGAGCGACATGATCATATGCGCCATCGAGGGCGGATAGCCGCGCAGCGCCGGCACCTCGCCGCCCGCCACGGCAACCTCTCGATGGGCGTCGGCCAGCCGGGTGATCGAATCGGTCAGAAGCAGCACCTGAAGGCCCTGATCGCGAAAATGCTCGGCAATCGACATGGCCGCAGCGGGGCAGCGGCGGCGCACCAGCGGCGAGCGATCCGAGGTGGCGGCGACGACGACACTGCGCGCCATGCCCTCCGGCCCCATGACATCATCGACGAAATCGCGCAGCTCGCGGCCGCGCTCGCCGACCAGCGCGACCACCACGACATCGGCCTCCATCTTGCGGGCGAGATGGCCGAGCAGGCTGGTCTTGCCGACGCCCGAACCGGCAAACAACCCGATCCGCTGGCCGCGCACGATCGGCAGCATGGTGTTGAACAGCACCAGCCCGGTATCGAGCCGCGCCCCCAGCCGCCGGCGACTGGCCGGATCGGGTGGCCGGGCGTGGATCGGCCGCAGCTCCGGCCCGCCATGCAGCGGGCGGCCATCGAGCGGTAGGCCGTAGGGGTCGATCACCCGGCCGATCCAGCCGGCATGCGGCGCGATCTGCGCCTCGGGCATGAGGAACACCTTGTCGCCCAGCGCCACCCCTTCAAGCGCGTCATCTGGCAGCATCATCACCCCGCCGGCCGCGATCTTGAGCACCTCGCCGCCCAGCGCCGCCCCGCGCGAACGCACCAGCCGCAGTTGATCGCCCATGCGCACATTCTGCCCGAGGCCCGCCACCATCAGATAGGTGCCGTCGACGCTGGCCACCCGGCCGAACGGCCGGACCGGCGTGAGCCCCGCAATCCTGTTTTTCAAACCTTCCAGCCGCGGCGTCTGCATCGTGCGCCTCCTTTATCTGCTGAAAACCATTTCTAAAGGAATCAGGGTTAAGCCTTGATTGAAGCCAATCGAGGGAGAAGCCCCGATGTTCGACAATCTCGAAGTCCTGCAATTGTCGCAGGCCATGGCCCGCCATGCCGGGGCCAGACAGGCGATTGCCGCGCGCAATCTCGCCCATGCGGATACCCCCGGCTACAAGGCCCGCGACCTGGTCGCCTTTCCGCAGCTTGTCCTGCAACAGCAGGCCCAGTTCGGGCTGCGCGCCACCCGCGACAGTCATCTCTCCGGCGCCCGCGCCGAAGGCGCCGCCGCGCCGGTGGAAGATCCGGGCGCGATCAGCGATCCCAACGGCAACTCGATCTCACTCGAAACCGAAATGCTGCGCGCGGTGGATATCCGCCGCCAGCATGACAAGGCGCTCGCCGTCTATCGCGCCTCGCTCAACATCCTGCGCTCGAGCCTTGGCCGCCAGTGACCCGGAGCCCTGACACATGACCGATTTTTCGTCCTCTTTCTCAGTTTCTGCCAGCGGGCTGAAAGCCCAGGCAGCGCGACTTCGCCATGTTTCGGAAAACATCGCGAATGCCGACACCCCCGGCTATCGGCGCAAAACCGTGCCGTTCGAAGAGATGCGCCAGAACGGCGACACGCGGGGCCAGGTGACCACCGGTCGCGTCAGGCTGGATCAGAACGATCTGGCCAAAATCTACGATCCCTCGCATCCGCTGGCCGATGACACCGGCCATTACGAGGGGTCGAACGTCAACCTGGTGATCGAGATTGCCGACGCCAGGGAAGCCCAGCGCAGCTACGAGGCCAACCTCAAGATGTTCGACCAGGCACGCCAGATGTCATCGAGTCTGATGGAGCTGTTGCGCAGATAACCAGATAGGAGACCCAGAATGGATGTCCGTTCAATCCTTGCCGCGCAGAAATACGCGGCCTCTCGCCCTGCGACCCAGCCGGACGACCCCCCCCATTCGATGGGCGCGGCCTTTGCCGACACCGCCCGGGATTTCGCCCGGACGCTGCAAACCGCCGAGGAAACGGCCAAATCGGCCATGATCGGCGACGCCGATCCGCATGCGCTGGTGCAGGCCCTGGCGCAGTCCGAACTGGCGGTCGAAACCGTGGTGACGATGCGCAACAAGGTGGTCGAGGCCTATCAGGAAATCCTGCGGATGCCGGTCTGACCGATGGATGAGGCGGTTTTCTTTGACACGATGCGCCACGGGCTCTGGATTTCGGTAACCATGTCGCTGCCGATCCTGTCGGCGGCACTGGTGGCCGGGGTCACCATCGGTCTGTTTCAGGCGCTCACCTCGATCCAGGAGATGACGCTGACCTTCGTGCCGAAACTGGCCGCCATCGTCGCCGTCTTCTGGCTCTCGATGAGTTTCATGACCGAACGGCTCACCGCCTTTTTCCAAAGCTGGATCATCCCCCTGATTGTCGAGGTCTGACATGGAAAACGCCACCTATACCACGCTCACCCGCCAGGCCGGGCTGATGCGCGAGATGCAGGTCGTCGCCAACAATATCGCAAATGCCGCCACCACCGGCTTTCGTGCCGAGAACATGGTGTTCTCGGAACATGTGGTGCAGGTCGAAAACGGCCCCTCGATCTCGATGGCCAGCGGCAACATCGGCGCCGCCTCGGAATTGCAGGGCGCGCTGACGCCCACCGGCGGGCGGTTCGATTTTGCCATCGAGGGCAGCGGCTATTTCCTCGTCCAGACTCCCGCCGGCGAAAGGCTGACCCGGGCCGGCAACTTTTCGACGAACGGCCAGGGCGATCTTGTGACAAAGGAGGGCGATCCGGTGCTCGACGCCGGCGGTGCGCCGATCTTCGTGCCGCCGGACGCCACCGATCTGGCGATCGGCGGCGACGGCACGCTCAGCTCGAACGGCAGACCGCTGGCGCAACTCGGCGTGGTGCGCCCGGTCGAGGGCCAGGACCTGATCCGCGAGGATGGCGTGATGTTCCGCGCCGAGGCGGGCTTTGCACCGGTGGAAAACCCGCGCTTGTTGCAAGGGTTTCTCGAGAATTCCAACGTCGATCCGATCCGTCAGATCGCCCGGATGATCGCGGTTCAGCGCGCCTATGAAATGGGTCAGAGCTTTCTCGACGCCGAAAACGAACGCATCCGCACTGCGATGCAAACCTTCCTCAAATAGGAGGCCGCCATGCGTGCCCTGAAAATCGCCGCCACCGGCATGACCGCCCAGCAGATGCGGGTCGAGACCATTTCGCAGAACCTCGCCAACATGTCGACCACCGGCTACAACGCGCGGCGCGCCGAATTTGCCGATCTGCACTATCAGCAATACGCCCGCGCCGGCGCCGTCAGCGCCTCTGACGGCACGGTCCTGCCCACCGGGGTGCAGCTTGGCCTCGGGGTGCGTCCGGCGGCGGTGTCGGTGCAGCTCGAACAGGGCGCGCTCTCGGCCACCCGCGGCGATCTTGACGTGGCGATCGACGGCAAGGGCTATCTCGAGGTCACCCTGCCCTCGGGCCAGCCAGCCTATACCCGTGACGGCGGGTTGAAACGCTCGGCCGAAGGGCTGATCGTCACCTCGGACGGCTTTCCCGTGGTGCCCGATATCGTCATCCCGCAGGACGCACGCAGCATCTCGATCAATGCCGATGGCGAGGTCTATGCCTATTTCAACGACACCGTCGAGGCGCAGTTGCTGGGCCAGTTCACCCTGGCCGGTTTCACCAATGCCAAGGGGCTCGAGGCGATGGGCTCGAACCTCTTTCTCGAGACCGAGGCCTCCGGCCCGGCGATCACCTCGGCCCCGGGCCAGGACGGGCTGGGCATCCTGCGGCAGGGCTATCTCGAGGACAGTTCTGTCGACGCGGTGCGCGAGATTTCCGAGCTGATCGAGGCGCAGCGGGGCTATGAACTCAATGCCAAGGTGATTTCCGCCGCCGATCAGATGATGGGCGCGACGACGCAGGTGCGGTGATGCGGCTGCTCTGGGCGATCCTCTTGCTCTGTCTCGCCGGCGCCGCCTGGTCCGAAACGGTTGTGCCGGCCCGGACCCTGCGCGCCAATACCGTCATTGCGCCCGCCGATCTGGCGCTGCGCAGCGCCGATGTGCCGGGCGCGTTTTCCGATCCGGCCGCGCTCATCGGTCAGGAAACCCGCGTCACGCTTTATGCCGGTCGGCCGATCCGCCCCGGCGACATCGGCCCGCCCGCGCTGGTGACGCGCAACCAGATCGTCACCCTGCATTTCACCTCCGGCGGTCTGCGCATCCTTGCCGATGGCCGGGCGCTGGGCCGCGGCGGCGCGGGCGACCGGATTCGCGTGATGAACCTGTCGTCGCGCACCACGCTATTCGGCACCGTTCAGCCGGACGGCACCATCAACGTCAGTCAATGAGGCCCGAGACATGAGGAAAATGACCTGCGCCGCCATGGCGGTCTCGCTTGGCATGCTGCCGGGATGCGCCCGCCTCGATCACCTGGGCCGTGCGCCGACCTTCTCCGACACGCGGGAAACGCCCGAGCATTTCGCCATGCTGAGCCCGGGCCTGCCGGTCGAGACCGCGCGCGGGCGGGGGATGCCGGAGCCCTCGCTCTGGGATGGCGGCCAGGCCTCGCTGTTCGGCGACCGGCGCGCCGTCAAACGTGGCGATATCCTCACCGTGGTGATCGAGATCGACGAGAGCGCCGAAATCTCGAATTCCACCAATCGCGGGCGCAATGGCTCTGAATCGCTTGCGGTGCCACAGCTTCTCGGCCTGCCGCAGCGGCTCTCGGAAGACCTCCCGCCGGGCTTTACCCTGGACAATGCCGTCAACCTGAATTCCGCGTCCAGTTCCGGCGGCGACGGCTCGGTCAGGCGCAACGAAAAGCTCGAGCTGCGGATCGCCGCCACGGTGGTCGAGGTGCTGCCGAACGGCACCCTGTCGATCCAGGGGGTGCAGGAGGTGCGCGTCAATTTTGAACTGCGCGAGCTGATCGTCACCGGCTATGTCCGCCCCGAGGATATCTCGCGTCAGAACCAGATCACCTACGACAAGATCGCCTCGGCGCGAATTTCCTACGGCGGCCGGGGCCAGATCAGCGACGTGCAACAGCCCCGCATCGGCCAGCAAGTGCTTGATGTCATTCTGCCATTCTGAGGTGTTCTCATGGGAAAGATCCTGCCACTCCTGCTGGCCCTGATCGGCATTGGTGCCGGAGTCGGCGCCGGTGTCCTGCTTCGGCCCGCGCCCGGCCTCGCCGAGTTGGACAACCCCTGCGGCGAGATGGCACCGGCGCATGACCCGGCGCCGGACGAGACCACGCCGACCGCCGACGTCGAATACATCAAACTCAACAATCAGTTCATCGTGCCGGTGGTCAGCGAGGCCAGGGTCGCCTCGATGATGGTGATCGCGCTGAGCGTCGAGGTGCCGGAGGGCCGGTCGGAAGAGGTCTATTCCCGTGAACCCAAGCTGCGCGACGCCTTTCTCCAGGTGTTTTTCGATCACGCCAACCTTGGCGGCTTCACCGGCACCTTCACCAGCTCGCGCAATCTCGAAGTGCTGCGGCGGGCGTTGCGGGAAACCGCGCAAAGCCATTTCGGCGATCTGGTGCAGGACGTGCTGATCACCGATATCGCCCGCCAGGATGTCTGACCGCGGTCAATCGCCGAGCGTCCTCATCCACCGCCTGTGCATCTCCAGCTCCACCAGCCGTTCGGTCTCGCGCCGGGCGGCCTGCTCGCGGATGTCCTCCCGGGTTTGTTCCGTCAGCGCCGCGAGCGCCGAGGTACGGCCGAACGAGGCTCTGGCGCGGAGCTTGATCGCCTCTGTCACCGCCCGCTGATTGGCCAGCGCCATGAGCAACTCGCGCCGCCGCGCCTCGGCCCAGGTTTGCCAGAGCGCCGCACCGGTCTGGGCAAAGGCAACCGCCAGATCGCCGGTCAGCGCCTCGGACCGGCGCGCCTGCGAGGCCGCGATGGCATCAAGCGCCGCGGTCAGCCGGGCCTCTGCCGCCAAGGACTGCCGCAGGTCGGCCGCATCGCGCTCGAACCGGGCCTCGGCCACCTTGTGCAAATCCGCCACATGCCTCATCTCCATGATCGGGCCTTTCGGCTCAGCGCATCGGCATAGCGGATGGCCACGGCCACCGCCGCGTAATGCTCGGGCAGGATCTGCGCGTCGAGCCGCACATGGGCGAAAAGCGCCCGCGCGGTTGGCGGATCGCTGTACACGGCAACCCCTTCTTCATAGGCGATCTCCTTGATCCGCAGGGCAATCTCGTCCACCCCCTTGGCCACGCAGACCGGCGCGCCGCCGGCGGTGCGGGCCCATTTCAATGCCACCGCGTAATGGCTCGGGTTGACGATCACGACATCGGCCTCGGGCACCTGTTTGAGCATCTGGTTGAAGGCGATCTCCTGCGCCTTGCTGCGCCGCGCCGATTTCAGATGCGGGTCGCCCTCGGCATCCTTGACCTCGTCCTTGATTTCCTTGTCCGACATCCGGTTCTTGGCCATGTGGCTGCGATACTGCCAGAGGTAATCAATTACCGCCATGGCCACCGCAATGGCCAGCACGATGGCCAAGAGCTGCGCCGCAAGCTCGAGCCAGAGAAGGATGGCGCGGACCGCGTTCATCTGCATGGCGCCGATGATCAGGTCGCTCTTGTTGCGCAGAAAACCGGTGAGGATCGCGGCATAGATCACCAGCTTTACCGCGCTCTTGAAGAACTCGAACAGCGCGTTCCAGCCGTATTTGTTCTTGAAATTGCGCAGGGGCGAGATCCGCGAGGCCTTGAATTCCAGCTTCTTGCCGGCAAACACCAGGCTGCGCTGGGCGATGATCGCTGTCAGCACGGTCAGGAACGGCACGGCGACCCAGGGCACAATGGCCAACGCCACGGCACCGATCAGCTTGCCGGCGAAGCGCGTGCCCTCGCCGGCAAAAACCCCGGGCGCAAGCCCCTGCGGCCGGGCCAGAAGCGGCGCCATGGCGTGGCCCAGCGCCGTCAGCGACGCGGCGCCGAAGACCGACGCGGCGATCAGAAAGCCGAAATACATCGCCGCCGTATTGACCTCGGAGGATTTGACCAGCTCGCCTTTCTTGCGCGCATCGTCGAGCTTCTTCGGCGTCGGGTCATGCGGTTTGTCGGCGGTTTCCGTCTCTGACGACATCAGCCGGCTCCAAGCGGATGGCTCAGGAACCGTGCCAGCGCCGCCTGCCAGAGGCCCAGCATGTAAGGCGCGCTGAGGGCCAGAAGCATGAGCCCGCCCAAGGTTATCACCGGCGCACCGACAAAAGAGACCATGAGCTGCGGCATCGCCTTGTTGATGACGCCGAGCGTCACGTTGTAGAGCATCGACAGGATCACAAAGGGCACCGCCAACCGGAAGGCCAGGACAAAGGTTTCGCTGACATGGCCGGCGATCCAGAGGGCCAAGTCGCCCGCCGCGGGGCGGGCGCCGATCGGCCAGACGTCATAGAACCCGGCCAAAGTGGCGAGAAGATGCAGATGCATCCCGCTGAGAAACATCAGCGCCAGCCCGCCCACCACCAGCACATGACCGATTGCCGGCATCGGCTCGACCCCGTCGGTGCCGAAAATCTGGCTGAGCGACGTGGATTGCGCGGCGATGGTGCCCGCGGTGTGCAGTGCAAGGATCATGAAGCGCAGCGCCAGGCCGATGGCGAGGCCGATGACCGTTTCGCTGGCCAGCAGCCCGACATCCGGGTCTGGCACCGGCACGGCGGGATCAAACAGCAGCACGGCAAAAAACCCGGCCAGCGAGATCGCGAGCGCCAGCCGGACCCGGAGCGGCAGGCTCCGGGTGCCGATACCGGGCATTACCGAGAGCACGGCGCCGATCCGGAAAAACACGATCGCGGCAAACCGCATCCCCTCGCCCAGCACATCAAAGAGCGCCTCGGGGCTCATGCGGCGACGGTGCCGACCAGCATCGGCTTGGCTTCGAGCCCGAGCTCTTCGAACGAAAGCACCGGCGTCTGAAACCCCTTGGCACGGGCGATCCGGCGCAGGAATCGCCGCCGCCGCGAAGAGGTGACGATCGAGGCGGCAAAGCCGCTTTCACTGCTCTGTTCGATCTGGTCGGCCATGGATTTGGTCAGCTTGGCAAAGACCTCCGGTGGCAGCGCCACATCGACCGTGTTCTGATCGGAGTCCACCTGATAGGTGGCAAAGATGTCCTCCCATTCCGGCGCCAGCTGAATCAGCGGCACCGTTCCGTCCGGCCGTTTGAGCCCGGCGACGATCTGAAAGCCCAGCCGCTGCCGCACATGTTCGCAGATCCCCTCGGGCTGATTGGAGAATTTACGCGCCTCGCCAATGGCTTCGAGGATCACCGGCAGATTGCGGATCGAGACCTGTTCCTCCAGCAGATGTTTCAGCACCTGATGCAAGAGGTCCATCGGCACCCGGTCGGGGATCATCTCGTCGAACAGCTTGCGGTTGGCCTCGGCGCGGTCGGGCTCTGACAGGTTGACCATTTCGTCGAGCAGGCGGCGCAACGCCTTGTGCGTGAAGAGCCGGCTGAAACTGGTCTTGATGACCTCGAGCAGATGCGTCGCCAGCACCTCGTTCGGCGTGACGATGGTCAGCCCCCGAAGCGCCAGATCCTCCTGCTGTTCCGGCTTGATCCAGCGCGCCGGCGCGCCATAGACCGGCTCATCGACGTCGCGGCCCGACGGCAGATCGGAGCCGCCCTGCGGGATCAGCGCCAGAACCAGATCGGGGTGCACCTGCGCCCGCGCCTGTTCGACGCCCTGGATGTGGATGATATAGCTGCCCGGGTCGGCGGTGACATTGTCGGTTAGGCGGATTTCCGGCAGGATCAGGCCAAAGGCGCTGGCGATATGGGTGCGCATGTTGGATATCCGCGCGTCGAGGCCGGACGCCGGATCGAGCACCATGTCCACCAGATCGCTGGCAAATTCGAGGTGGATATCGTCGAGCGCGAGGACATCGCCGATCGGTTTTGCCGGCGCGGCCTCGGGCGCTTCGGCGACCTCGGGCACTGCTCCGGCATCGCTCTGTTTTCGGTAGCGATGCAAGCCCAGCGCGATGAACAGCGCCGCCCCGAGCAGAAAGGGCGCCAGTGGCAGGCCCGGCATCAAAGCAAAGACCAGTTGCAGGATCCCCACCGCCATCAGAGCCGCGGGATGGTGGCCCAACTGCCCGAGTACCGCGATATCGGCGGCGCCGAGGTTGCCGCCCTTGGCCAGGAGCAGCGCCGAGCCGATCGACACGATCACCGCCGGGATCTGCGTCACCAGGCCGTCGCCCACCGTCAGGATGGCATAGGTCTGCAAGGCGGCGGTGAATTCCATGCCATGCGAGAGCACGCCGTTGGCCGTGCCGACCACAAGATTGAGCAGGGTGATCAGCAATCCGGCCACCGCGTCGCCCTTGACGAATTTCGACACACCGTCGAGCGAGCCGAGGAAGGTGGTCTCGCGCTGATCATGTTCGCGGCGCCGCTTGGCTGTCTCATGATCGATGGCACCGGCCGAAACGTCGGAATCGATCGCCAGCTGCTTGCCCGGCATGCCGTCGAGCGCAAAGCGCGCGCCGACCTCGGCCATGCGGGCGGCGCCCTTGGTGATGACCATGAAATTCACGATAAGGATGACACAAAATGTAACGATACCAATGACAAAATTGCCGCCCATGATAAAGCTGGCGAAGCCGTCGATGACATTTCCGGCGGCCTTTGTGCCGGTGTGACCCTCGCCGATGATCAGCTTGGTTGACGAAACATTGAGCGCCAGCCGCAGCATCAGCCCGGCCAGCAGGATGGTCGGAAATGAAGAGAACTCCAGCGGCTCGTCAATGAAAAGCACGATGACAAAGACCAGGATCGCCAGGGCGAAGGAAAATGACAGGCCGAGATCCAGCACGACGGCGGGTACCGGCAGGATCATCATCGCGACGATCCCGAGCAATCCGACCGCCAGAAGAACGGTGTGGTTGACCAGCATCGCGGCCAGCCCGCGGCCGGTATTTCCGCCAGTTTTCGCGGCCATTGTCATCGCGGCTCCGATCGGGGCGCCGCTGCCCGGCAAAGCTGTGTCATGGTTCGAGCCTCAGCAGGGGATCATCGAGCACTTGGGCCACCGTCTCGGCCAGGGAGGCTGATGCCTCGGTCAGAGCGCTGGCGCGCTGCAAACTCAGCTCCGGCCCGCTCAGCGCTTCGGTGCCGTCCGGTTCGGGCTGCCAGGCGAGCAAAGGGTCCACCGGGTCTTCGCGACCCAGGCGCAGGGCCGCCTGCTTGGCCTCGGCGAACCTCCCGGCGCCGAGCAGGGCGGCGTGGCGGGCTTCGGCGGTTTCCCGGTCGGCGGTGTCGGACGGCGCAAAGAGCACCGCATCGGGAATGCCGACATCGCCGTGATACCGCGCGCCCAGCGCCTCGGCGAGAAGCGCACGGTCGATCGGTTCGCCCCCCACGATCAGCCGCGCCGCAGGCCCGGGAAAGCGATTCTCATAAAGCCGCGCCGCCACGGCCTGGCGCACCTCTCTCGGGGCGGTGGCGGCCAGATCGGGCTTGGCCAGGACGACGCGGAGGAAGGTCACGGTATCCGCCTTGCCGGCCAGTTCGCGGAAAAACTGCGCGGTGACAGAGGCTTCCGCCTCCGCGTCCAGGGCCTTTGTGCCGAGGATAAGCAAGGCGGCGGCGAAATCGCCCTTGGAGATCAGCGAAAAGGCCTCTGCCTTGCGCAGCATGCTTCCGGCCACGCCATGGCGTTGCTCTTCGGCGTGGCTGGCCACGAGCTGGGCCAGGCCGTCCGGCACCGGTTCACCGGCCTCGATCTGGCGATCCACCAGAAGCGCGCTGGCGCGGGCGGCCTCTTCGCCGTTGGAGGCGGCGATTTCGATGAGGATGACCTCCTGCTCCGAAGACGCCTCGGCCAGCAGCACATCGGCCATTGTCTTGCCCGCCGCACTGCCCGACCGGTCGAGGATCCGGGCAATCATGTTGGCCGGATCCTTGCGGCCGGCATCAATCAGGTGGGCGATCATCCGCGGCCCGATGACTTTCAGCAAGGGGCGCGGCAGGGATTCGGCGGCGCGGGCGATCCGCCAGGCATCCGCCTCGCCCATCGGCGTGCGGGCCGCGGCAAGCAGCGGCCAGATGGCATTCACGTCGGAACAATCGCGATACGGCTCGAACGTGCGGCGCGGCAGGCTGTCCGGCGCTTCGATCAGCCGCGCGACCTGAGACAGGAAACCGGCGCCCTCCTCGGGCCGGTCGATCATGCCGAGGATTTGCCGCGCCTCGGACCCGAGACCCTGCGAGAGATGCAACTGGGCCAGTTCAACCGCCACCGCAGGATCAAGCATGAGCTGTTCGGTAAACAGCACGGCGGACAGCGCGGCCTTTTCCTTGAAAAATCGCACCTTGCCGCCGAACCGGCCCAGCGGCGCCGCGACCAGGCCGGCACAGACAGCGCGGCGCGGTTTCGTCAGGGCCGGTGCCCCTGCCGCCGTGCCCGGTACGGCGATGTTCGGCAGGTCGATGTCGCGCAAATCCGGGCCCGGTGCGGCCACGCTGGCAGGGCGCGGTGCGTCGGGGTCGCCAAGATCGAGGATCTGCCGCGTCGTCCGCCCCGCCAGCGCCTCGGCGAATTGCGACACGCCGCTTGTCGAATAGCTCTGCCGCGCTACCAGCGGGGCGCGCAACCTGTCGCGAAGCGCCGCCGGCGGGGCGGCCGGGCCCGGCGCGGGCATCTCCGCCGCGACAGACGTTCCGGCGGCATCGGCGACATCGATGATCAGCAATCGCGGCGGCTCGAAAGCCGAGGTCACCTGACAATCGCAGTTCAAGGTCACGGTGAGCCGGTTTCCGCCGGGCTGCGAGAGGCCGGTGACCCGCGTTTTCGGGATCAGGTCGAACACCGTGCCGACATCGAACCGATGATCGTCCTCTCCCGCCAAGTCCAGCGTCAGGCTGCGCCCATCGACCTGCAAATCATAACCCGTGCCTTCCGGCAGATAGGCAACCAGCCGGCTGAAATCGGCGTGTTCTCCGGATTTCACCGTCACGGTGGCCGCCTGGACCATGCCGGCGCTCAGGACCGACAGGGCGATAATCCCGGCGCGCCTCATGCCGCATCCTGCTTGAGGGATTTCAAAGCCTCTTCGAGATCGTTGAAATCGGGCCGAATATGCGTCGGCGTGTTCTGCCGCCCGACCTCGATGCAGATATTCGTCGGATGGGCATGCAGGTTGGCAACCAGAACCTCGCGAATGAGCTGATGGAAATGCGCATCGTCCTCGACCACCGTCTTGACCCGGGCGGCAAAGGGGCCGACGAGACCATAGGCCAGGAACACGCCGAGAAAGGTGCCGACAAGCGCGCCGCCGATCATCTTGCCCAGTACCTCGGGCGGCTGATCGATCGACCCCATGGTCTTGATCACGCCAAGCACCGCGGCGACGATTCCCAGCGCCGGAAGCCCGTCGGCGATGGTCTGAAGCGCGTGGCTGGAATGCAGCTTGTGATGCAGGCTGGCCTCCATGCGCTTTTCCAGCACCTCTTCCACCTGGTGCGGATCGTCGTAATTCATCGTCGCCGCCCGCAGGGTATCGCAGATCAGGTCGACCGATTCCTTGTCGGCCTGGATCTTGGGGTATTTCGAGAAGATCGCGCTTTCGCCGGGGGCTTCGATATGTTCCTCCAGCGCCACCGGGTTCTGCTTGGCGATGCGGATCAGCTCGAACAGCAGGCAGAGCAGATCGCGGTAATCCTCCTGCTTCCATTTCGGGCCCTTGAACACCTTGCCGACATCCTTGAGCGTATGTTTGGCGCCGGCACCATCATTGCCGATCAGAAAGGCGCCGAGCGCAGCGCCGCCGATCATGATCATTTCGAACGGCAGCGACTTGAGGATGATGGCAAGCTTGCCGCCCGCCAGCAGGTAGCCGCCAAAGACCATGACGAAGACCACTGCGATACCCACGAATCCGATCATCGATGCACCTGTTGTTTGCCTGTCCCCGGAATCGCACGGAAACCTAAAGAAACCGTTCGCTCATTCCCGGGGCACCTCGGCATTTCGTCCGGCCAGCACGACGCTGACCAGATAGGCCGTCTCGGGTGACAGCCCGGTCATGATCCCGGCCGCGGCCTCGGGGCGCATGCGGCCGAGAAAACCGGCGGCGAAATCCGGGTCCATCGTCTCGAAAAGCGCGGCGGCATCCTTGGGCTTCATGTTCTCATAGACCGAGGTGAGGCGCGTCAGGTCGGATTCGGCGGCCTCGTCGGCCAGGGCGATCGTCGCGCGCAGCGCCGCTTCCGAGGCCCTGAGTTCGGCCAGCTTTTCCTGGATCCGCGCATCCGCGACCTGAAGCGCCCGCATCCGCATGGTCATCCGCTCCTCGCGCATGCGCAGCCGGTCCTCGCGTGTCTCCATCGCCTCGAGCAGCGGCACCAGATCGGGATCGCTGACACATTGCTGCGGCGCGGCCAGGGGCGCCGGCATCGGCAGGCTCTCGGCCAGCGCCTCCGGGCTGGCCTCGCGGGCAATGGCCTCGGTCGCCTGAAGCCCGACCCGCAGGAGCGCGGAGCCCAGAAGCAACACGGCGATGATCGCCAGGGTGCCGCGGCCGAGGCGACGGCCACGCTTGCGGTCCTGTGTCATCTACTGCGCCCTCCCGGCATCGCGCGAGTGGCGCGAAAAGACCGGCGCTGGCGGCGCGTCCTCGGCCTCCTGGCACGGGGCCTGTGGCGGCTGATCGGGAATGTCGTGCATCGAGGCCACCAGCAATTCGAGCTTGCGCGAGACGGTTTCCGCCCGGCCGGTCAGATCTTCGAGCGAACGGCTGGAGCCCTGGGCGGCCGATTGCGCCGCCTGCAACGTCCGGGTCAGATCATCGACCTGCGCCGAAAGCACGGCCACGGCGCCGCCGACCCCGGTCTCCAGATCGTTGAACCGGCTCAGCCGCCGCGCCAGCACATAGCAATAGACCCCGGCGCCCAGCGCCCCGGCAACCAGAAGTACATCGGCAATCATTTCCACCATGTCGCCCCCGTCAATTGACCACAAATTCCATCACCAGCAGGTTGCTCACCCGCTCGTCGCCCAGCACCAGCTGCGCCCGCCGCAACAGATGCGAACGAAACCGCAATAGCGCCGTCGGCTCTTCGAGATCGGCCACCTCGACCGCACGCAGATAGCTGTTGAACACATCCACCACCCGCGGCAGCAAAAGCTCGACATCGGATTGCGCGGCGCTCGGTACCTCGAGCTGGGCGGTAAACCGCAGGTGCCTAGTCCCGCCCCCCGGCAGGGAAATCACCATCGGTTCGAGCGGCACAAAGGCGACATCCGGCAGCAGCGCGGCCGCCTTTGGTTTGGTCTCGGCCGCCTCGGCATGGGCCGCGTCGGATGGCGCGGCGAGAATCATCCCGGATTGGACCGCAAAGAACCCGCCGCCGCCGCCGGCCAATGCCAGAACCACGCCAAGGATCAACGGCAGCTTGGATTTCTTCCTGACCGGCTGTTCTTCGATTTCCGCGTCCGACATGGGCCACCTCAATACTCGGTTTCCCGATCTATAACCTCAGAGGAACTAACCGATTGTTAAGGCTGATCGGCGAAACCGGAGGGGCAATGTCGTGCAGAAGGCCGACCCGACGGAGGATTCAGTGGATCAATTCGCCAAGACCTGGGCAGCGCTGAACATGCAAAGAAAGATCGCCGCTCTGGCGGCCGGTCTGGGCATGTTCGCGGCTGTGTTCTTCATGAGCCGCATGGCCGCCACGCCGAATATGGCGCTGCTGTATGCCGGCCTCGAAAACGGTGCGGCGGGCGAGGTGGTGCGCGCGCTCGAACAGCGTGGGCTGGAGTATGAAATTCGCGGCGGATCGATATTCGTGCCGTCCAATCAACGCGATGAGCTGCGGCTGACCCTGGCCAGCGAGGGCCTCCCCGCCAACAGCACCAAGGGCTACGAACTGCTCGACCAGCTCAGCGGTTTCGGCACCACCTCGCAGATGTTCGATGCCGCCTATTGGCGCGCCAAGGAGGGCGAGCTGGCGCGCACCATCCTGTCGAGTCCCGGGGTCTCGGCCGCGCGGGTGCATATCGCCAATGGCGCCACCAACCCGTTCCGCCGGGAGGGCGAAAGCTCGGCTTCGGTCTTTCTCACCACCGCCGGCGGCGCCCTGTCACCGCAACAGGCCAAATCCCTGAAATATCTGGTGTCATCCGCCGTGCCGGGGCTCGCTCCGGAAAGGGTGTCGGTGATCGACAGCACCGGCGGCCTGATCGCGGCCAGCGAGGAGGACGCGCCGGCCTCGGTTGGCGACGAACGCTCGGCCACGCTGCGCGACGCGGTCACCCGGCTGGTCGAGGCGCGGGTGGGGGTCGGAAATGCGGTGGTCGAGGTCAGCGTCGACACGGTGACCGACAGCGAATCGATCCGCGAGCGCCGGATCGATCCCGGCAGCCGTGTCGCCATCAGCACCGACACCGAGGAACGGTCGAACACCGCGCAAGAGGCCGGCGGCGGCGATGTCACCGTGGCCTCCAACCTGCCCGCCGGCGAGGGCGGCGGCAGCGGCGAATCGCAATCCCAGGGCAATGAGACGCGCGAGCGGGTGAACTACGAGGTGTCGCAGACCGAACGCGAGGTGATCCGCGCGCCCGGCGCGATCAAGCGGCTGACGGTGGCAGTCCTGGTCAATGGCACCCGCACGCCGGATGGCAGCGGCGCCGAGACATTCACCCCCCTTCCCGAGCGGGAAATCGAGGCGCTGCAAGAGCTTGTGGCCTCGGCCGTTGGCTTTGACGCGGCCCGCGGCGACGCGATCACCATCCGCTCGATGGCCTTCGAGCCGGTCTCGGAAATCGGCACCGCGGCCGCCCCCGGCCTGTTGGCGCAGTTGCCGTTCGATCTCGGCACGCTGGTGCAGATGGCAGTGCTCGGCGTCGTGGCGTTGATCCTCGGGCTCTTCGTGCTGCGGCCGATCTTCCGCAACCCTCCGCCGCCCGACAGGCTTGCCTTGCCGCCGCGCGACGGAGCCGCCCCGGCCCACGCCACGCCGGCCAGGCCCGAGGCCGCCACGCCGCTCGACGGCGAGATCGACGATGGCCAGGGCGGCTTCATCTCGCTGACGCCGACGCAGGGCGCGCCCGAGGCGCCGCCACCCGGCACCGAACCGGCCCCGCCGCCGGCCGACCCCGTCGAACGCCTGCGGGGCCTGATCGGCGAACGCCAGGAAGAAACCGTCGAGATCCTGCGCGGCTGGCTTGACGACACCGGGGAGAAAGCCTGATGTCCCTCCTGCATCTGCTGGAAGATTTCGGCGGCACCCGGGGCGCGGCCGGCCGCCATCCCGCCCCGAACGACGAAGAGATCGAGACCCGCCGGCTTGCCGCCTTCGAAGAGGGCTACCAGGCCGGCTGGGACGATGCGCTGCATGCCCATACCCAGGACAGGATGCGCGTCACCTCCGATCTGGCGCAGAACCTGCTGGACATGTCCTTCACCTACAATGAGGCCTACACCCACCTTTTCCGCGAATTGCGGCCGCTCCTGGTCGAGATCGTCGACAAGCTGCTGCCGCGAATGCTGCGCCATTCGATCGGGCCGCGCATCGTCGAGGAACTTCAGGCCGCCGCGACCGACACGCTGCGCGGCGAGGCGCATATCCTCGTCCATCCCGATGTGGCCGAAACGGTCGCGGCGCTGGTGGCACAGGATGGCGCCTTTCCGGTGTTGATCCGGGGCGATGCCGCGCTGGCCGAGGGGCAGGCGCAGCTTTCGCTGCCAGACCGCGAGATCGAAATCAATCTCGACCAGATGATCGCCGAGATTTCCTCGGCGCTCGAGGCATTCACCCACGATCTTCAGAAGGAAGACCCGGATGACCGAAAACACGCCGTTTGACGCGGGCCAGAGCCCGTTTACCAGCGTTCCGATCGAAATCACCATTTGCGTTGGCAAGGCCCGGCCGACGGTGCGCGATCTGCTTCGGCTCGGCCCCGACTCGGTTCTGACGCTCGACAAGCGGATCGATGACCCGGTCGAGCTTTACGTCGGCACCCGGCTGATCGCCCGGGGGGAGCTTGTCGAAGCCGGCGATGACGCCCCCGGCCAGCTGGCCGTGCGGCTCACCGAGGTCGCCGATCTCCGGGACAATCTGGATCAGGGCTGATGGCTGCCGGCAGAACCGCCGTATGCGGCATCCTGCTTGCCGCCGGGCTTGCCCTGGCGGGCGGCGGCGCCGAGGCGCAGGAATTCTCGCTCGATCTTGGCGAAGGCGAGTCGCTCACGCTGCGCTCGGTCCAGTTGATCCTGGTGATCACCGTGCTCAGCCTGGCCCCGGGCATTGCCATCACCGTCACCTGTTTTCCCTTCATTGTCACGGTGTTGTCGATCCTGCGGCAGGCGCTTGGGCTGCAACAGGCGCCGCCGAACATGCTGATCGTCACCCTGGCGCTGTTTCTGACCTATTACGTGATGGACCCGGTGTTTACCGCCGCCTGGCAGGACGGCATCCAGCCGATGCTGGAAAACGCCATTTCGATCGAGGAAGGCTTCGCCCGCACGCTCGCGCCGTTTCGTGGCTTCATGGCCGCACGGCTCGACCCCGAGACTTTTGACGCCATGGCCGCGCTGCGCGCCGATGTGGCGGCGGATCAGGTCTCGCCCGAAGCTCCGCTCAGCGTGCTGGTGCCGAGCTTTCTGCTCTCGGAGGTCTCGCGCGCCTTTCAGATCGGATTCCTGATCTTTCTGCCCTTCCTGATCATCGATCTGGTAGTCGCCGCAATCCTGATGTCGATGGGCATGATGATGGTGCCCCCCGCTATCGTTTCACTGCCGTTCAAGCTGGCCTTTTTCGTGGTCGCCGACGGCTGGGCACTGGTTACCAGCAGTCTCGTCCGGGGCTATCTGGGATAGCGCCCCATGGCCCGACCCTGGTCGAACCTGGCCAAACCTCGGAGCCATACTCGCCTGCCCGGCCACCTGTCCCTGCGCCGGGCGTGGCAACGCGCGCCGGCCTGCCGGCCGCGGCGCGAGGGCCGCAGGCGGTCCGAATTACTGCCGCGGGGCCGCGCTCAGCGCACGATGAATTCCGCATGCAGCGCGCCGGCCGCCTTGATCGCCTTGAGGATATCGATCATGTCCCGCGGCGCGACGCCCAGCGCATTGAGCCCGGCCACGACCTCGGACAGCGAGGTTCCGTCAGGCACCTCGGCCAGGTTGATCCCCGCTTCCTCTTCGATCGCAGCGCGCGTGCGCGGCACGACAACCGTATCGCCGTCGGAAAAGGGGTTCGGCTGCACCGCGACCGGCGCTTCTTCGATCCGCAGGGTCAGATTGCCCTGAGACACCGCGACCCGGGAAATGCGCACATCCTCGCCCATGACAATCGTGCCCGAGCGCTGATCGACGACCACCCGCGCCTTGCGCTCGGGTTCGACAAGAATGTTCTCGATGCGCCCGAGGGCATGCGCCGGCGAGGCCATGCGGGTCGCGATGATATCGAGCCGAACGGTGCCGGAATCGAGCATCACCGCCACCTGGCGGCCAAAGGCCCGATTGATCGCCGTCTCGATCCGGCCGGCGGTGGTGAAATCCGGCTCCCGCAGGGCCAGCCGCAGGACATCGAGTGACGACAGGTCGAAATCCACCTCACGTTCGATCCGGGCGCCGGCCGGGATGACGCCGGCGGTGGGCACGCCGAATGTCACCTGGGCGGCATCACCCTCCGCCTTGGCGCCACCGGAGATCACCGTGCCCTGGGCCACGGCATAGATCTCGCCGTCGGCGGCATTGAGCGGCGTCATGATCAGCGTCCCGCCCAACAGGCTCTTGGCATCGCCGATGGCAGAGACGGTGACATCGATCATGCTGCCCGAACGGGCAAAGGGCGGCAGGGTCGCCGTGACAAAGACGGCGGCGACATTCTTGGGGCGGAATTGCTCGCCGGTCACATTGACGCCGAGCCGTTCGAGAATATTGCTCATGATCTCTTCTGTGAACGGCGCATTCCTAAGCCCGTCGCCAGAGCCGTCGAGGCCCACCACAAGGCCATAGCCCACCAGATCGTTGCCACGGACGCCGTCGAATTCCACCAGATCCTTGATCCGGATCGGATTGGCGCCGGCGACGGCCGGGGCGATCAGGGCGACAAGAAGCAGAAGCCAGGTTCGCAGCATCGGGCTCATCTCATGTAGTCCAGCAGGCTCATGCGTGCGGCGCGCACGGTGACGGCGTAAAGCGTTTCGATCTGGCTCTGCACCGCTTCGAACCGCGTCGCCGTTTCGTATGGGTCGACCGAGAGCAGCGTATTGCGCGCCAGTTCCAGCGTCAGCCCGGCCGCCTCGTTGCGCGCCCTGCCGTCCTCGATGCGGGCCTGGACGACGCCCAGCCCGGCAATCACATCGAGCACCCCGGGCCGCGCCGCGATCAGCTGCGCACCGGCGCTCTCGATCATCTGCACCTGAACATCCTCGGCAAAACCCAGACTTTCATCGGCGGCAAGCGCAGCCATGGCGGTGGCTTTCAGCGTATCGCGAAACGCCGGATCGTCGGCCCGGACCGACAGGCCGAGGCGCAGATCTTCGGAGAGTTGCAGCGGCGTGCCATCGCGCGTCGCACCGAGGTAGCCGCTTGTTTCAAAGCCGCCGCCGCTGCCGAACCAGCTGTCGAACGCGGCCTCCACGCCGGCAAGCGTGCTCGTGCCGGCAAGCGCGCCGCGCAGCGCGGCAAGCATCTCCTCCGGCGCGGCGAGCGCGGCACTGTCGTAAGCGGCCCCGGAAAACAGCGCGCGACCGGCGCTTCGGCTGTTGAGCTGGCCGACCAGGGCACCAAGAGCCTGTTCGGCATCAGCGGACGCGATGCGCAGATCGAGAGGGGAACCGGCCTGTGCCGCGAGCATCAGCCCGGCGGAAAGATCGGCGGAATGATCCCGCACGGCGCCCAGCGCGGCCTGCATCGTGGCGGTCATCGTGTCACTCTCGGCGATCGCGGATCTGTAGCTCTCGAGCATCGAGAGACCGCGCTCGATATCGCTCAGATGGGCATAATCGCCGCGCAGATGGTTGCGGGTGCCCGCCACCCGGCCGGTGGTCAACTCGGTTTGCAGCCGCATCGATTCCGATTGCAGCCCGGCCTGACGATGACGCAAGACAAAGCCCCGCGACAGGTCGCCAATCGGTGTCAGTGTCATCAGGTCGCCCCCAGCAATACTTCGATCATCTCATCCACCGTCCTCAGCACCTGGGCATTGGCGGCATAGGCCTTTTCGATCTGCATGAGCTTTTGCAGCTCGGTGTCGGTATCGACGCCGCTCCTCAGCTTCTGCTCGGTCAGTTCGGTGCTGCGGGCGGCGGCATAGCTCAGCCGGTCCTCATTGCCGGTCAGTTCCGCGGCCACCCCGGACAGAAGCGTCGCGGTCAACGACGCCGCCGTGCCGGACAGGCCGATCTGGCTGCCGGAGGCGACGGTTCTGGCCTCGGTCAGACGATCGATCATCGACAGCAAAACCGTGCCATCACCGGAATTTCCCGGCGCCGCCGCCTGAAGCCCGTCGCGCAGGCGCCAGCTTGCGCCGCCGGCCTCCGGGTCGACTTGAGGATTGAGCGCGATGCGGCGGGCAAGGCCGGTTTCATTCACCGGATCAAAGGCCTGGCCGGCATCGGTGAACAGCCCGGCCTCGCCGGCGCCGAGCGTCGGATCGAGCCCGCTGTCCTGGAACCTGTCGACCAGGTTGCGGGCGAGTGCATCGATCTCGGTCTGATATCCGGGCAGGGTCTCGTCGCGCAGGTCGAAGAGCGCCGCAAGGCTGCCGCCCCCGATCCGGCTGGCCGCGCCCGAGGCCGGGATGTCAAATCCGTCGACGCTGAGGCCGGACAGGCCGCCGTTCGCCAAGGTTCTGAATTCGGTGACCGCATTGGTTGCCGAAAAGTCGATCCCCGCCGCCACGCCGTCGAGCAGCACGGTGCCGGTGGTGGTCACAAGCGCCACGGCGCCATTGTCGCGCGGGAAGACCCGCAGCGGCACGATTTCAGAGATCTTGTCGATGCCATCCTGGCGCAGATCGTGCAGCGACTGGCTGGGCGCGCCGCTGGTTTCGGCGCTGATGATCCGGCTGTTGAGGTCGGCCAGCCTGGCGAGATGCGCGTTGAGGTCCGTGACGGTCTGGCCGATCTTGCCGTCGATCTCGGTGCGCAGCGCCTGAAGCTCCGACGATGTGGCCCGCAGCGCGCCAGCCACCGCGCCGGCCGACGAGACCGCGGCATCGAGCCGGATGGAGAGATCGGGCCGCGCCGCCGCCGAGACCAGCGCGGCCTCGAACCGGGTCATCAGATCCGCGAGCGAGCCGGGGGTTTCCGGCGTGCCAAAGACCTGCTCCACCCGGGCGAGATAGCCGTTGCCGGTGCTCAGTTCCGCCGTGCTGGCCCGGGCCCGGCGCCATTCGCCCAGCAGCGTCGGATCGACCGACCGGGTGACCCCGACCACCCCGACCCCGCCAGCGGCACCGCTGGCGCGCACCGAGATTTCGAGATCGCGCGTGGCATAGGCCGCGTTGGTGGCATTGGCCAGGTTGGACGAGACAATCTCGGCCGCCAGCGACGACACTCGCAAACCCGACAGGGCGTTGGACAGGGATCCAGAGAAGGACATGACTCACCTCGGTTCCGGCGACAGCGCCTTAGCGTTTGATATTGGTGGTTTCCTGAAGCATCTCATCCACCGTCTGAATGACCTTGGCATTCGACGAATAGGCCCGCTGGGTCTGGATCATCGAAGTCAGCTCGGTCGCCACATCGGTGGTGGATTCCTCCCGCGAAAACGACTTGATGTCGCCGGTCGGGCCTTCACCGGAATCCCAGAGAAAGAACGAGCCGCTTTCCGGCGAGACGCGATAGGTCTGCTGGTCGAGCGCCTGCAAGCCATTGGGGTTGGGCATGTCGACCAGCGGGATCTGATAGAGCAGCTGGGTCACGCCACTGTCGAACAAGGCATGGACATAGCCGTTCTCATCGACTTCGACCGAGTTCATGTTGCCCACCGGCGAGCCGTCCTTGGTGATCGAGATCGGCGCGAAACTGTCGGAGAGCTGCGACAGGCCGCGGGTGTCGCCAACGGCGCCGATGTTGATGTCGATCGGGCCACCCGCGACCGTCACCGGGATCACCCCGGTCACCGGATCATAGGCGCCGCCGGAAATATCGACGACCGAGGCGATGGTGCCGCCGGTCTGGCGGCTGTTGTCAAAGGTGATGGTATATTCACCGACAACCGCGCCGGCCTGGGCGGAATCCGACATCACCACTGTCCATTCGTTCGACGCGCCGCTGGCCGGCACCGTCGGGGTGAAGGTGATGTTGATGCTCTGCGACGTGCCGAGGTTGTCGTAATATTCGACCGAGAGACTGTAGGGATCGCCATTGGCACCGGTCAGGGTAGCGGTGGCCGGCAGGTTGAGATTCATGTCGACCTGGGTTGTCGGGTCGCCGGTCAGGTTCTGGGAAAACTGGATCGGCTCGAGCCCGTCAGCGGTATCGCGCGAAAACGAGGGGATGGTGCCGTCGACGCTGGCCGGCCAGCCCATCACCACCAGGCCGGAGGGCGTGCTGAGATAACCGTCCTCGTCCAGCCGGAACGAACCTGTGGTGGTGAGCAGCATCTCGGCGTCGGGGCCATTGGTGCGCACGTCGCTGCCGGTGGCCACCGGCAGCATGCCCCGCCCCCGCACGGCAAGATCGGTCGGGTTCGACGTGGTGATCAGCGAGCCGCTCTGATCGATCAGCCGCTGCGTGCTGGTCCGCACGCCGCCGGCGGTATAGGAGCGCGAGGATTGCGTCAGCACCAGCGAATGAAACTCGGTATCGACCCGTTTGTACCCATAGGTCGAGGAATTGGCGATATTGTCGGATATGCCGGCAAGTCGCGTGGCATTCGCGGCCAACCCCGCCACACCGGCATTGAGGGAAGAAGAAATCGTCATGGACACGCCTTTCTGCTGCATCGATTGCTTGACGCAACAGATAGACGCCTCCGGCTTAACAGCGCGCTAACAGCTAAAATCCTACGGGCTTTGCTGCCTGAGAAAGATCACCTCGAGCCGGCTGTTGCGCAGTGCCAGCGGATTGTCATCGACGCGGTCGCGGTCGGCGTGGCCGGTCACCCGCGCCACATCTCCGGGCGGAAGCCCTTCGAATTCCAGCATGTTGCGAAACAACTGCGCGCGCTGGACCGAGCGGTCCCAGGCCAGGTTCCGCCGCAGCACGATGGGGCTGGTCGGCACATGGCCCTCGATCGCCAGCGGGTTGTCCACCGTCCTTGCGGCCTCGGCCAGGGCATCGGCCAGCACCGCCAGTACCTCGGTCGGATTGCCAAACGCGTCGAACAAGCGGCTGTCAGGCAGCTCGAAAAGCTCGAGCACCAGGCCCTCGTCGGTGGTCTTCAGCACCATATGCCTGAGCGCGTTTTCGGCCACCATGCTTTCGCCGCCCCTTCCGTAAAGCGCCTCCTTGATGGTGTTGACCTGCGCTTCGAAAGCCGTGTCGCCGGCGTTCTCGCCAGAGGGATCGATGCCGGTGTCGCCGCGCGCCTTGTCGCCATTCGTCGGATGTTTGTTCGAGGCGCCGGTGCCGTTCTGTGGCAGGGTCTCTTCCGAGAACACGCTGTCGCCGCCAAAGGCGCCGCTGCCGCCGCCCGACACCCGGTTGATCGGAATGGTCGGTGCAAAGTAATCCGCCAGCCCCTTGCGTTGTTTTTCCGTTGTCGCGTTCAACAGCCACATCAAAAGGAAAAATGCCATCATCGCGGTCACGAAATCCGCGTAGGCGACCTTCCAGGCACCGCCATGGTGCCCGTCCCCGCCAACAACCTTTTTCCGTTTGATGATGACCGGCGCGACGTTTCCGTCAGCACTCATGGTCTCACCACCCTGTTTCACCCGGGGACAGGGATAGCAGAGCAGGTGTTACCGCTGACTTAACATCTACAATTCGCGGGGTTTGCCAGCGCCGGGGCGCAAGCGTTCGTATTTTGTCACAACCGCCAGCAATCGCCCCTGCCCTCATGGACTTGCGGGCCATTGCCGCCTATCACGAAGGCAAGACTATTGGGACGGGGCGATTTCATGCCAAATTCGTTGAAAGCCACCCTGCGGGGAAGCGTCGCCGCGACGCTGGCGGGCCTGACGGCGCTTGCCGCACCCACCGCCACCGCCGAGGGCATTCCATCCTACAACCTCTACGGCCTGCCCGGCCTGATCGACATGCCGACCGCGCGGGTCGCGCCCGATGCCACGCTCTCGACGACGATCGGTGGCGGCGGCACACAGGGCCGTGGGACACTCAGCTTTCAGATCACGCCGCGGCTGTCGGGTTCGTTCCGCTATTCGCGGATCTCGGATTTCTCGGCCGCCGGCTCGGTCGACGGGGTGTTCTATGACCGCAGCTTCGACCTGCGCTACCAGCTTCTCGACGAGGGCGATCTCCTGCCCGGCGTCGTTGTCGGGCTTCAGGATTTCATCGGCACCGGGCTTTACGGCGGCGAATATCTGGTGGCCACCAAGGAAATCATCCCCGGTCTCGATGTGACCGGCGGCGTCGGCTGGGGCCGCCTCGGCTCTCGCAACCCCTTTGCCGAAACCGGCAATCGGCCCGAAGAGCTGCTGGGCGAAGGCGGGCTGCCAACCTATGACCGGTGGTTCCGGGGCGATGTGGCGGGTTTTGCCGGGATGAGCTACGCGCTGACCGAGCGGCTGGCCTTTTCGGCGGAATATTCCTCGGACACCTACGAAAGCGAGCGGACCCGGGGCGAGCATGACGACGATTCGCCGTGGAATTTCGGCGTCGACTACCGTTTTGACAATGGCGCGCAGCTCTCGCTCTACCATCTTTATGGCAATACCATCGGCGCGCAGGTCACCGTCCACACCAATCCCAAGGACGCCGCCGTTCCCGGTGGCGCCGAAAGCGCGCCTGTCCCGGTGTCACCACGTGCGCCCGGGGCCGCCAGCGATTTGGGCTGGGTCACCGCCGACACCTCGGACTATCGCAGCGCGCTCAATACCGCGATGACGAATGACGGCCTCGTGCTCGAGGGGCTCAAGCTCGAGCCGCGCCGCGCCGTGGTCCGCCTGCGCAACCCGCGGTATGGCCAGGTTCCGCAGGCCATCGGACGCACCGCCCGCGCCATGACCCGGGTGTTGCCCGCCTCGATCGAGAGTTTCGTGATCGTGCCGGTCGTCAACGGCATGGCGCTGTCCGCGGTCACCCTCCAGCGTTCGGATCTCGAGGCGCTGGAACACCGCGACAACGCCGAAATCCTGGCCCGCACCGCCATTTCTGACGGGTTCGGCCGGGCGCCCTCGGCGTTTGATGACGAATATCCGCGCTTTGGCTGGGCGATCTCGCCATATACCGAGTTCTCGTTCTTCGACCCCGAGAGCCCGCTGCGCGGCGATTTCGGGGTGCGTGCCAAGGCCAGCTATCGGCCCACCGCCAACCTGGTGCTTTCGGGCTCGGTCACCAAGCGCCTGGCGGGCAACCTCACCGACATCGATCGTCAGGACGACGATGCGCTGCCGCTGGTGCGGACGGAAAAGGCCCGCTACGCCAAGGAAGGCGACCCGGCGATCGAGCAGCTGACGCTGGCGCACTACGGCCGCGTCGCGCCCAACGTCTACAGCCGCGTCACCGCCGGCTATCTCGAAGACATGTATGCCGGGGTCTCCGGCGAGATGCTGTGGAAACCGGTCGACAACCGTCTCGCCCTGGGCGTCGAGCTGAACTACGTCAAACCGCGCGATTTCGATCAGCTCTTCGGCCTGCGCTCGTCCGAGACCCGCACCGGCACGATCCCCGATTTCAACGGCCATGTCTCGGCCTACTACGATTTCGGCAACGGCTTTCACGGCCAGCTTGACGTCGGCAGCTATCTGGCCGGCGATCTGGGCGCCACCGTCACCCTTGACCGCGAGTTCGTGAACGGCTGGCGCGTCGGCGCCTATGCCACGGTGACGGACACGAAGTTCGAAGATTTCGGCGAAGGTTCCTTCGACAAGGGCATCCGCATCACCATTCCGCTGGGTGCGGTGTCGGCACAGCCCTCGACCGAGCGCAGCACCTTCGCGATCCAGTCGCTCACCCGCGACGGCGGCGCACGGCTCAAGGTCGACGGACGGCTCTATGAGCAGGTGCGTGATTATCACCAGCCCGAAATGGCCAAGAGCTGGGGCAAGTTCTGGAGATGAGCGTGACAGAGGTGCAAAAACACTCCCGCCGCCTTGGTCTTGGCACGCTGGTGGCGCTTGGCTGCGCCACCCTTCTGGCGGCCTGTTCCGGCGGCGAAAAGCTGGGCAGCGACACCGGTACCCTGGTGCGCAACACCCTGAGCAGCAAGCTAACCGGACAGCAAAGCGCAGGCCCGACCCGGGTCACCGCGGAACAGGCCAGCCAGGCGGCGGCGCAAGCGACGCAACCGCTGGTACTGATCGATTTTCCGCGCATCGAATCCAACGCGCTGATCGCCAAGATCGGCGCCAACGGCCCGATCGACACCTATGCCACCGCCTCGCGCCAGACCGTGAGCTTGCAGAACGGTCTGGCCCGCGGCAGCCGCGGCCTTGGTGGCGATCTGATGTCGGTAAGTTTTGGCGCCCTGCCCAGCCTCATAGCAAATCGTCGCGCCGGCACGATCGCGCGCGAGATGCGATTTCTCAATGGCGAAGACATCACCGTGCGCTACCGCTTTACCTGCGAGGTGCAGGTTGATGGGCCATCGGCCAGCGTCAAAGGCACCACGGCAATGATCGAAACCTGTCGTGAGAACGACACCTGGTTCATCTTCAACAACAAATACCACGTCGATGGCCGGGGCCGGATCGTCCGGTCAGAGCAATGGTTCGGCAATCGGCTCGGGATGGCCAAGCTGCAACAGCTTAGGTTCTGACGGAAAAGTCACACGCCCGGCGCCGGGTCAGCCCGCGCCGAGGCTGCCTTCGGTGGCGGTCTTGTCCCGAACGCTCTTGCCTTCGTGTTCAACCCAGCGGTCGGCAATCAGGCTCGCGGCCTCTGTGTCGTGGGTTTCGACGGCGCGGCGCAGCTCTTGCAGGACATTGGCCATTTCCAGTTCCGACAGATGGGTTTCCTGAGCGCGCAGGATCTTGGGGTGCGGCGTGGTCAGCATGTCGGTGCCGATCAGCAGCTCTTCGCAGAGTTTCTCGCCGGGGCGCAGCCCGGTGAACAGGATCTCGATATCGCCATCGGGATTGGCAGCATCGCGCACGGTATAGCCGGCGTTCTCGATCAACTTGCGCGCCACCTGCCAGATCGAGATCGGCTTGCCCATGTCGAGCACGAAGACATCTCCACCGCGCGCGAAAGAGCCGGCCAGCAACACCAGCCGCACCGCTTCGCTTACCGTCATGAAATAGCGTGTCACATCGGTATGGGTCACCGTCACCGGGCCGCCGTTGGCAATCTGATCCTCGAACAGCGGGATGACCGAACCGGAGGAGCCCAGCACATTGCCGAAGCGCACCATCGAATACATCGTGCGGCCCGGACGCGTGGCGAGATCCTGCACCAGCATCTCGGCCAGCCGTTTCGACACGCCCAGCACGCTTTTCGGCCGCACCGCCTTGTCGCTGGAGATCAGGATAAATCGTTCGGCCCCGTGGCGGCGGGCGGCATCGGCCACGACCTTTGTTCCGATCACATTGTTGCGCAATCCCTCGATGGTGTTGAGCTCGAGCAGCGGCAGATGCTTGTAGGCGGCGGCATGCAGCACCACGTCGATCTCGTTCTCGGCAAAGATCCGATCGACAAGGCCCGGCTCGCAGATCGACCCGAGGACCGGCACGATCTCGACATCGTTCTGAAAGGCGTTCAATTTGCGCTGGATCTTGTAGAGCAGCAGCTCGGAATGATCGAGCAGGATCAGCTTGGCCGGCTGGCACATGGCGATCTGCCGGCTCAGCTCGGAGCCGATCGACCCGCCGGCCCCGGTGACCAACACGCATTTGCCCTCATAGGCATCGCTCACCCCCGGCAATTCCGCCTCGAGATGGTTGCGCCCCAGCAGCTTGGAAAAATCCAGCGGCTTGGTGCTGGTGCGGTTGCCGTGATCCAGCAGCATCTGCGCAAACGACGGCATGATGTGAACTTCGCAGGCCAGATGGCTGAGGCGGCGGGCGATGCGCGCCTTGTCAGCCTCGCTGGCGGCGGGCATGGCCAGGATGATCCGGTCGATCCGCAGCTTTTCGACAAGTGATTCGATTTTGTTCGGGGAATAGACCTTGAAGCCCGAGACGGTCATCCCGTGGGTTCCGGGGTTGTCGTCGATAAAACCGTGCAGCTGCAATTCGATGTCGGAATAGAGCGCGGAGGCAAGCTGTTGTCCGGTGCGCCCGGCGCCGTAGATCAGCACCCGCTTGAGCGCCTTGCCGCGCAGATAGGCCCGGACAACCAACTCGCGCAGCAAGAGCCTGAGCCCCGCGGACGCGATCAGCAGGATCATCGACGCGATGACAAAAAGCTGCACCGAGATGTAGGTGCCGATGGCAATGCTGGTGGCGACACCCGAAAGACCTACCGTCACTGCCATGAAACCGGACTGCAAAACGCCCTTGAGCTCATAGGTGATGAGCTTTTTCCGGTGCAATCCGAGGTAAAGGATGACCGCAAGACCGACCGGGAGCATCACCGAAAGATAGGGCAGGCTGGCCCGCAGAACCTGCAACGTGGGCATCCGGCCGATCAGAAGAGAATTGGCGCCGACAAATGAAAAGACGATCAGCGCGAGGTCGATGCTGGCGATGACGAAGCCCTTCTGGCCCCGGCTCATCCGAACCAAAAGACTGTACAGCATCAATCGACCTCCGGAAAAATTCCGTCTTCGTAATTCTTTACCAGCGGGTTCCGCGCCGACCCGTGGTTAGCATAATAACCGTGACAGGATATATCGTTGATTTCGCTGGCGCCACTCTGCCCGCGGATCCCGCCCCAAGGGCGGCCCGACCGGCGGATTCCCGCCAATCGCCGTTCAGGCACCGCGGGACCGGCCCCTGTGCAGGCTGATCCGGCGAAACACCGTCGCGAACATCAGCCGCAGGTCGAAACAGACGCTCTGCCGGCGGGCATAGATCATGTCCAGCCGCGCCTTTTGCGGCACGCAGCGGCGGGAATAGGCAGCGTCGGTTTCGGCCGAGGTGGCGCAATCTTCCAGAATGCGCGCTTCGTGCCGGTGATAGACCAGCGTCGCCAGACCGGTGATACCGGGACGGCAACTCAGCACCTCGGCATAGACCTCGGGAAACCGTTCGACATACATCCGCAGCGGCGGACGCGGGCCGACAAAGCTCAGATCGCCTTTCAGAACGTTGAACAATTGCGGCAGCTCGTCCAGGCGCTTGGCGCGCAGAAACCGGCCGATCGGCGTGATCCGCCGGCTCTTGTCGCCGCCGGACACACCGGAATCGGCGCCGGAAACCGTCATCGTTCGAAACTTGAACAGCCGGAACGGCTCGGTCGGCGATTTCATCCGCTCGGACAGGTACAGCACGGGCCGGCCATCCTGTATCAGGATCGCCAGCGCAACGCCCAAGATCAACGGGCTGAGCACGATCAGCAGGAAAAGCGCGCTGACCAGATCGAGGAGACGTTTCTGCGGGGTCATGGCATTTGTCCGATCCTGCGCCATTCGCCGACGATTTCGGCAGCATCGGTGCTGGGCGGGTCCAGCGTCATCAGCGAGGTCAGCCGTCCGACATCCAGCGCCATCACCGGCAGCGCGCCCCGTGGCGCCGGTCGCCAGTCCAATCCGCAGCCGGTGGCCCGCACCAGCTCTTCCATCGCCACCGGCGCGGTCCCGGCCACGTTCAGGATATCGGGCATGCCGGAGACCGGGAGCCGCACCAGCCCATCGACCACATGCGCCATGGTCGCAAGCTGCAAATAGCTGCGCACCGGGCCGCGCCCGTCGGGAAACCGGATCAGCGTCACCGACGGGTTGTCGGCGATCGCCGACAGCAATCCATCCGCCCCGGCCACATTGCCGATGCGCAGGCAGACGGCCTTGGGCTCGGCCCCCAGCAAGGCCTGTTCCATCCGCAATTTCGCGGCGCCATAGGCATTGCGAGGCGCGCATTCCGCGGTCTCGTCGATTGGCGAGAGCGAGGGCGCATAGACCGCCGCCGAAGAGGCATGCAGAACCCGGTCGGCGCCGCAGGCGCGGGCGATGCGCTGTGCCTCGCAAGCAAGCGAGATATTGCCGTTCAGCGCCTCTTCGCCCCCAGATACAGCGCCCCACAGTGCAAGAACGGCATTGCACTGTGGCAAATAGTCAACATCGTCGCCCACTTCAAAAACCTGATCGACGCCTGGCACCATTCGTCGGGATATCCAGAAAAACTCCGTGTTTTCAATCGGCTTCACGTCGAGCTGCCGCCGCAGCAGCCGCGCCACGCGCCCGGTCGCGCCGAGGACGAGGACTTTTTTCTTCTGCTTGCAGCCTGACACGTTGGCGAACCGTTGATTTTCTTGAATTCACGGACTGTTTATCACCCTAAAGTGTCGCTAGAAAGCTGACGATAACAAGCATCGATGTTCGGGGGACGTCTACGTGCACAAGGTATTGCGCTTTTTCATTGTTGCATTGCTTCTGGGTGTCGCGGCCTGCGGTCCGCTGCCGCGCGGGGCCGCGCTCGAACGCGAGGTCACCCGCCAGACCAAATCCGAAGGCGCCCCGTTCGATCTTGTGCCCGTCACCCGGCTCAACGCTGCTCTGATCTCGAAATGGCCGGTCACCGGCTGGAGCGGCAGTTTCCACTGGATCGCGGCCAGCCGCGGCCCGCAAAGCCAGGTGCTGCGGCCCGGCGATCAGGTGAACATCCAGATCTGGGACAGCCAGGTCAATTCGCTGATCACCCAGACCGGTTCGAACATCGCGGTGATGGAAGGGCTGGTTGTCTCGCCCAGCGGCGCGCTCTTTATCCCCTATGTCGGCAACGTGGTGGTCAACGGCCTGACCGCCGACGGCGCCCGCGCCCGCATTCAGGACTCGCTTGTGGCCATCGCCCCTGACGCACAGGTGCAGCTCACCGCAGCGCCCGGCGTGGCCCATGCGGTCAGCGTGGTCGGTGGCGTCGCCAGCCCGGGCAATTATCCGCTGCCCGATCGCAACACCTCGATCCTGAGCATCCTGGCCACCGCCGGCGGCATCAACCCGGCCCTGCGCAATCCGATCATCACGCTCAACCGGGGCGCGTCCAATTATTCGATCCCCGCCAAGGATCTGTTCGACAGCCCGTCCAAGAACACCCGGCTGCACGGCAATGACAAGGTGATCGTGCAACAGGACGAACGCGCCTTCAGCGCCCTCGGTGCCTCCGGCTCGGAAGAGCTGATCTATTTCCCCAAGGAATATGTCACCGCGCTTGAAGCCGTCTCGCTCATGGGCGGCATCAACGACCAGCGGGCAAACCCCAAGGGCGTGCTGATCCTGCGGGAATATGCCGCGCGGCACATCGTGCTCGAGCCGGCCAATGGCCCGAAACGCCAGCACGTGATCTTTTCGCTCGACCTGACGACGGCCGACGGGTTGTTTGCAGCGCGAAATTTCCTGATAAACCCTAACGATACCGTGTTGGCCACTGAATCGCCTGTCGTTGCGGTGCGCACCGTGCTCTCGCTCTTCGGTGCCGCGCTCGGAACGGCGTCGGATGTGACCACGACCACTCAGACTCTGTCAAACTGAACCTCAAGCACCGGCTCCCGCACGGGTCCCGTGCGGCAAGGAGCCATCGCTGTGCGTGAACGATCCTTTCTGTTGCAAAATGCTCCCTGGCTGGCCGCCGGGGCGCTTCTGGCCTTTCTTTCCAGTTTCGGCCAGACCTTCTTCATCTCGGTCTTTGCCGGTGAAATCCGCGCCGAATTCGGCCTGTCCCATGGCGCCTGGGGCGGGATCTATTCGCTCGGCACCACGCTGTCGGCCGCCGTCATGGTCTGGGCCGGCGGTCTGACCGACCGGTTTCGCGCCCGCGTTTTGGGCTCGGGCGTGCTGGTGCTTCTGGCGCTGGCCTGCCTGTCGATGGCGTTTTCCACCGTCTGGCTGCTGCCACTGGTGATCTTTGCGCTGCGGCTGACCGGGCAAGGCATGACAAGCCATATCTCGGCGGTCGCGATGGCGCGCTGGTTCGTGGCGATGCGGGGCAGGGCGTTGTCGATCGCCGCGCTCGGGTTCTCCTTTGGCGAGGCGCTGCTGCCGATTGTCTTTGTCGCCCTGCTCGGAATGTTCGACTGGCGTCTGCTCTGGCTCGTCGCGGCGATGATCGCTGCCGCCGGCATTCCGCTGCTCCTGCTGCTCCTGCGCCGCGAACGTACCCCGCAAAGCCTTGCCACAAACGAACAATCCACCGGCATGCAGGCGCGGCAATGGACCCGGGGCGAGGCGCTGCGGCATCGGCTGTTCTGGTTCATGGTGCCGGCGCTTCTGGGGCCGCCGGCCTTCAACACCGCGTTCTTTTTCCAGCAGGTGCATTACGCCGAGGTCAAGGGCTGGGCGCATCTCGATCTGGTGGCGCTGTTTCCGGTCTATACCGCGATCAGCGTCGGCGCGATGATTGTCTCGGGCTGGCTGCTCGACAAGCTCGGCACCGCGCGGCTGATGCCGTTTTACCAGGTGCCGATGGTCGCGGCTTTCGTGTTCTTCGCCTATGCCACAAGCCCGGCCTCGGCGCTGTTCGGCTTTTTCTTTCTGGCCTTGTCCACCGGCGCCAACATGACCCTGCCCAATGCGTTCTGGGCCGAATTCTACGGCACCGCGCATCTGGGATCGATCAAGGCGATGGCGGCGGCGGTCATGGTGCTGGGCTCGGCGCTGGGGCCGGGGCTGACCGGTGTCCTGATCGACGCCGGTGTCGGGATAGAGGCGCAATACCTGGGCGTTGCCGGGTATTTCGTCTTTGCCAGCGCGATGATGGCCATCGGCGTGACGCAGGCGCGGCCGGGGCTCAGCGTCGCCGTCTGAGATAGACGTAATAGGCGCCGCCGCCGCCATGGCGGATATGCGCCTCGCTGATTTGCAGCACCAGCGGCCCCAGCGGCGCCATCCGCAGCCATTGCGGCACCTGATGGCGCAACACGCCGCGGCGTTGCGGGATCGGGCCGTCGTCGGGCCGCGTCTTGCCTTTGCCGGTGATCACCAGAACCAGCCGCATGTCCCGAGCCGAGGCGCGCTGGATGAAGCCCACCAGCGCCGGATGCGCACGCTCGAGCGTCATGCCGTGCAGATCGATCCGAGCTTCGGGCTTGAGCTTGCCGCGCTTGAGCCGGGTAAAGGCCTTCTTGTCCATCGCCAGCGGATCGGCCGCCAGCGAAGCCGAGATCGACGGCGCCAGCGCATTTCCGGCGGGCGTGGCGCGGGCGTTCTGGCCGACCCGGAACGGCTCGATCCGGGGTTTGGCCTCTTTCGGCGCCGGTTCGGGCTTTTTCGGGGCAGGACGGGTGCTGTCGAGCCCGCGCGCCCGATCGAGCGGCGTGGTCGAACGTGCAACCTGACCCCAAAGCTCCGCTTCTTCCGGTCGCAGCTTGCGCTTGCGGGTCATTGCACCGATTCCGGCAGCAGGGCATAGGCCCGCTGGATCGGCATCAACACCACCATCCGCCCCGGATCGCGCAGACGCCCGGCCCTGCGTCCGGCCTCGTCGCCGGTGCCGACAAAGATGTCGGCCCGCTGCGCGCCCTTGATCGCCGATCCGGTGTCCTGGGCGATCATCAGCCGCCGCATCGGCCCCTTGCCATCCTTTTCGATCCAGACCGGCGAGCCCAGCCGCACGATATCCGGGTCGACGGCCACCGAGCGCATCGGCGTGATCGACCGGTTCATCGCCCCAAGAGGCCCCAATTCGGCCGGCACTTCCGAGACTTCGCGGAAAAAGACGTAAGACGGGTTGTGAAACAAAAGCTCCTGGCCATCGACCGGATTGCGCCGCACCCAGTTCTTGATGACCTGGGCCGAGACCTGATGCGACTGATAGACACCGCGCCGCACCAGCTCTTGCCCGACCGAACGGTATTCATGGCCGTTCTTGCCGGCATAACCCACCCGCACCACCGATCCGTCATCCAGACGGATGCGGCCTGAACCCTGGATTTGCAGGAAAAACAGTTCGACCGGATCATCGACCCAGGCGATCTCGAGCCCGCGACCATCCATCACACCGGAGGTCAGGATTTCGCGCCGTGACAGCCAGGGGCGATTTTGCGCCTCGCCGGGCATGCGGTAGACAGGCCAACGGAATCGCCCGCCGGGATAGCGGGACCCTTCGAGTTCGGGTTCGAAATAGCCGGTAAAGAGCATCTCCTGGCCGTCTTCCATCAGCACCGGCCGGAACATCAGCTCGAAAAAGGCGCGCCCGTCGTCCATGTCATGCGCCAGGGCACAGAGCGCATTCCAGTCCGGGCCATACATGTCGATGCAGGTGTTGCGAAAGACGCGCAGCGCCGCATCGTGGTCGTCCTTGTCCCAGCCATCGAGCTGGTCGAAGGACAGAACCTGATAAGAGATCTCAGAAGAGGCGGGAGAGCTGCCCATCGTCAGGCCGATCAAGCCGAGAAGAGACAGCAACCTCCGCATGGCACCGGCTCACTCATCCGTTGCCACGAGCACCCAGTTCGGGTCGTCGGCGCCCATGTTGCGGGCAAAGGTCCAGATGTCTTTCTGTTTCTTGACCTGGGTCTGGCTGCCTTCGATGATCTCGCCGGAATTGTCGCGCACCACCTGGGTCAGCTCACCGATGAATTTCATGGTGATCTCGGCCCGGTCGGTCGCCTTGTCAAAGGTCGCATCCTGAAGCGTCAGCTCGCGCACGCCGACGAACTCGGCCTCGATGGTCAGCCCCTGTTCTTCGCGCGCCTCGACGACTTCGGCAAAGGTTTCATAGACATCCTCGGCGAGGAACGGCTTGATCTCGGCCAGATCGCCGCGTTCGAAGCCCATCAGGATCATCTCATAGGCGCCGCGCGCGCCACCCATGAATTCCGACACGTTGAACGACGGTTCGACCCGCTTCATCTCGGTCAGCGCCCGCGCCGCCGAAGAACCTTCGGGGACATGATCGGTGATATCGTGGTCCGGCCCGCCTTCGATCACTTCGAAATCGCGTTTGGCGTCTTGTGACGCACCCCCACGAGGCACCGGCGGCTCTTCATAGCCGTCTCGCGTGCCCAGCACGGATTTGAGCCGCAGAATGAGAAATACGGCAATCCCAGCAAGGACAAGAAGCTGGAGCAGGGGCGAATTCATCAGAACCTCATGAGTGACACACTTTGAAAGCGGATGCTGTTGCACTTATGTAAGGCCAAGGTGGGTGCAAGTCCACCACACCATCTTTCACCTTCGGGGTATCGCTACATGTATCTTCTGCTGGCCTTTCTTCTCGTTCCGCTGATCGAGATTGCGCTGTTCATTCAGGTTGGTGGCGCGATCGGTCTGTGGCCGACGCTGGCCATCGTGATCCTAACCGCGATCCTCGGCACAATCATGGTGCGCCAGCAGGGGCGGCATGCGATTGCCAACCTCCAGCGATCGTTTTCCGAATTGCAGAACCCGACAAAACCGCTGGCCGATGGCGCGATGATCCTGTTTTCCGGCGCCTTGCTGCTGACTCCGGGGTTTTTCACCGATGCGCTGGGCTTTGCGCTGCTGATGCCGCCGGTGCGGGCCGTTGTCTTTGACTTCATCAGCAAACGGGTGAAGGTGCAGCGTTTCGAAATGGGTCAGCGCCCTGATCCGCGCCGGCCGCAGCCACGCGACACGGTGATCGACGGCGATTATTCCGAGGTTTCCGAGGAAAACGGCAAGCCCGGCGGCCCTTCGGGATGGAGCAGCCATTGAGCCTGTAGGGCCGGGCTGGTAAAGCACCTCAAACGCATTTGGGGAGACAATCCATGGCCGAAAACGAAACCGAGAACGGCGCAGCCGCGCAGCCGCAACAACAGCAGCAGGCGCAGCAGCCCAAGATGAACGTGCTGGCGCAATATGTGCGCGACCTGTCGTTCGAAAACATCCTGTCGCAAAAGGGCACCACCGGCGAGGTGCAGCCCGACATCCAGGTCGAAGTGAACCTCGATGCCAAGAAGCGGCAGCAGGACAACCAGTTCGAAGTCGCGCTCAAGCTCAAGATCACCTCGAAATCCAAGGCCACCAGCGACGTGCTCTTCCTGCTGGAAATGGATTACGCCGGTGTCTTCCAGATCGAGAACGTGCCCGAGGATCAGCTGCATCCCTATCTGCTGATCGAATGTCCGCGAATGATCTTCCCCTTCGCGCGCCGCATCGTCTCGGATGTGACCCGCGATGGCGGCTTCCCGCCGCTCAATCTGGAAACGATTGATTTTGTTGCACTTTATCGCAACGAAATTATGCGCCGCCAGGCCGCACAGCAGGCCCAGGCGAAAGCCACACCCGACGCATGAGACCGCGGCCGGGCAGCAGCCCGGCCTGCCGCGTCAATACCGGTTCCAGAGCGCGTTTTCGCCCATGCCCTCGACCAAGGCGGCATGGGCGGCGCGCTCTTCTTCTGTCAGCCGCGCGGGCAGGGGGGTTGGCCGGGGATGCGGCTTCCAGACCCCGCCGCCGCTGGCGACGTTGGTCTTTTCCACACTGGCCAGCACTAGCCCGGGCTGCCGTCCGCCGATCAGTTCCAGATAGACCTCGGCCAGGATTTCGCTGTCGAGCAGCGCACCGTGCAGCGTTCGCGCGGAATTGTCGATGCTGAACCGCCGGCACAGCGCATCGAGCGAGGCCGGCGAGCCGGGAAACTTCTTGCGCGCCATGGCAACGGTGTCGATGGCGCGATCCATGGCGATCTGCGGCAGATTGAGCCAGCGCAGCTCGGCATTGAGGAATTTCATGTCGAAGCTGGCGTTGTGGATTACCAGTTTGGCGTCATCGGCGACAAAATCGAGGAAATCCTGCGCAATCAGCTTGAACACCGGCTGGCCGGCCAGAAATTCATCGCCCAGACCGTGCACCTCGAAGGCCTCTTGCGGCATGCCGCGCTCGGGGTTGATGTATTGGTGGTAGGTGCGGCCCGTGGGCATGTGGTTATAGAGCTCGACGGCGCCGATCTCGACGATGCGGTCGCCGGTTTCGGGGTCGAACCCGGTGGTTTCGGTGTCCAGAACGATCTCACGCATCGGCCAGCCTCACTTTGATATCCCTCAGCACCTCCTGAACCTGCGCGCGGGCATGGCTCAGGGTATCGGTCTCGATCTCGTAATCCGCGCGGCTGCGCTTTTCCGCGATTGGCATCTGATTGGCAAGGATCTGCGCGAATTGCGCCTCGGTCATGGTGCCGCGCGCCAGAACCCGCGCCCGTTGCACTTCTGGCGCCACGAAAACACAGACCACGGCATCCATCTGTACCGCGCCGCCGGTCTCGTAGAGCAGCGGAATGTCGAAAACCGTGATCTCCGCCACGCTTTGACGGCCGAAATCCGCCCGATCCTGCGCCACCAGAGGATGCACGATGGCCTCGATCCGGGGCAGGGCGCCAGCGTCCCGCGCGATGATCTCTTTCAACGCCGGCCGAGAGACCGCGCCGCCGGAAATCGCCTCGGGCCAGAGCGCACCGATCGGTGCCACCGCCGCGCCGCCGGGGCCGTAAAGCTTGTGCACCGCCGCATCGGCATCCCAGACCGCGCAGCCCTGTTCGGCAAAAAGTGCCGCAGTGGTCGATTTGCCCATGCCGATCGAGCCGGTCAGACCGAGGCGAAAGCTCATCCCAGCACGGCCCGCCGCAGCTCCGCGTCCACCTCGGGGCGGCGGCCGAACCAGCGCTCGAACCCCGGCACACCCTGATGCAGCAACATGCCAAGGCCATCGACGGTCGCGCAGCCGCGGTCTTCGGCCACCGCCAGAAGATGCGTGCGCAGCGGGTTGTAGACCAGATCGGTCACCACCGTGCCGGGCTGCAACCCGTCGAGCGGCACGCGCAGCTCCGGCTGGCCGGTCATGCCGAGCGAAGTGGTGTTGACCACAAGCCCCGCATCCTCGAGCACATTGCCGGCCTGAACCCATTCCACCACCTGAACCCGCTTGCCGAATTCATATTGAAGCTGTTCGGCCTTGATCCGGGTGCGGTTCGACAACAACACCTTTTCCACCCCGGCGTCGAGCAGGGCCGAGACAACGGCGCGACAGGCGCCGCCGGCACCAAAGACAACCGCCGGCCCGGCCTTGGGATCCCAGCCCGGCGCATTCTGGCGCAGATTCTCGATGAACCCGTAGCCATCGGTGTTGTCCGCCATGATCTTGCCGTCATGGCGCACGATCAGCGTATTGGCGGCGCCGATGATGGTGGCGCGATCGGTGATGCTGTCGACCAGGTCGAGCACGTTGATCTTGTGCGGGATCGTCACGTTGACGCCGACAAAGCCCATGCGGGGCAGCACCCGGATCACATCGGCCAGATCGCCGGGCGCCACATCCATCGGAATGTAATGGCCGCGAATGCCGTAGCGGCGCAGCCAGTGGCCATGAAGTTGTGGCGATTTCGATTGGTGGATCGGATGTCCGATCACCCCCGCCAGCGGCACGTTTTCCGTCATGTCGCAATCTCTCCTCGAATCGCCAGCCAATTCAACAGAGGCAGCAGCGGAAGTCCAAGCACGGTGAAATAATCGCCCGAGATCGTGGTGAAAAGGCGGCTGCCTTCCTCCTCGAGCTTGTAGGCGCCCACGGAATGGCGGATCGACGGCCAGTTCCGTGCGACGTAATCCTCTATATAGTCTGGGCTCAGCGCCCGCATGCTCAGGGTGACAACACCGACATGGCGCCAGACCGGTTTGCCGTCGTCAAAGGCGACGCAGGCCGAGAGCAGTTTGTGCCGCTTGCCGCTCATTTCCGAGAGCTGCGCGACCGCCGCTTCCGGGGATTCGGGCTTGGACAGCAGCGCACCCTCGAAATCCAGAACCTGATCGCAGCCCAGAACCAGCGCATCGGGGCGTTTGCCGGCGACCTTGGCGGCCTTCATCTCGGCCAGAAGGTCGGCGATGTCGCGCGGCGCGGCGTCTTCGGCCAGCATCCCCTGTTTTACCGAATCCTCATCCAGCCTTGCCGGCATCACCGCGACCGAGAGCCCGGCGCGGCGCAGCATTTCGGCGCGGATCTCGGACCCCGAGGCCAGAACGAGCGGTTTCGGCATGTGGATGACTCCGTGGAAGGGCGGCGGATGACAGGAGGAATACATGTGTGGGATTCCGAGGTCGAGCGTTCCGGCGCCGGATCCGGGCGATTTTCACCGGATTGACCGGCAAGCGGACACAGAGGGAAAAGGACAAGTGCCGGGCTGTGAAGAGCCGGAACGCCGCCACGCCTGTCCCGCCGGTTATCCCCAAGATTGGCCGTTAACTTTTTGGACACAAGTCGATGATAAAAAACGATTTTTTCACGATTTTTTTCCATCTTTCAAGAAGTTCTCCACCCCCTGGGACCACAGTCCTGCACAGTGTTGATAAATGCTTGGATGACAGCGTAATCCACAGAAAAGCCACGCCCTACACACCACATCAAACCTTCTTTCTTTAATTTCTTGGGAGAGGAGACGCACCGGAGCCAGCCTGGGGACAAGCGCCTGACGCGCGTCTCGAGCGAGGGCGATTGACTCTAGGGCCGCTCAAAGCTACCTAGGGGCTCCATACCGTCCGGTATGCGATTTTCCCTTTCAGACGATGCCATGGCGCCGACACCGGCGCAGGCCCCGGATTTGCCATGACAGAAGACCACCTGAACCTTGCCGATCTCAAGGCGAAAAGCCCCAAAGACCTTCTTGCGATGGCAGAAGAGCTCGAGATCGAGAACGCCTCGACCATGCGCAAGGGCGAGATCATGTTCCAGATCCTGCGCGAACGCGCGGACGAAGGCTGGAAGGTGTCCGGCGATGGCGTGCTCGAGGTGCTGCAAGACGGGTTCGGCTTCCTACGCTCGCCGGAAGCCAACTATCTGCCGGGGCCGGACGACATCTATGTCTCTCCGACGATGATCCGCAAATTCTCGCTGCGCACCGGCGATTCCATCGAAGGCGAGATCTCGGCCCCGGATGACAATGAACGCTATTTCGCGCTGGTGAATGTCACCGCGATCAACTTTGAAGATCCCGAGCGGGCGAAACACAAGATCGCCTTTGACAACCTGACGCCGCTCTATCCCGACGAGCGGCTGAAGATGGAGATCGAGGATCCGACCATCAAGGACCGTTCGGCCCGGGTGATCGATCTGGTTGCGCCGATCGGCAAGGGCCAGCGTTCGCTGATCGTGGCGCCGCCGCGGACCGGCAAGACCGTGCTGTTGCAGAACATCGCCAGCAGCATCGAAAAGAACCATCCGGAATGCTATCTGATCGTCCTGCTGATCGACGAGCGGCCGGAAGAGGTGACCGACATGCAGCGTTCGGTCAAGGGCGAGGTGATCTCCTCGACCTTTGACGAACCGGCTCAGCGCCACGTGGCGGTGTCGGAAATGGTGATCGAAAAGGCCAAACGGCTGGTCGAACACAAGCGCGACGTGGTGATCCTGCTCGATTCCATCACCCGCCTCGGCCGCGCCTACAACACCGTCGTACCGTCCTCCGGCAAGGTGCTGACCGGCGGTGTCGACGCCAACGCGCTGCAACGGCCGAAACGCTTCTTTGGTGCCGCGCGCAACATCGAAGAGGGCGGCTCGCTGACCATCATCTCGACCGCGCTGATCGACACCGGCAGCCGGATGGACGAGGTGATCTTTGAAGAATTCAAGGGCACCGGCAACTCCGAGATCGTGCTCGACCGCAAGGTGGCGGACAAACGCGTCTTCCCGGCGATCGACATCCTGAAATCCGGCACCCGCAAAGAGGACCTGCTGATCGAGAAACTCGATCTTCAGAAGACCTTCGTGCTGCGGCGGATCCTCAACCCGATGGGGACGACGGATGCGGTGGAATTCCTGCTGTCGAAGCTGAAGCAGACCAAGACCAACTCGGAATTCTTCGATTCCATGAACACCTGAGCCGGAGGCAGATATGGACACGATCTTTGCCCTGGCCTCGGCCCAGGGGAAGGCCGGTGTTTCGGTCATTCGGATTTCCGGCCCGCAGGCATTTGCCGCGGGCCGCTTGCTTTGTGGCACTTTGCCCAGATTGCGGCAGGCCGGGCTGCGGCTGTTGCGCGATGGCGCCGGCGTGCGGATCGACGAGGCGCTTGTGCTGTGTTTTGCCGAAGGCGCGAGCTTTACCGGCGAGGATGTCGTCGAATTGCAGGTCCATGGATCGGTGGCCGTGGTGCGCAAGATCCTGGCCGAATTGGGCGGCGTCGATGGCCTGCGGCTGGCCGAAGCCGGGGAATTCACCCGCCGCGCCTTCGAGAACGAATGTCTCGATCTGGCGCAGACCGAGGGGCTGGCCGATCTGATCGATGCCGAGACCGAGGCGCAACGGCGGCAGGCCCTGCGGGTGCTCTCCGGCGATCTCGGAAAACTGGTGGCGCGGTGGCGCGAGGATCTGGTGCGGGCTGCGGCGCTTCTGGAGGCGACAATCGATTTCGCCGACGAGGAAGTGCCCGTCGATGTCTCGCCCGAAGTCGATGCGCTTCTGGCCGGGGTCGAAACCAGCATCACCCGCCAGGTTGAGGGCGTGGCGGTCTCCGAGCGGATCCGCAGCGGTTTCGAGGTTGCCATTGTCGGCAAGCCGAATGTCGGAAAATCGACCCTGCTGAACGCGCTGGCCGGACGCGAGGCGGCGATAACCTCGGAGATTGCCGGCACCACGCGCGACGTGATCGAGGTGCGGATGGATCTGCGCGGATTGCCGGTGACACTGCTCGACACCGCCGGTCTGCGCGAGACCGAAGACAGGATCGAGGCGCTTGGCGTGGCTCTGGCACGGGGCAGGGCGGAGACGGCGGATTTGCGGCTGTTCCTTCTGGCGCCGGGTGATACACCGGAGCTAGAGGTGCGGCCGGGTGATATCCTGGCGTATTCCAAGGCGGATCTACATCAAGTGGGAGATCACAGGATCTCCGCGATTTCTGGGGAGGGCCTGGATCATCTTGTGGATCGAGTGGCTTCGGTGTTGACGGAGCGCAGCGCAGAGGCCGGGTTGGCCACGCATCTGCGGCATCGGCAGGGGATGGAGCGGTCGCTCTCGCATCTTTCGACGGCCAAGGTTTGGGTTCGAAATGGACCGGACGGCTATGATATAGCGGCAGAGGAATTGCGCATCGCGATTCGAGCGTTGAGCAGCCTCTTGGGCAGGGTCGACGTCGAGGACCTTTTGGATGAAATCTTCTCGCGGTTTTGCGTCGGTAAATAGGAGTGTTTCACGTGAAACATTTTGACGTCATCGTAGTGGGCGGCGGCCATGCCGGATGTGATGCGGCGCATGCTGCCGCCCGCATGGGGGCCGAGACGGCTCTTGTGACACTGAAGGCGGAGGGTATTGGCGTGCTCTCCTGCAATCCGGCGGTCGGCGGGCTCGGCAAGGGGCATCTTGTGCGCGAAGTCGATGCCCTTGACGGTGTGATCGGGCGCATCGCGGATCGGGCCGGCATTCAGTTCCGGCTGCTCAACAGGCGGAAGGGCCCGGCGGTGCAGGGGCCTCGGGCCCAGGTGGATCGCAAGGTCTATCGCGAAACGATGCTGGCCGAGATGCAGGCCTGCCCCGGGCTGACGATTGTCGAAGGCGAGGTGACCGATCTTGTGATGTCGGGTGAGATCGTGCGCGGCGTCACCCTGGCCGACGGCAGTGAGTTGGCGGCCAAGGCGGTGATCCTGACCACCGGCACCTTTCTGCGCGGGGTCATCCATATCGGCGACGTCTCGTACTCTGGTGGCCGGATGGGCGACGAGGCCTCGAACAAACTGGCCGAGCGGCTGTATGCGATGGAACTTCCCATCGGACGTCTCAAGACCGGCACGCCGCCGCGGCTCGATACCAAGACGATCGACTGGGACAGTCTGGATATTCAACCCGGCGACGAAGATCCGGTGCTGTTTTCCTTTCTGTCAAAGGCGCCGCATCTGCGCCAGGTGCCCTGTGGCATCACCCATACCAATGCACGCACGCATGACATCATTCGCGACAATCTCGATCGGTCGGCCATGTACGGCGGCCATATCGATGGCATCGGCCCGCGCTATTGCCCCTCGATCGAAGACAAGATCGTGCGGTTTGCCGACAAGGAAAGCCACCAGATTTTCCTCGAGCCCGAAGGGCTCGACAGTCAGACGGTCTATCCCAACGGGATTTCGACCAGCCTGCCGGTCGAGGTTCAAGAGGCCTATGTGCGCTCCATCGCCGGGCTTGAGAAGGTCGAGATCCTGCAACCGGGCTATGCGATCGAATATGATTACGTCGATCCGCGGGCGCTGAATTCCCGGCTCGGGTTGAAGGGTGTCGAGGGCTTTTTCCTCGCCGGTCAGATCAATGGCACCACGGGATATGAAGAAGCCGCCGCCCAGGGGCTGGTGGCCGGGCTGAATGCGGCGGCATTCGCGCTTGGCAAAGAGCCGGTGTTTCTGAGCCGGTCCGAGAGCTATATCGGCGTGATGATTGATGATCTTATCACCCGCGGCGTATCTGAGCCCTATCGCATGTTCACATCGCGCGCGGAATTCCGGCTGTCCTTGCGGGCGGACAACGCCGATCAGAGACTTACGCCGCTCGGGTTTGAAATCGGCTGCGTCGGGGTCGCCCGGCGCGCCGCGTTCGAAGCGAAATCGGAAAAGCTGGACAAGGGGCGCGATCTGCTGCAATCCGCCACCTTCACCCCGCGCGAAGCGGCGGTTGCCGGGATCGGTTTGACCAATGATGGCGCGCGCCGCACCGGCTTTCAATTGCTGGCCTTTCCGGATGTAACCATCGATCAGCTGACGCCGCTTTTTCCGGAAATCGGAGATATGGATCCAGATATTGCGGAACAGCTGTCCAGGGACGCGCTATATGCCAATTACGTCGAACGGCAGCGGCGGGATGTCGAGGCGCTTAAACGCGATGAGAAGATGCAGATTCCTGCGGATTTCTCTTATGATGCGGTCGAAGGCCTGTCGAATGAGCTGAAGTCCAAGCTCATGGCCGCACGGCCGGAAAACATTCTTCAGGCCTCTCGCGTCGAGGGAATGACCCCGGCGGCGCTGACCCTACTGCTCGCAAGGCTGCGGAAATTCGAACAGCGCAGGTCCGCATGAACCCTGCGCTGGCGTCGAGCCTCAATGTTTCACGTGAAACATTCGAGCGGTTGGAGCACTACGTTGCGCTCCTGCACAAGTGGAACCCGAAGATCAATCTGGTCTCCCGCGGGACGTTGCAGGATGTCTGGGAGCGTCATATCCGCGATTCCCTTCAAGTTTTCGAGGCGGCCGAGGGTCTCACCGGCGCCTGGGTCGATCTCGGCTCCGGTGGTGGGCTTCCGGGTTTGGTGGTTGCCCTGGCGCAGCGTCCGGGGTTTTCGGTCACGCTGGTGGAATCCGATCAGCGCAAGGCGGCGTTCCTGCGCACGGTCCTGCGCGAAACCGGGTCCACCGGCACGGTGATCGCAGAGCGCATCGAAGCGACCGAGGCGCAATCCGCCGCCGTGCTCTCGGCCCGCGCTCTGGCGGCCCTGCCGCAGCTTCTTGGGTTTTGCGAGCGTCATCTCGCTCAGGAGGGGGTCGCGCTCTTGCCCAAAGGCATCACTTGGAAAAACGAAGTTGCCGAGGCGCAGAAGTCATTTTCATTTCACTGTGAGGCGATTAAAAGCTGTACCCAAGAAGGCGCCGTCATCCTACGCATAAGAGAGATTTCCCGTGTCTGATCCGATCCGTCCCATCGGCCCGAAAATCATCGCTGTCGCCAACCAGAAAGGCGGCGTCGGCAAGACAACCACCACAATCAACCTTGGCGCCGCCCTGGCGGAGCAGGGCTACAATGTCCTGATCGTCGATCTTGATCCCCAGGGCAATGCCTCGACCGGTATCGGCGTCGTCCCGCAGGATCGCGATCTCACAACCTATGAGCTTCTGCTCGAAGACGTTGCCCTGTCCGAGGCGATCCGGCCGACCGCGGTGGAAAAGCTGGCGATCATCCCGGCGACAGTTGATCTCTCTTCTGCCGATATCGAGCTGATTTCCAACGAAAAACGCAGCTTTCTGCTGCATGACGCCCTGCGCCAGACCGCGATCGATCAATTCGGCTTCGATTTTGTGCTGATCGATTGCCCGCCGTCGCTCAACCTGCTGACTGTCAATGCCATGGTCGCCGCGCATTCCGTTCTGGTGCCACTGCAAAGCGAATTCTTCGCGCTGGAAGGTCTGTCGCAGCTCATGCTGACGATCCGCGAAGTCCGGCAAAGCGCCAATCCGAGCCTGCGGATCGAAGGCGTGGTGCTGACGATGTATGATGCGCGCAACAACCTCTCGCAACAGGTCGAGATGGACGCGCGCGACAACCTTGGCGATCTTGTGTTCCAGACGCTGATCCCGCGCAATGTCCGCGTCAGCGAAGCGCCGTCCTATTCGGTGCCGGTGCTTGAATATGATACGAACTCCAAGGGTGCGATGGCCTACCGCGCCCTGGCCCAAGAACTGGTAGGGAAAAACGCCCGCCGCGCTGCATAGGGAGAGAGCAGATGAAACAGGAAAAACGTCGCGGTCTGGGCCGCGGATTGTCGGCGTTGATGGCGGATGTCGAGCAGACGCCCGGCGAAACCGGCGAGGCGCCGCGCCGCGCCGACAGGATGATCCCGGTCGAGCGGATTTTCCCCAACCCCGATCAGCCGCGCCGCCAATTCACCCAGGACGCGCTTCAGGAGCTGGCGAATTCGATCGCGGAAAAGGGCGTGATCCAGCCGTTGATTGTCCGCCCGCAAGGCGAAGACCGCTATGAAATCGTTGCCGGCGAACGCCGCTGGCGGGCGTCGCAGATGGCGCAGCTGCACGAGATCCCGGTCATCATTCGAGATTTCACCGACACCGAAGTGCTCGAAGTCGCCATTATCGAGAACATTCAGCGCGCCGATCTCAACCCGGTGGAAGAGGCGATGGGCTTTCGCCAGCTGATGGACCGCTTCGGCCATACCCAGGAAAAGCTGGCCAAGGCGCTTGGCAAGAGCCGCAGCCACATCGCCAATCTGCTGCGCCTGCTGACGCTGCCCGACGAGGTGCGCGAAATGTTGCAGCAGGGCGAGCTCTCGGCCGGCCATGCCCGCGCGCTGGTAACCTGCGACGATCCGGTCGGGCTGGCAAAACGGGTGGTGGCCCAGGGTCTCTCGGTGCGCGAAACCGAAAAGGCGGCCAAGCAGGGCGACGCGCCCGAGCCGAAAGCGCCGACAACCGGGTTTCTTGCAGAGCCGAAAGGCAAGGATGCCGACACCCGCGCCCTCGAAGGCGATCTTTCGGCGCATCTCGGCCTCAAGGTCTCGGTCGAGCACAAACCGGGCAGCGAAGGCGGCAAACTGGTGCTGAATTACAGCTCGCTCGAGCAGCTCGACGATCTCTGCCGCAGACTGGCGGGCGAATAGCGTTCAGTCAAAGTCGCGGATCAGCTCGGAAATCACCGCATTGAGGATCGGTCGCCCCGCCGGGGTGACCGAAACCAGCGCGTCACGCAGCTCGATCATACCAAGCTCTTGCAAATGGGCAAGCCGGGCCGCCGGAATCTCGGCCCCGGTGCGCGCTTTCAGGCGCGCCAGATCAAGCGGTTCTGATGTTCTCAGCCCCATCATGATGTATTCCAACACAATATCTGTGGTGTTCAGCGTACTGCGCGCTTCCGCATCGCCCTGCGCCACGGCCGCAAGCCAGGCGCCGGGATTGCGCCGCGCCTCGGTGGCAATCCGCACGCCGTCGAGTGTCAGCCGCCCATGCGCGCCGGGCCCGATGCCGGCATAATCGCCGCCGCGCCAATAAATCAGGTTGTGCCGCGATTGCCGGTCCTCGCGGGCATGGTTCGACACCTCATACGCCGGCAGGCCGGCGGCCTCGCAAATCTCCTGGGTGAGCGCATACATATCCGCCGAAAGCTCTTCCTGCGGCAGACCGCGCAGCTTGCCGGCCTTGAAACGATCGCCAAAGGCGGTGCCATCCTCGATTGTCAGCTGGTAGAGCGACAGGTGGTCGACGTCCATGTCGAGCGCCCGGCGCAATTCGCTGTCCCACTCGGCAATGCTCTGATCCTGCCGGGCATAGATCAGGTCGAAACTCATCCGCTCGAAGGTCTCTTGCGCAATGGCAATTGCCGCTTCCGCCTGCGCCACGTCGTGCAGCCGCCCGAGCCGCCGCAGATCGGTGTCATTCAGCGCCTGCACGCCCAGCGAAACGCGATTGACCCCGGCGGCGCGATAGCCGCGAAAACGGCCGGCCTCGACCGACGAGGGGTTGGCCTCCAGGGTGATTTCCACGTCATTCGCCAGGGTCCAGCGCTGCGCCACGCGGTTCAGCACCGCCTCGACCGTTTCGACCTGCATCAGCGACGGCGTGCCGCCGCCGAAATAGACCGAGCGCAGCACGCGGCCCGGCGTCTGCGCGGCGATCCGGTCGATCTCGCTCAGATAGGCCTGGCGCCAGGCGTCATGGTCGATGCGTCGGGTAACATGGGAATTGAAGTCGCAATACGGGCATTTGGCCTCGCAGAACGGCCAGTGGACATAAAGCCCGAAGCCGCCGACCTGCCAGTCCTCAGTCAAAGCAGCCGGCCACGAGTTTGGCGAAGGCATCGGCGCGGTGCGAAATCCTGTTTTTCTCCCAGCGCGCCATTTCGCCAAAGGTGATGTCATAGCCATCGGGCACGAAGATCGGGTCATAACCATGCCCCTGATCGCCGCGCATCGGCCATACCACCTTGCCCGGCATCACCCCGGGGAACACCTCGTCATGGCCATCGGGCCAGGCCAGCACCAGGGTGCAGCAGAACTGCGCCAGCCGGGGGTGGGGGGCCTTTATCGCCTCGAGCTCCTCATGCGTGCGGCGCATCGCCATCTCGAAATCGCGGCCATTCGGGGTTTCGGCCCAATCGGCCGTATAGACGCCGGGGGCGTTGCCCAGCGCGGTGATCTCGATGCCGCTGTCATCGGCAAGGGCGGGCAGGCCTGTGGCCCTGGCCGCCGCATGCGCCTTGATCCGGGCATTGCCGACGAATGTGGTCTCGGTCTCCTCGGGCTCGTCCAGCCCCAATGTCGCCGCGCCCACAACCTCGACGCCATATGGCGCGAGCAAAGCCTGAATTTCTTCTAGCTTGCCCTGGTTGTGGGTCGCGATGACCAGCTTGTCGCCCGAGAATTTCCGGCTCATGCCACCGCCGCTTTCTGCGTCGCAGCAAGTTCCTCGACGCCTTTTTCGGCCAGGTCCATCAGCGCGTTCATCTGATCGCGGGAAAACACAGAGCCTTCGGCCGACATCTGCACTTCGATCAGCTGCTTGCTGCCGAGCATGATGAAGTTGCCATCGACGCCGGCTTCGCTGTCTTCGGGATAGTCGAGGTCGAGCACCGGCTGGCCGGCATAGATGCCACAGCTCACCGCGGCCACCGGATCGGTCAGCGGATCCGAGACCACATCGCCGGTCTTCATCAGCTTGTTGACCGCCAGTTTCAGCGCCACCCAGCCGCCGGTGATCGAGGCGCAGCGGGTGCCGCCATCGGCCTGGATCACATCGCAGTCGACAGTGATCTGACGTTCCCCCAGCGCCACCCGGTCGACACCGGCGCGCAGGCTGCGGCCGATCAGCCGCTGGATTTCCACCGTGCGGCCGCCTTGCTTGCCGGCCGAGGCTTCGCGCCGCATGCGGGTGTTGGTGGCGCGCGGCAGCATGCCGTATTCCGCCGTCACCCAGCCCAGGCCCGAGCCTTTGATGAAGGGTGGCACCCGGTCCTCGATGGTGGCGGTGCAGAGCACATGGGTGTCGCCGATCCTGATCATGCAGGAGCCTTCTGCATGTTTCGTGACACCGGTTTCGATTGAAACGGCGCGCATTTCGCTTAAGTTCCGTCCAGACGGTCGCATGATCTTGTCCTTGCTGGTTTCTCCGCCGGGATACGGGCGGGCGGCCTGTTGCGCAACCCTGTCGTGGCGTGGTCCGATGGCAGGAAAGGAAGGGGTCAGAGCCCGATGAGCGACGGCTCGAGAATACTCGAAGAGATGAACGACCGCTCGCGCGAAGTGTTTCGCCGGGTGGTCGAAGGCTATCTGAGCACGGGCGAGCCGGTGGGCTCGCGCACGCTCACCCGCACCCTGTCACAAAAGGTCAGCGCCGCGACGGTGCGAAACGTGATGCAGGATCTGGAATACCTCGGCCTGCTCGACAGCCCGCATGTCAGCGCCGGACGGATTCCCACCCAGCAGGGGCTGCGGATGTTCGTCGACGGGCTGCTCGAGGTCGACGAGCTGGCGATGGAAGATCGCGCCGCGCTCGATCAGACATTGGGCGACAATGCCAGTGATGTGTCGAACCTGCTCGATCGGGTGGGATCGGCGCTCTCGGGGGTGACCCATGGCGCCTCGCTGGTGCTGACGCCGAAACACGAGGCGCCGATCCGCCATATCGAATTTGTCTCGCTGGCGCAGGACCGGGCGCTGGTGGTGCTGGTCTTTGCCGATGGTCACGTCGAAAACCGGATCTTCACTCCGCCGCCGGGCCAGACGCCGAGCTCGATGCGCGAGGCGGCGAATTTCCTCAATGCGCTGATCGAAGGCCGCACCCTCAGCGAGCTGCGCAGCGAGTTCACCAAGGAGATCAAGAAACGTCGCCAGGAAATCGACAGCCTGTCACAGGAACTGGTCGAAAGCGGGCTGGCGATCTGGTCGGACGATGCGGCCGATTCCGCCCGGCTGATCGTGCGCGGACGGTCGAATCTTCTGGGCGAGCAAGGGGCCGAGGAAGACCTGGAACGGATTCGCGTGCTGTTTGACGATCTCGAACGTAAGCGGGACATTGCCGAATTCCTCGAATTGACCGAAACCGGCGATGGTGTGCGGATTTTTATCGGCTCAGAGAACAAACTTTTCTCTCTTTCGGGTTCCTCTTTGGTGGTCTCTCCATATATGAACGCGGATCGAAAGATCATCGGTGCGGTCGGTGTGATCGGCCCCACGCGGCTGAACTACGGGCGCATCGTTCCGATCGTGGATTATACGGCACAGCTGGTCGGCAAGCTGATTTCCGACCGAAGTTAGAGGTGAAGAATGGCAGAGCCGGAGAAAGAATTCCTCGACGATATTGACGAGGCAGAAGCCGAAGAACTTGCAGGCGAGATGGAAGAGATGGACGACGCAGCGATCGAGCTGGACACGCTGCGCGCCGAGCGCGACGCGCTTCAGGACAAATTCATGCGCGCCCTGGCCGATGCCGAGAATTCGCGCAAGCGGGCGCAAAAGGAACGGCATGACGCCGAGCGGTATGGCGGCTCGCGTCTGGCGCGCGACCTGCTGCCGGTCTACGACAACATGAAACGGGCGGTCGAGGCGACCCCGGAAGACCAGAAAGAGGTCGCCGCCGCGCTGATCGAGGGTGTCGAGCTGACCATGCGCGAGCTGGTGTCGGTGCTGAAGAAACACGGCATCGATCCGATCACGCCGCAGGTTGGCGACAAATTCGATCCGCAGCATCATGAGGCGATGTTCGAAGCCCCGGTGCCCGGCACCAAGGCCGGCGAGATCATCCAGGTTTCGGCCGACGGATTCATCATGCACGACCGTCTCTTGCGCCCGGCGCAGGTCGGGGTCTCGTCGAACACCGGCGGGTAAGTTTGAAAGCGCCGCCCCTCGGGGCGGCGTTTTTACGTTCCGGCCTTGATCTGGCGCGGCTCCCGAAAACGAGACCGCCTAGACCAAGCCCTTCAGCTCATAGATCACCTGCAATGCCTCGCGCGGGGACAGCTCGTCGGGATGCAACTCGCGCAGCCGCGCCTCCGCTTCCGATGGCTCGGCCGCAGCCACCGGCGCCGGCGCGGCCGCCATCGCCGAGAACAGCGGCAGATCGTCGATCACCGCCTTCTGCTTGCCGCCCTCACGCTCGCCTTGTTCCAGCGCATCGAGGATCTCGCGCGCGCGGCCGACAACCACCTTGGGCAGCCCCGCCAGTTGCGCCACCTGCACCCCATAAGACCGATCCGCCGCGCCTTTCTTGACCTCGTGCAGAAAGATCACCTCGTTCTGCCATTCCTTCACCGCGACGGTGGCATTCTCGACTCCGGCCATCCGTCCGGCAAGCGAGGTCATCTCGTGGTAATGCGTGGCAAAGAGGCCGCGGCAGCGGTTGACGTCATGCAGATGTTCCAGTGTTGCCCAGGCGATCGACAGCCCGTCATAGGTTGCCGTGCCGCGGCCGATCTCGTCGAGGATCACCAGCGCGCGGTCGTCGGCCTGGTTGAGAATGGCGGCGGTCTCGACCATTTCCACCATGAAGGTCGACCGACCGCGTGCCAGATCGTCCGAGGCGCCAACGCGGCTGAACAATTGCGACACCAGCCCGATATGCGCCTTTTCGGCGGGGACAAAGGCGCCCATCTGCGCCAGCACGGCGATCAGCGCATTCTGCCGCAGGAAGGTCGATTTACCCGCCATGTTCGGCCCGGTCAGAAGCCAGATCGCCGAGGCGCCATCGGCGTCGTTCAGATCGCAATCATTGGCGACAAAGGGATCGCCTTCGCGTTTCAGCGCCGTCTCGACAACCGGGTGCCGCCCGGTTTCCACGTGAAACATCCGGCTGTTGTCCACCACCGGCCGCGTCCAATCCTCCTGCGCCGCCAGTTCGGCCAGCGCGGTGGTGACATCCAGCTCGCTCAAGGCGCGGGCCAGATCGCCCAGCGGCCCGGCAGCGTCGAGAATGGCCCGGCGCAGCGCCGCGAACAGCCGTTTCTCGATCTCCAACGCCCGGTTGCCGGCATTGAGGATGCGGGTTTCCAGCTCTGACAGGTCGACGGTGGTAAAGCGCACCTGGTTGGCGGTGGTCTGGCGGTGGATGAACCGCTCGGACAGCGCATGCATCTTGTCGGCATGGGTGGCGGTGCATTCGATGAAATAGCCCAGCACGTTGTTGTGCTTGATCTTCAGCGAGTTGATGCCGGTTTCGCTGACATACTCCTGCTGCATGCGGGCGATCACGCTGCGGCCCTCGTCGCGCAGGGTGCGAGCCTCGTCGAGCTCCTCGTCATGGCCCGGCGCGATGAATCCGCCATCGCGCGCCAGCAGCGGCGGTTCCGCCACCAGCGCCTGGTCGAGCAGGTCGAGCAGCGCGTCATGCCCCGAGAGCCGCGCCACCGCGTCGTGCAGCCGCGCTGGCAGCGCGGTATCGTCATGGCGCGCGCCGATTTCGGCGGCCTGTTCCAGCGCGTTGCGCACGGCAGTCAGATCGCGCGGGCCACCTCGGTCGAGCGACAGCCGCGACAGCGCCCGGTCGATGTCGGGAACCTTGCGCAGGGCCTCGCGCAGCGCAGAACGAAATTCCGTTTCGTCCAGTGAAAAACCCACCGCCTCGAGCCGCGCGTTGATCTCCGCCAGATCGCGCGACGGGCTGGACAACCGGCGCTCCAGCAGCCGCGCGCCGCCGGCGGTCACCGTGCGGTCGATACAGGCGAGCAGCGATCCGGCCCGCCCGCCGGAAAGTGCCGCGGTCAGTTCCAGATTGCGCCGGGTCGCGGCGTCGATCTGCATCACCCCGCCGCTGGCCTCTTTCTGCGGCGGGCGAAGCAGCGGCAGTTTGCCTTTCTGAGTGATCTTCAGATAGTCGACCAGCGCGCCCATTGCCGAAAGCTCGGCCCGTTCGAACGTCCCGAAAGCATCGAGCGAGGCCACGCCAAAGACCTCGGCCACCCGGTCTGCTGCCAGTGAGCTGTCGAAGGAGCCGCGCCCCAGCGCGGTCAGCGCCGCGCCGGCGTCAGCCACCACATTCGCCAGTTCGTTTTCCTGCGCCTCCGAGACCAGCACCTCTGACGGGGCCAGCCGCGCCAGTTCCGGCCCCAGCCGCACCTGCGGCAAGGCCATCACGTGAAACGCCCCGGTCGAAATATCCACCCAGGCCAGCGCCGCCGCGTCGCGCACAAGCGCATAGGCGGCGAGGAAATTGTGCCGCCGCGCCTCGAGCAGGCTCTCTTCGGTCAGCGTGCCGGGGGTGACAAGCCGCACCACGTCGCGTTTCACAACCGATTTCGCGCCGCGTTTCTTGGCCTCGGCCGGGCTCTCCATCTGTTCGCAGACCGCGACGCGAAAGCCCTTGCGGATCAGCGTCAGCAGATAACCCTCGGCGGCATGCACCGGCACGCCGCACATCGGGATGTCACCGCCATCATGCTTGCCGCGCTTGGTCAGCGCGATGTCGAGCGCCTCGGCCGCCGCCTTGGCATCGTCAAAGAACAGCTCGTAGAAATCTCCCATCCGGTAAAACAGAAGTGCATCTTCATAACCGGATTTGATCTCGAGATACTGCGCCATCATCGGCGTCACGGTGGATTTGCCGCTGCTCATTCTGCCCCCTTCGGTGTTGCCGCAGACCATAAACTTCCGCGATTGTCGGGAAAAGCCGAAAGGCCCCTTCGGGAATTGCGGCAAAGCTTGCGCTTTGCTTCGCTTCGGGGCTTGGTTACAACCCGCCAGACGGAAACAGGGAGGCCAGTGAATGCCCAAAGCCAAGATCACCCGCGAAGAGGCCCTTGCCTTCCATCTCGAGCCCGCACCGGGCAAATTCGAGATCACCCCCTCGGTGCCGATGACCACCCAGCGCGACCTGTCGCTGGCCTATTCGCCTGGCGTCGCCGTGCCCTGCGAGGAAATCGCCGCCAAGCCGGAAACCGCCTATGACTACACCAACAAGGGCAACCTGGTGGCGGTGATCTCGAACGGCACCGCGGTTCTGGGGCTGGGCAACCTTGGCGCGCTGGGCTCGAAACCGGTGATGGAAGGCAAGGCGGTGCTCTTCAAACGCTTCGCCGACGTCAATTCGATCGATATCGAGCTGGATACCGAAGACCCCGACGCCTTCTGCAACGCGGTGCGGCTGATGGGGCCGACCTTTGGCGGCATCAACCTCGAGGACATCAAGGCACCCGAGTGTTTCATCATCGAGCAGCGGCTCAAGGAAGAGATGGACATCCCGGTCTTTCACGACGACCAGCACGGCACCGCGGTGATCTGTGCCGCCGGGCTGATCAACGCGCTGCATCTGTCGGGCAAGAAGATCGAGGACTGCCGTATCGTGCTGAACGGCGCCGGGGCGGCGGGGATCGCCTGTCTCGAACTGGTGAAATCCATGGGCGCGCAGCAGGACAACTGCATCATGTGCGACACCAAGGGAGTGATCTACCAGGGCCGCACCGAGGGCATGAACCAGTGGAAATCAGCGCATGCCGCCAACACCGATCTGCGCACGCTGGAAGAGGCGATGAAGGGGGCGGATGTCTTCCTTGGCGTGTCGGCCAAGGGCGCGGTGACCCAGGAGATGGTGATGAGCATGGCCGAGGATCCGGTGATCTTTGCCATGGCCAACCCCGATCCCGAAATCACGCCGGAAGAGGCGCATGAGGTGCGCGCGGACGCCATCGTCGCCACCGGCCGCTCGGATTACCCGAACCAGGTCAACAACGTGCTGGGCTTTCCCTATCTCTTTCGCGGCGCGCTTGACGTGCATGCGCGCGCGATCAACGACGAGATGAAGATCGCCTGCGCCGAGGCGCTGGCGGAGCTGGCGCGCGAGGATGTGCCCGACGAGGTGGCGCTGGCCTATGGCAAGAACCTGACCTTCGGGCGCGATTACATCATCCCGACGCCGTTCGACCCGCGTCTGATCCACCGCATTCCGCCCGCCGTCGCCAAGGCCGGCATGGACACCGGCGCGGCGCGGCGGCCGATTGTCGACATGGAAGCCTATGAGCTGTCGCTGAAATCGCGGCTCGATCCGACCGCCTCGATCCTGCGCGGCATCAATGCGCGTGCGCGCGCCAATCAGGCGCGGATGATCTTTGCCGAAGGCGACGATCCCCGGGTGCTGCGCGCCGCGGTGATGTATCAGCGCAACGGGCTGGGCAAGGCGCTGGTGGTCGGCCGTGACGACGATGTAAGGGCCAAGCTTCAGGCCGCTGGCATGGGCGATGCGGCCCGCGAGCTGGAAATCGTCAACGCTGCCAATACCCGCTATCTCGAGACCTACAAGGATTTCCTGTACAGCCGCCTGCAACGCAAGGGCCACGACGAGAAGGATATCCACCGGCTCGCCGCGCGCGACCGGCATGTCTTTGCCGCGCTGATGCTGGCGCATGGCCATGGCGACGGGCTGATCACCGGCGCGACGCGCAAATCGGCGCATGTGCTGGAGCGGATGAACTACGTCTTCGACGCCGATGCCGAGCATGGCGCCGTCGGCGTGACGGCGCTGTTGCACAAGGGACGGATCGTGCTGATCGGCGATACGCTGGTGCAGGAATGGCCCGACGAAGAGGATCTCGCCACCATCGCCGAACGCTCGGCCGATGTAGCGCGGCATCTGGGGCTGGAACCCCGGGTCGCCTTTGTCAGCTTTTCGACCTTTGGCTACCCGGTGTCGGAACGGGCGACCAAGATGCTGCTCGCGCCCAAGGTGCTGGACCGGCGCGGCGTGAGCTTTGAATACGAAGGCGAAATGACCGTCGACGTGGCGCTGAACGCCCAGGCGCAAAAGGCCTATCCGTTCTCGCGGCTGACCGGTCCGGCCAATATCCTGGTGGTGCCGGCGCGGCATTCGGCCTCGATCTCGACCAAGCTGATGCAGGAAATGGCAGGCGCCACGGTGATCGGGCCGATCCTCGCCGGCGTCGACAAGTCGATCCAGATATGTTCGTCTGTCTCGACCGCCAATGACATCCTGAACATGGCGATACTGGCCGCCTGCAAGGTGGGGTGAGCGGGCATACGGAAACCCTCCGGTGGCGGGTTTCGCCCGTGACCGGGCGCTGCAGGCAAGGTGAAAGGGGAGCGGCGTGACCATCTTCAACCTCGGCTCGATCAATGCCGATCTCTTCTATCACCTGTCGCATCTGCCGGCGCCGGGCGAGACCCTGGCCTCGACCGAATTTCGCCGCGGGCTGGGCGGCAAGGGTGCCAACATGTCAGTGGCGGCGGCGCGGGCGGCCGGACATGTGGTGCATATCGGCGCGGTCGGCGCCGATGGGCGCTGGGCGGTCGAGCGCCTGTTGGAATATGGCGTCGACACTTGCCATATCGCCGAGCTGGGGGACACCACCGGCCATGCGATCATCCTGATCGACGCGGCGGGCGAAAACCAGATCGTGCTTTATCCCGGTGCCAATGTCGCGCTGGGGCAGGGGCAGGTGACGGCGGCGCTGGCCGGGGCGACCCCCTCGGACAGCCTGATGTTCCAGAACGAAACCAACCTTCAGAGCTTTGCCGCCGGCCTCGGACAGCAGAAAGGCATGCGTGTGGTCTATGCCGCGGCGCCTTTCGATGCCGCGGCGGTGCACGGCGTGATCGACCGGATCGATCTCCTTGTGCTCAATCAGGTCGAGGCGGCGCAGCTGGAGGCGGCGTTGGGGCGGGGGCTGGGCGATCTCGGAATTTCCGATATCGTGGTCACCCTCGGGGCCGAGGGCTGTCGGCATCTGGAGCGCCAGAGCGGCAGCGACCGGCATTATCCCGGGATCAAGGTCGCGGCGGTCGATACCACCGGGGCCGGCGACACCTTTACCGGCTATCTTGTGGCCGGGCTCGACCGGGGCATGCCGATGGAACAGGCAATCGGCCGGGCCCAGCGCGCCGGGGCGCTGATGGTGACCCGGCAGGGCACGGCGGATGTCATCCCCGATCTCAGGGATCTGGAAGACTTCCGCCCCTGATCAACCGCCGACAAAAGGCGCGTCTTCGCCCCAGAGCGCGCGCACGCGATCATCGCGGCCACAGGCCTCGCGGTAACGCTTGTAGGCATCGGCCCGCGAGATATAGCCGAAGCGGGTGAGCGTGGATTTGCTCGATTTGTAGTAATTCTGGTGAAAGTCTTCGGCCAGATAGAAGGGTTTGGCGTCGAGCACCGGGGTCACGATCTCCTGTCCAAGCGCTGCCTGCGCCTCGGCCTTGGCGCGGCTGGCTTCGGCTCTGGCCTGGGCATTTTCGACAAAGACGGCGGTGCGGTAGCTGTTGCCCCGGTCACAGAACTGGCCGCCCGCGTCGGTCGGGTCGATCGAGCGGAAGAACAGGCCGAGCAGCTGCGCGCGGCTGACCTGATCGGGATCATAGCGGATCTGCACCGCCTCGTAATGGCCGGTGCCGCCGCGGGTCACCTGTTTGTAGCTGGGGTTTTCCACGTTGCCGCCGGTATAGCCGCTGACCACCTCTGCCACGCCTCTGACCTTTTCGAAATCAGCCTCGACGCACCAGAAACAGCCGCCGGCGACCGTCAGTACCTCGGTCTCCGCGGCGCGGGCCTTTCCGGAATGCACGATCAGTCCGAGGGCGATCAGGGCTGCCAGCAGCGCTGGCTTGAGCGATGAGAAACGGGACATGGGTGATACCTCCTGCGCCAAGCCTGTTGCAAAAGCGGCACGTCAGGCAAGCCGCCACCGCCCCCTGTCACGCAGAGGTGAGACGGTGTGACCGACCGCATTCGCCAAACATTCCCAGACAACATGAAACTATTGCCGGACCGGCCACGTAGCTGTGAACGCCGGACGCGATCCGGACGTGAAAACAGATTTCCAAGGAGACTTGACGATGACCCGTTTTACACTGAGCCTTGCCGCCGCCACCCTGTCCGCCACCGCTGCCTTTGCCGGCGGTCACGGCATGACCCCCGCCGTCGAGGCGGTTGATCAGGACCTTTCCAATGGCGTCGTGTCGGCCGACAAGGTCACTGCGTCCGAGAACGGCTGGCTGGTGGTGCACCGCACCGACACCGACATGAAGCCGGGCCCGGTTGTCGCTTATGCGCCGATCCGCATGGGGGAAACCATGGATGTCGCCGCCATTCTGCAAGAAGACGTGGCCTCGGGCGACATGCTGATGCTGATGGTTCACAGCGAAGCCGGCGGGATGGAAACCGGCGTTTTCGAATACACGCTCGGCGCCAAGGAAGACGGCCCGATCCGCGTGGATGACAAGCTCGTGATGGGAACCATTACCGCACAGTAGAGTTGGCTTGGCACGCTCGGCAGGGACCGTGAGCCCTGCCGAAGCGTTTTAACGAGTAAGGTGCGGGGCCGTCAGCCCTTCAATCGGCGGTCCCGTGCTGCAAGAAGCTTCAGCCGCAGCGCATTGAGCTGGATGAAGCCCGCCGCATCCTTCTGGTCATAGGCGCCGGCGTCGTCCTCGAAGGTGACATGCGCCTCGGAATAAAGCGAATGATCCGACCAGCGGCCGACGGTGCGCGCCATGCCCTTGAACAGCATCACCCTGACCGTGCCCGAGACATGCTCCTGGCTCTTGTCGATCAGCGCTTGCAGCATCTCGCGCTCGGGCGAGAACCAGAACCCGTTGTAGATCAACTCGGCATAGCGCGGCATGATCGAATCCTTGAGGTGACCAGCGCCGGAATCCAGCGTGATCTGTTCGATGCCGCGGTGCGCCTCGAGCAGGATGGTGCCGCCGGGGGTCTCGTAGATGCCGCGCGACTTCATGCCGACAAAGCGGTTCTCGACGAAATCCAGACGGCCGATGCCATGTTTGCGGCCGTATTCGTTCAGCTCGGTCAGGATCGTTGCCGGGCTCTTGGCGGTGCCGTTGATCGCCACGGCGTCACCTTTTTCAAAGGTGATCTCGATGTATTCCGGCTGGTCCGGCCCGCCGACGGGATCGTCGGTGCGTTGATAGACATAATCCGGTGCCATTTCGGCGGGGTCTTCCAGCACCTTGCCCTCGGACGAGGTGTGCAGCAGGTTGGCATCGACCGAAAACGGCGCTTCGCCGCGCTTGTCCTTGGCGACGGGGATCTGATGCGCCTCGGCAAACTCCAGCAGACGGGTGCGCGAGGTCAGATCCCATTCGCGCCAGGGCGCGATCACCTTGATATCGGGGTTGAGCGCATAGCAGGCCAGCTCGAAGCGCACCTGATCATTGCCCTTGCCGGTGGCGCCGTGGGCCACGGCATCGGCGCCGGTGGCTTCGGCGATCTCGACCAGTCGCTTGGAGATCAGCGGGCGGGCGATCGAGGTGCCGAGCAGGTAGAGCCCTTCGTAAACCGCATTGGCGCGGAACATCGGAAACACGAAGTCGGACACGAATTCCTCGCGTAGATCCTCGATGTGGATCTCCTTGACGCCCATCATCTCGGCCTTCTTGCGCGCCGGTTCGAGCTCTTCGCCCTGGCCCAGATCGGCGGTGAAGGTCACGACCTCACAGCCATACTCGGTTTCAAGCCATTTCAGGATGATCGAGGTATCGAGGCCACCGGAATAGGCCAGGACAACTTTCTTGGGCGCGGACATGGGCGTTTCCTTCTTGAAAGACGCAAGCGCGATACCGGGTTTTCGGGCGCGGGGCAAGGTGGCGGCGTTGACCTTGGTTCGGCTTACGCCCAATGTGCGCCCGAAACCGGTGTCCGAGGAGCGACAGATGAAAGCCTGGTCGATGTTCGTCCATTCCCTGCGGCTTGTGATCAACAATCTCGATGTGGCGCTCAGGGTCTCGCTGGTGCTTTATTCGGTGCAGGCGATCTCGCAGATCTACACCTTTTCGGCCAATAGCGGCGAAATGGTGCAGGGCCCCGACGGAATCCCCTATCCCGACATTTCCGCCGGCGAAGGGTTTGTCATGTTGCTGCTGGGCATTGCCGCGCTTCTGGCGTCGCTCTGGATCGCGGTGGCCTGGCATCGCTATGTGCTTCTGGGCGAAGAGCCGGCGGGCTGGCTTCCGAACTGGCCCGGCGCAGCGATCCCCGGCTATCTCTGGCGCTCGGTGCTCCTGGGGTTGGTGGTGGCGCTGGCGGCGGTGCCGGTGGGCGCGATCAGCGCGGTGATCCTGCCGCCGGTGCTGATGCTGGCGGTCACCGTGGGGGTGGCCTCTTTCGTGTTCTTCCGCCTTTCGCCGATCCTGCCGGCCATCGCGCTGGGCAACAGCCTGGGCTTTCGCGAAGCCTGGGAGGCGACGCGTGGAGAGGCCGGCACCATCGTCGGGCTGGCCGGGCTGATGATCCTCGGCTCGCTGGCGTTGCAGATCCCGACGATGCTGTCCGGCGACCCGAATTCGCTGCTCAGCCTGGTCTATTCCATCGTCGTCGGCTGGTTTGCCACGATGATCGGGATCTCGCTCTTGACCACGGTCTATGGCCATTGCGTCGAGGGGCGCGGCGTCGACTAGGCTTGCCTCGCGGCGAATTCGCCCCATTTTCGCCCGGTATTCACGGTATATGGCGGAGCATGCTTTACCGTGGAGCCCGTGAATGCGAAGAGCCTATGAAAGCCCTGTCTGGACCATGCCCATGCTGACACCCATCCCGTTCCGGCCCGATGAGGCGCACCGGCGGCTCTACCGCAGCGCGCTGGGCCAGTTCGCGACAGGGGTCACCGTCATCACCACGATGACCGACGACGGCCCCACCGGGATGACGGTGAATTCCTTCACCTCGGTGTCGCTCGATCCGCCGCTGGTGCTCTGGTGCCTGGCCGACAATTCGCAGCGCTATGACGTGTTCAGCGGCGCCAGGACCTATGCGATCAACGTACTGCATTCCGGGCAATACGAACTGGCGATGGTGTTTGCCAAGGATGGCGGGCATTTCACCGAGGCCAATTCCTTTGCCGGGGCGCTGGGCGCACCGGTGTTGCGCGATGCGCTGGCGGTGTTCGAATGCCGGCTCGAACAGACGGTGGCGGTGGGCGATCATTCGGTGATCGTCGGCCGCGTCGACCAGCTGAGCTATCGCGAGGGCGATCCGCTGATCTTTCAGGGCGGGCATTTTGGCACCTTTTCCGGATAAGCTGCCGGATTTCCTCTCCGAGCCCGAGCTGTGGCCGCAGGGCGCCGGGCGCTGCCTGCTGTTCGCGCAATACGACATCGCCCGCTGTCGCGACAGCGATTATGCCGTTGCCGGGCTGGCCCCGCCCGATTTCCTGTCGCGTGCCGTGCCGAAGCGGCGGGCCGAATTCCTCGCCGGGCGGGCGCTGGCGGGGCAGGCGCTGGCGCGGTTGGGGGCGACCGGCGCGGTGGGCCGCGATTCCCATGGTGCGCCGGTCTGGCCCCGGGGCATGCAGGGCTCAATTTCGCACAGTCACGGCATGGTCGGCGTCTGGCTGGGGCAGGGGGCGACGACCTTTGGTCTTGATCTCGAGGCGCTGGCCGATCCACGCGCCGTGCGCGCGATCTGTCATTCGGTGCTGACGCCGGGCGACAGGGTGCATCTGGGAGCGACCCCCGATGCCGCCGGCGCCACCGCAGTGTTTTCCGCCAAGGAGGCGCTCTACAAGGCGCTGTTTCCGCGCGTCGGGCGGTTTTTCGGTTTCGATCATGCGGAAATCGCCGAAATTCGGCCGGATGGACTGGCCTTGCGCCTGACAAAACCCCTATCAACGGGCTGGCAGGCAGGCTGCGTTTTCGAGATTGCGCAGCACTGGCGGGCCGGCACTGTTATCAGCCAATGCGAGATTGCTTCATGACGTCCGATTTGCGCCAATGCGCCCTGCACCTGTTCGACAAGGCGGTCGAGGCCGCCGATCCGGCGATTGCCCTGCGCCGCGCTCTGGCCGCGCATCCGCTGCCGCAACCGGACGGGCAGCTGCATGTCATCGCCATCGGCAAGGCCGCCCCGGCGATGCTGCGCGAGGCGCTGGCGCATCTGGACGGCGCGGTTCCCGCGCTGGCGATCACGCATTACGAAAACGACATGGATGTGCCCGGGGCCGAGGTGATCCGCGCCGCGCATCCGGTGCCAGATGCCGCCGGACTGGGGGCCGGACAAGAGCTTATCTCGCGGTTGTCGTCGCTGGGGCCACAGGATGCCGTGGCTGTGCTGGTCTCTGGTGGCGGGTCGGCGCTGGTGCCCGCCCCGGTCGAGGGCGTGACGCTGGAAGACAAGGCCGAGGTCAACCGCCTGTTGCTGGGCGCCGGGCTCGATATCGTGCGGATGAACCTGGTGCGGCAGCAATTGTCCCGGCTCAAGGGGGGCGGGCTGCTGCGCCAGGCCGCGCCGGCGCCGGTGACCGCCTATATCCTGTCGGATGTGATCGGCGACGATCTGCGCGCCATTGCCTCGGGCCCCACCGTCGGCCCGATCGGCACCCGTGCCGAAGCCAGGGCGGTGCTGCAAGAGGCCGGCGTCTGGGAGGCCTGCCCGGCCTCGGTGCGGGCACATCTTTCGGCCGAGGCTCCGGCGCCGGAGACGCCGGCGGCGCAAAACCATCTGATCGGTTCGAACCGCAAGAGCCTCGAGGCGATGCTTGCGGCGGCCGAGGGGGAGACGGCGCGGATCGTGTCGGACGCGCTCGAAGGCGATGTGGACGATGCCGCCCGGGAGGTGCTGCGCGCCGCGGCGGCTGCTCCGAAAGGCACGCCGCAGGCGCTGATCTTTGGCGGCGAGACCACGGTCACCCTGCGCGGCGACGGACGTGGCGGCCGAAACCAGGAGCTGGCGCTGCGGGTCGCGCTCTCGGCGCGGAATTTCGATCTGCCGGCCAATTGGCTGTTTCTCTCCGGCGGCACCGACGGGCGCGACGGCCCGACCGATGCCGCTGGCGGTATTGTCGGCCCCGGCACCGCTGCGGCGATGGGCGCCGAGGCGCAGGCGCTGCTGGCCAACAACGACAGCTTCGAAGCGCTGCGCCGGGCCGATGCCCTGCTGATGACCGGGGCGACGGGCACCAACGTGGCCGATGTCCAGGTCTTTCTGATCGGCGCCGACTAACCGGCGCGGCGGGTGGTCAGCCCGCTGGTGAATTCGCTGCGCGCACGGGCATAGGCGTCGCGGATAGCGGCGACGTCCACCCGCTCGCCCTGGCCGGCATTCGCCGCGGTTTCGCCCGCTTGGCACAGCGCCGCAAAGGCCGCGAACCCGAGGTTCAGCGCGCTGCCCTTGAGGAAATGCAGCTGCGCCTCGAGATCGGCCGTTTCGGGGGCAAGCGTGCCGATCACGCCGTCGACCTCGTCGAGGAACAGCTCGACCACTTCGGCAAAATCCTCTTCTCCCACTTCCTCGCGGAGCTCGGAGACCCGGGACCAGTCAATCATTATACACTTCTCCTGGTTACTGGTCAGGGTTCTACGCGCACGAGGCTAAGATTTGGTTGCCGAATCCGCGCGGATTTTCGGAAATTTCCGGCCTTCATTCCGGGTTAAGGCCGACAGGTCATACCGGGGGAAAGGAACACGCAGGACGGAATCAGCGACCATTGGATTTGGCAGCCAGACATACCCTTTCGGCCGGGGTCAGCGCCCGGCGCCCGCGCATTCTGGTTGTCGATGACAGCAAGATGCAGCGCAAGATCCTCTCGGCTTCGTTGCTTCGGCAGGGCTATATCGTCGATGTGGCCGCCGGAGGGCAGGAGGCGCTGGCGCTGTGCGAGGCCAATCCGCCCGATCTGGTGCTCAGCGACTGGATGATGCCGGGCATGGACGGGCTGGAATTCTGCAAGCGGTTCCGCGCGATGGAGCGGGACGGCTATGGCTATTTCATCCTGCTCACGTCTAAGAGCGAGAAAGGCGCGGTGGCGCGCGGGCTCGACAATGGCGCCGATGATTTCCTGACGAAACCGGTCTATGTCGACGAGCTGCGCGCCCGGATCACCGCCGGCGAGCGCATTCTCGAGATGCAGCGCCAGCTGAGCGAGCAGAACCGGGTGATCTCGCGCACGCTGACCGAATTGCAGGGGCTTTACGATGCGCTCGACAATGATCTGATCGAGGCCAAGAAGCTTCAGCAATCGCTGGTGCGCGACCGGTATCGCCGGTTCGGCAATGCCGATCTGTCGCTGCTGCTGCGGCCTTCGGGCCATGTCGGCGGCGATCTGGTGGGGTTCTTCCCGGTCGGCAAGACGCGGCTGGGCATCTATGCGATCGACGTTTCGGGCCATGGCATTTCCTCGGCGCTGATGACGGCCCGGCTGGCCGGCTATCTCTCGGCCACGACCCCGGATCAGAACGTCGCTCTGTATGAGACCGAGGAGGGCGCCTATGCGATGCATCCGCCCGACCAGGTGATCGGGCGGCTCAACCGACTGGTGCTTGAGGAGATGGAGACCGAGCATTACTTCACCATGTTGCTGGCCGATGTCGATCTTGCCTCGGGACGGGTCCGATTGGCCCAGGCCGGGCATCCGCATCCGCTGGTGCAACGGGCCGACAACAGGATCGAGCTGATCGGTGCTGGCGGCCTGCCGGTCGGGCTGATCGAAGACGCGGCGTTTGACCGGTTCGAGATCGATCTGAACAAGGGCGACCGGCTGCTGCTGTATTCCGACGGCATCACCGAATGCCCCGACGCCGGCGGCGGGTTCTTCGAGGAGGAGGGGCTGATCCGGCTGGCCGGCGATCTGCACCACCTGCCGGGGCGCGAGTTTCTCGAGGCGATGGTCTGGACCCTGGCGGAAAGCACCGGCAGCGAGGATTTCCCGGACGATATCTCTGCCGCCCTGCTGGAGTTCTAGCCCAACAGGCCCGGCGTCGCTCTGACCCGGCGGAGCGCGGCGCGGTCCACCGGGTTCGACAGCCAGTGCCCGGCGTCGGCCATCGGCACGACCCGCACCCTGTGACCGGCTTCCTCGGGTGGGCCCAGGCGATGCACCGGGCGGGCAAGGTAGATGGTGCAGAGCTTTTCGGCCCAGAGGTCGTATTCCGACATGAAGACAAATCGCCGCCAAGCCCCGATCCGGCGCGGCGCGGCGATCTTCCAGCCGGTTTCCTCGCGCACTTCGCGATGCAGCGCCGCGACCGGCGCCTCGCCGGGATCAATGCCGCCGCCGGGCAGTTGCAGCGGCTCGTCCGATCCGCTCTGCCAGGTCAGAAGCAGCCGGTTCCCGATCGGCAGCAGCGCATAGACCCCGGGGCGCAGCCGGTGGCGCTTGTCCCGGGCTGGTGCGGTGCCGACGCGGCGGATCATGGCATACCCCTTTAATGCTGCGCTTTCACGGCTATATAGAGGCGATATGCCAAATCTGGGCAACAAGGAACTCCCATGATCTCTGTGAATGCCATCGCCTGGGACGATACCGTCCTGCCGTTTCAGCTTGACCGCTCGGACATCCGCGGCCGCGTCGCGCGGCTGGACGGGGTGCTGGAAGGCATCCTGAAACAACACGATTACCCCCCGGTGGTCGAGGCGCTGGTGGCCGAAATGGCGCTGCTGACCGCGCTGATCGGCCAGACCGTCAAGCTGCGCTGGAAACTGTCGTTGCAGGTGCAGTCGAATGGCCCGGTGCGGATGATCGCCACCGATTATTACGGCCCGAGCAAAGAGGGCGAACCGGCGCGCATCCGCGCCTATGCCAGCTATGATGCGGCGCGGCTGTCGGGCAACAACCCCTTTGACCAGCTCGGCGAGGGCTATTTCGCCATCATGATCGATCAGGGGCAGGGGATGCAGCCTTACAAGGGCATCACGCCGCTGGCCGGGGGCACCCTGCGCGCCTGTGCCGAAAGCTATTTCGCCCAGTCGGAACAGCTTCCGACGCGGTTCAACCTGAGCTTTGGCCGCTCGACCGAGCCCGGCGACGCCGAGCGCTGGCGCGCCGGTGGCATCATGCTGCAACATATGCCCAAGGCCTCGCCCTTTGCCAGCGGCGAAGGCGGCTCCGGCGAGGGCGGGTTGCTCACCGTCGATGATCTTCTGGATGACGAAGAAACGGCAGAGAACTGGAACCGCGCCAATATCCTGCTCGATTCGGTCGAGCTGATGGAGCTGATCGGGCCGCAGGTGCCGCCGACCGATCTTCTGGTGCGGCTGTTTCACGAGGAACAGCCGCGGGTCTATCCGACCCAGCCGGTGCATTTCGGCTGCACCTGTTCCGAGGATCGGGTGCGGCAGAGCCTGTCGATCTATTCCGCCAAGGACATCGAAAAGATGACCACGGAAGACGGCCGGGTGACCGCCGACTGCCAGTTCTGCGGTGCGCATTACGATCTCGACCCCGCCACCGTGGGTTTCGAGGCGAATGACGATTGATCCGCTCGATCCGCTCGTCGCCGCGCTGTCCCGGGATGGCGCGGCCTCGTCGGATTTCGATCTGAACCCGGATTTCAAGCTTCCGCAATCCCGCAAGCTGCGCCCGGCCGGCGTGCTTGCGGGTTTTGTCATGCAGGACGGCGTGCCGCAGGTGATCCTGACCAAACGCTCCTCGGCGCTCAAACATCACCCCGGCCAGATCGCCTTTCCCGGTGGCAAGCAGGATGAGGGCGACGCCGATGTCACCGCTGCCGCCCTGCGCGAGGCGCAGGAGGAGGTGGGGCTCGATCCGGCGCAGGTCGAGGTGTTGGGCCTCTTGCCGACGCATGAGACGGTGACCAGCTTTCTGGTGACGCCGGTGGTGGCGCGGGTCCGAGGCGATTTCACCCCGCGGCCGGAACCGGGCGAAGTGGCCGAGGTGTTCACCGTGCCGCTCACCCATTTCGCCGATCCGGCGCGGTTTTCCGTGCAATCAAGGCGCTGGCGCGGGCTACGGCGGTCCTATTACACTGTGCCCTACGGCCCCTATTACATCTGGGGTGCGACGGCCCGTATCCTGCGCGGGCTGGCAGACAGGATGGTGGCATGAGGATAACAGGCGACTGGCTGATCACCCCGGCGACCCAAGCGGTCTGCGCGATGCTGACCGAGGCCGGTCATTCGGCCTATTTCGTCGGCGGTTGCGTGCGTAACGCACTGATGGGCGAACCGGTGGCGGACATCGACATCAGCACCGACGCGCGCCCCGAACGGGTGATGGAGCTGGCCCGCGCAGCCGGTTTGCAGGCAGTACCCACCGGCATCGATCATGGCACGGTCACCGTGATCTCGCACAAGGTGCCGCATGAGATCACAACCTATCGCCGGGATGTCGAAACCGATGGCCGCCGTGCCGTGGTGGCCTTTGCCGATAGCATCGAAGAGGACGCCCGGCGCCGCGATTTCACCATGAACGCGCTTTATGCCGATGCCTCGGGCGCGGTGCGCGATCCGGTGGGCGGGCTCGACGATCTCAAGGCGCATCACGTGCGGTTCATTGACGATCCTGCGGCGCGCATCCGGGAGGATTACCTGCGCATCCTGCGGTTTTTCCGCTTCAACGCCTGGTATGGTCGCGCAAAGGGCGGGTTCGACCGCGAGGCGCTGGCGGCGATTGCCGACAACCTCGACGGGCTGGAAACCCTGTCGCGCGAACGTGTCGGCGCCGAGATGATCAAGCTGCTCTCGGCCCCCGATCCGACCCGCGCGGTGGCGGCGATGGACAAGGCCGGCGTGCTGCTGCGCATCCTGCCGGGCGCCGTCATTTCCGCGCTGGGGCCGCTGGTCTATGTCGAGGACGAGGCCGGCCTTGCCCCCGACCCGGTGTTGCGGCTGGCGGCGCTGGGCGGCGAGGATGTGGCCGAGCGGCTGCGGCTGTCGAAGGCCCAGGCCAAGGCGCTTGCCTTCTTTCGCCACGAGGTCGGCGCCGCCACGCCGCCGGCCGAGATCGGCTATCGCCATGGCGCGGAGGAATCGGAGAAGCTGCTCGCCCTGCGCGCCGCGCTCTTGCAGGAACATATCGACCGCAAGGCCTTTGCCGAGATGGAAGAGGGCGCCAACGCGGTGTTTCCGATCCGGGCCGCCGATCTTATGCCGGAGTACGAAGGCCCGGCGCTGGGCGAAAGACTGCGGCTGCTCGAAACGCTCTGGATCACCTCCGGCTTCGAACTGACGCGCGACGAACTGCTGCGGAAGGACTGACCCGCCCCCCCGGGGGGTGACAAACCGTCACAGTCGGGGTATGAAAGGCGCATCTGAACAGGAGAGTGCAGCATGGAAACAGAGATCAGCTTCCGCCACGGCTAAGCCACGTTCTCTGTTTGCGTGGATGTTCCACGCCATGTCCATCAGTTGCCCATTTGCTCGCAGGAGCGCTCCATGTTCAAATTTTTCGAAAATCTTGTCGATCCCTATTGTGCCTACCCCGCCTCGGATCATCCGCCCCAGCGGCTTTGGCCGTTTCTCCTGGCCTATGCGCAGCCGTTCAAACGGGTCTTTGCCGTCGCCGCCGTGATGTCGGTGGTGGTGGCGGTGATCGAGATCGGGCTGATCTGGGCGATGGGCTGGGTGGTCGACATCCTCGCGGGGTCACCAGAGCAGGTGTGGCAGGACTACGGCGGCTGGCTGATTGCGCTGGCGGTCTTCCTGCTGGTGCTGCGGCCGGTGTTGCAGGCGGTGGATGTGGCGCTGCTCAACAATACCATCCTGCCGAATTTCGGCACGCTGATCCGGTTTCGTGCCCATGCCCATGTGCTGCGCCAGTCGGTCGGCTGGTTCGAGAACGATTTTGCCGGCCGCATTGCCAACCGCATCATGCAGACCCCGCCCGCCGCCGGCGAGGCGGTGTTTCAGGTGTTCGACGCGATCACCTTTTCGCTGGCCTATGTGGTTGGCGCCGTGGTGCTGCTGGGGCAGGCCGACTGGCGGCTGTCCTTGCCGCTGCTGGCCTGGCTCGGGTTGTACGGCCTGCTGATCCGCTGGACGATCAGGCGCGTCGGCCCCGCCTCGCAGGCGGCAAGCGACGCCCGCAGCGAGGTGACAGGCCGGGTGGTGGATGCCTACAGCAACATCCATTCGGTCAAGATGTTTGCCCACCATGGCCGCGAGATGGACTTTGCCAAAGAGGCGATCGAGCGCGCGCGCAGGACCTTTCAGGCCGAAATGCGGATCTTTACCATCATGGATGTGGTGCTGACCCTGCTGAACGGCTTTCTGATCGTCGGGGTGGTCGGCTGGGCGCTCTGGCTCTGGATGCAGGGGCTTGCCAGTGTCGGTGCGGTGGCCGCCGCGACGGCGCTGACCCTGCGGCTCAATGCCATGACCGGCTGGATCATGTGGGCGCTGACCTCGTTCTTTCGCGAGCTGGGCGTGGTGAGGGAAGGCATGGAAACCATCGCCCAGCCGATCGCCCTGCGCGACGGGCCGGAGGCCACGCCCTTGCAGCTCGGCGACGGGCGGATCGAGCTGGACCGGCTGTCGCATCATTACGGACGCGGGCGCGGCGGGCTGGACCGGATCAGCCTGAGCATCGCGCCGGGCGAAAAGATCGGGCTGGTCGGGCGGTCGGGCGCCGGAAAATCGACGTTGGTGAAGCTGCTGCTGCGGTTCTATGACGCCGAAAGCGGCCGCATCCTGATCGACGGGCAGGACATCTCGCAGGTCACCCAGGACAGCCTGCGGCGACAGATCGGCATGGTGCAACAGGACAGTTCGCTGCTGCACCGCTCGATCCGCGACAACCTGCTGTATGGCCGCCCCGACGCCACCGAAGCCGAGATGATCGCCGCCGCCAAACAGGCCGAGGCCCATGCGTTCATCCTCGATCTCGAAGACCAGAAAGGCCGGCGCGGCTATGACGCGCAGGTCGGCGAACGCGGCGTCAAGCTGTCCGGCGGGCAACGGCAGCGGATCACCCTGGCGCGGGTGATCCTGAAAGACGCGCCGATCCTGCTCCTGGACGAGGCGACAAGCGCGCTCGACAGCGAGGTCGAGGCGGCGATCCAGTCGACGCTTTACGGCATGATGGCCGGCAAGACGGTGATTGCCATCGCGCACCGGCTTTCGACGATTGCCCAGCTCGACCGGATCCTGGTGATGGATGACGGCCGCATCGTCGAACAGGGCAGCCATGACGACCTTTTGGCCCGCGGCGGGCTATATGCCGGGTTCTGGGCGCGCCAGTCCGGCGGGTTCCTGGCGGTCGAAGACCAGAGCAAGACGGAAGAAACGGAGGCAGCGGAATGACGGCACCATCCTGGATCGATCCCTTTGCCGAGGCGGATACGCCGCCGCCGCGCAGCCTTGGCGCCTTTTTGCGCTGGGCGCTCAGGGGCAGCTTCGGCGTGATCGGCATCGCCGGCGCGACCTCGGCCTTTGCCGGGGTGCTCGAGGTGCTGGCGGCGATGACCCTGGGGCTGGTGGTGGACGCGGCGCTGAACGGCACGGCCGAGAGCGTCTTTGCTGAAAACCTCTGGTTGCTGATCGGTGTCACGCTGTTTTTCCTGCTGCTGCGACCGCTGGTTCTGATGGCCTCGGCCTGGCTGCAATCGATCGTGTTGCAGCCCAATCTGCTCAGCCTCGTGCTGTCGCGGCTGCATCGCTTCACGCTGGGGCAGGATGTCACCTTTTTCGACAATGATTTTGCCGGCCGGATCGCGCAAAAGGAGATGCAGACCGCCCGCGCCATCACCGATGTGGTCGTCGAGGTGGTGCATACGGTGCTCTTTGCCCTGGCTTCGGTGGTGGGCTCGATCCTGCTGCTGGGCACCGTCGATGCGCGGATCGCCCTTGGGCTCCTGCTGTGGATCGCCGGCTACCTGCTGATGATCCGCTATTTCATGCCGCGGATCCGCCTGCGCTCCAAGGCGCGGGCCTCGGCGCGGGCAATGGTGACCGGCCAGGTCGTCGATACGGTGACCAACATCAAGACGGTCAAGCTGTTCGCCCACGCCGATCACGAGGATCAGGCGGCGCTGGGCGCGATGGCGCGGTTTCGCGACCGACAGCTCGATTTCGGCCAGGTCTCGGTGCAGTTCCGGTTCTGGCTGATGGCGCTGGCCGGCGTTCTGCCGGTGCTGCTGGTGGGCGGCGCGCTCTGGTACTGGTCGCGCGGGCTGGTCAGCGCGGGCGATATTGCCGCTACCGGCGCGGTCAGCCTGCGGCTGGCGCAGATGACCGGCTGGGTCTCGTTCACGCTGATGGGCCTCTATGCCAATGTCGGCGAGGTCGAGGACGGCATGCGCACGCTGACCCCGCCGCATGGGCTGACCGATGTTGCCAATGCCACGCAGCTAAAGGTGACCGACGGTAGGATCGCCTTTCGCGACGTGGATTTTGCCTATGGCCGCGATATCGGCGGGGTCGAGCACATCCGCCTTGAAATCGCGCCGGGGGAAAAGCTTGGCATCGTCGGCGCCTCGGGGGCCGGCAAATCGACGCTGGTGGCGCTGCTCCTGCGGCTCTACGACGCCGAAAAGGGCGAGGTCTGCATCGACGGGCAGGACATTGCCGGCGTCACTCAGGAGAGCCTGCGGCGCCAGATTGGCATGGTCACCCAGGAAACCGCCATGTTCAACCGGTCGGCGCGCGACAACATCGCCTATGGTCGGCCCGACGCCACCGAGGAAGACATCATCGCGGCGGCGGAACGCGCCGAGGCGCATGATTTCATCCTCGATCTCGAGGACCACGAGCATCGCACCGGCTATGACGCGCATCTGGGCGAACGCGGGGTCAAGCTGTCGGGCGGCCAGCGGCAGCGGATCGCGCTGGCCCGGGCCATCCTCAAGGACGCGCCGATCCTGGTGCTGGACGAGGCGACAAGCGCGCTGGACAGCGAGGTCGAAGCGGCGATCCAATCGGCGCTGGAACGGGTAATGGAGGGCAAGACCGTGCTGGCCATCGCCCACCGTCTCTCGACGATCGCGCGGATGGACCGCATCGTCGTGCTCGACAAGGGCCGGATCGTCGAAGAGGGGAGCCACGAGGCGCTGCTCGACAAGGGCGGGCTCTACGCGCGCTATTGGGAGCGGCAGTCGGGCGGGTTCCTCAACCTGGTCGAAGCCGCGGAATGAAGCGGATCACGATCGTCGGCCAGCCGGGCGGCGGCAAATCCATCCTGGCCCGGCTGATCGGTGTGCGTCCGGGCCTGCCGGGGCATGTGTTGCGCTCGCCGCGGGCGGTGCGGGCCTTTCTCGCCTCTCTCGACAGCGCCGGCGATTGCAGGCAAAAGCCCGGGCATGACCCAGCATGACATACTCCGCCTCGGCCATCAGGGCGACGGCATCGCCGAAGGCCCGCTGTTTGCGCCCCTGACCCTGCCCGGCGAGACCGTCAGCGGCACCGTTGAGGGGGACCGGCTGCGCGACGTCAGGATCCTCGCGCCCTCGGAGCATCGCGTGGCGCCGCCCTGCCGCCATTTCAAGGCCTGCGGCGGCTGTCAGCTGATGCATGCCTCGGATGACTTCGTCGCCGGCTGGAAACAGGACATCGTCATCCGCGCGCTGTCGGCCCAGGGCATCGAGGCCGCTTTTCGCCCCATCGCCACCTCGCCGGCGCAGAGCCGCCGGCGGGCGACCTTTTCCGCCCGGCGCACCAAGAAAGGCGCGATGGCGGGATTTCACGGCCGTGCCTCGGGTGTGATCGTCGAGATCCCCGATTGCCACCTGCTGCATCCCGATCTGCTGGCCGCACGCCCGCTGGCCGAAGCGCTGGCGGCCTTGGGTGGCAGTCGCAAGGGCGAAGTGTCGGTACAGATCACCCTGTCAGAGGACGGGCTGGACGTGCTGGCCCGGGGCGGCAAACCGCTGGATCGCGCGCTCGGGGTGGCGCTGGCGGAGCTGGCCGGCCAGCAGCGGATCGCCCGGCTGGTCTGGGAGGACGAGCCGATCGCCATGCGCACCCCTCCGGGCCAGCGCTTTGACGGCATCCGTGTCGTCCCGCCGCCCGGCGCCTTTCTTCAGGCCACCGCCCATGGCCAGGCGGTGTTGACGGCGGCGATGATCGAAGCGGTGGGTGGGGCCGGCCATGTCGCCGATCTCTTTGCCGGCTGCGGCACGTTCGCCCTGCCGCTGGCGCGCGGCGCCGAGGTGCATGCGGTCGAGGGCGAGGCCGCGATGCTGCGGGCGCTCGACGAGGGCTGGCGCAAGGCCGAGGGGCTGAAGAAGGTCACCACCGAAGCCCGCGACCTGTTTCGCAACCCGCTGCTGCCGCAGGAGCTGGAGCGGTACGACGCGCTGGTGCTCGACCCGCCGCGCGCCGGGGCCGAGGCGCAGGTGCGCCAGATCGCGGAAAGCAAGGTGCCGGTGCTGGGCTTTGTCTCCTGCAACCCGGTCACTTTCGCGCGCGATGCGGCGGTGCTGCGGGCCGGCGGCTATCTGCTCGACTGGGTGCAGGTGGTGGACCAATTCCGCTGGTCCAGCCATATCGAGCTTGCAGCGCGGTTTTCGCGCGCACATATCTGACGCCGGACAAAAGGGGCAGGCAGATGCGGGACAGACTGGCGGCATGGCTGGAACAGGCATGGGTGCGCAACACGATCATCGGGGTGATTCTGTTCAACGCGGTGATCCTCGGGCTCGAGACCTCGGATCCGCTGATGGCGCAGGCCGGCCCGCTGATCGTGGCGCTCGACATGGCCTGCCTTGCGGTCTTCGTGGTGGAACTGGCGCTCAAGATGTACGCCCAGGGCCTCGGCTTCTTTCGCCGGCCGTGGAACATTTTCGATTTCGTGATCGTCGGCATTTCGCTGGTGCCTGCGGCGCAGGGCCTTTCGGTGCTGCGCGCCCTGCGCATCCTGCGGGTGCTGCGCCTGCTGACCGTGGCGCCGCGCCTGCGCCGGGTGGTCGAGGGGTTTCTGACCGCGCTGCCCGGGATGGCCAGTGTCTTCCTTCTGATGGCGCTGATCTTCTATATCGCGGCGGTGATGGCGACCAAGCTCTTTGGCGACAGCTTCCCCGACTGGTTCGGCGATCTTGGCGCCTCGGCCTATTCGCTGTTCCAGATCATGACGCTGGAAAGCTGGTCGATGGGCATCGTGCGCCCGGTGATGGAGGTCTATCCCTACGCCTGGGCGTTTTTCGTGCCCTTCATCATGGTCACCACCTTCGCGGTGGTGAACCTTCTGGTCGGCCTGATCGTCAACTCGATGCAGGACGCTCACAGCGAAGAGGATACCGCCGCCACCAACACCTATCGCGACGAGGTTCTGGTGCGGCTTGAGGCGATCGAGAAACGGCTGGAAGACGCTCAGCGCAGATAAAGCCTCTTCGCGGCTGATTTGCCCCATGGTATAAGGGGAAAAAATCAAAACCGGGGCAGTGCAGATGCGGGTTCTTCGAGCAATCCTGTTGGTATCCTTGGCCCTCACGGCCACGGCGTGCAGCAAGTTCTATACATATACCGGCCCCGAGGTCACCCGCGTGGTCGTCGACAAGGGCGCGCGCAAGATGTATCTGCTGCATGACACACAGGTGCTCGAACAATATGACGTGGGCTTGGGATTTGCGCCCGCCGGCCACAAGGCGCAGGAGGGCGACGGCCGCACCCCCGAGGGCGAATACCGCATCGACCGGCGCAATCCCAACAGCAGCTTCTATCTCTCGATCGGCATCGATTACCCGAATGAAGAGGACATCCGCCGCGCGCGGGACGCCGGGGTCAGCCCCGGTGGCGACATCTTCATCCACGGCCGACCGTGGAAGAACCGCAAGGGTGGGCGCGACTGGACGGCGGGCTGTATCGCGGTGAGCAATGCCGAGATGCGCGACGTCTATGCCATGGTGCGCAACGGCACGCCGATCACCATCCGGCCCTGATCAGGCGGGTTCGCTCTGGCTGGCCTGGATCTCTTCCCAGGCCTTGTTGATGTCGATCAGGCGCTTTTCGCTCATCCGCACCGCCTCTTCCGGCACGCCGCGCGCGATCATCCGGTCGGGGTGGCTGTCGCGGACCGCCTGACGCCAGATCCGGCGGATCTCGGCCAGCGGCATGTCGGGGCTGACGCCGAGCACCGAATAGGGATCCTTGTCGGCATCCGGGACAAAGCGGGTGCGCAGGGCCAGAAACTGGCGATCATCCAGCCCGAAAATCGCGGCCACATTGCGCAGGAATTCATCCTCGGCCGGATGATAGCTGCCATCGGAGACGGCGATGTGAAACAGCCCCTCGAGCAGGTCGGTCAGCGGCGCGCGGGTGTCATCGAACATCGCGCGCACGCGGCGGGCGTAATCCTCATAGCCGGCGACGTCCTGCCGCGCGAGGTTGAAGACACGGGCGGCCTGCGCCTCGTCCTCGGGAGCGATGAAAAACACCTCGCGAAAGGCCGTGACCTCGACCTTTTTGACCAGCCCGTCGGCCTTGGCCATCTTGGCGCCCAGGGCGATGACGGCGATGGTAAAGGCCACGCTGCGTTCCGGCGGGGTGCGCAGGCGGTCAAAGACGTCGCTCAGCGGTTCCCCGCTGGCAAGCGCGGAAAGGGCGGCGGATATGCGAGACCAGATCGACATGCGACAAGCCTATACCGCAGCGCGGCATAAGTCAGTGTGACAATCATAACATTTTTTGCAGCAGAACCAGGTCCATCCAGCGGCCAAACTTGTGTCCGACCTCCGGCAGCCGCGCCACCTCGGCAAAGCCGATCGCCTTGTGAAAGGCGACGCCATCGGGATTTTCGCCGCTAACCCCGGCAAAGAGCGAATGCACCTCGCGGGCGCGAGCGTGGTCCTCGAGCAGCGCCATCAGCCGCCGCCCGACGCCGGTGCCGCGCGCCTCGGGCAGAAGGGCGATGGAATGCTCTTTGGTATGGCGATAGCCCGGCCCGCTGCGAAACGGGAAGTAACAGGCATAGCCGATGATCCGGTCGCCGTCGCAGGCCACGAAATAGGCGCCACCGTCGCGGATCGCGGTGACGATATCGCGGGTGGATTTCTCGGCGGTGGTAAAGGTGATGGCGGTGTCGCGGATCACCGGATTGACCAGATCGACAATGCCGCGGGCGTCGCGCGGCTTCGCCGAACGGACGATCATCGCAAGGTTACCGGGCCGGCCGGGCCCGTCAGGCGCGCCTCGAGATGCGCCGATCCGGGCTGAAACTGCACGCGGGCGTCCATCAGATAGGGCGCCAGCCGCTGGTGCAACCGGTCGGCCTCGGGATGCGCGACCGTGAGGGATTCGAGCGTGCAGCCCGAGGATGGCAGGGTCTCGCCCGGCGGGGTCGGGCTGTCCCACTGGATCAGGGCCGGAAAGCAGCCATCGAAGGGCAGATGCCCGTCCGGCGGCACCGCCATGCGCCATTTCAGATCGCCGCGCTCCAGGGCCACGATCTCGCCCGCCTCGGGCAGGTCGCGCACCAGCGTCGACAGGTCTTGGGTGCGGCAAATCCAGGTTGTCAGCCGCGGCGCGCCGGCAAAGTCATCGAGGCCGAACCAGCGTGGATAGGCCGGCACCGGGGCCGCGGGGTCGATCGAAATCGCCTCCAGATAGAGCCCCTCGGCCAGCCCCAGCAGGTGGTTGTGGGTGCCGAAATATCGGTGTGCGCCCCCCGGCCGCAGTGCCATGCCCAGGGTCGCCTGCACATGGGCCGCGGCGGCATCGCGGGTTTCACCGGAGATTGCGATGTGATCGAGTTTCATGTCTGCGCCCCCGGCGGGGATCATGGCAGAACGGCCCGAGGTTGCCAGAGGCAAACGGCACCCGGACATGAAAAAGCCCCCCGGAACACCCGAGGGGCTCGGAACACGGGCCGAAGTGCGTTAGTTGACGGCCTTGGCGTCAACCACGTCTTTCTCGATCGCCTTGGTGCCGTTGGCAATCTCGATCCGGCGCGGTTTCAGCGCCTCGGGGATCTCGCGCTCGAGGTCGATGTGCAGCATGCCGTTTTCATGGCTGGCGCCCACCACCTTGACGTGATCGGCCAGATGGAACCGGCGTTCAAAGGCACGGGTGGCGATGCCGCGGTGCAGATAGCTGCGCTCTTCGTCCTCTTCGGCCTTGCGGGCCGAAACGACAAGCGCCTTTTCCTTCACCTCGACGTTCAGGTCCTGATCGGCAAAGCCTGCGACGGCGATCGAGATGCGATAGGCATCTTCGGCGGTCTTTTCAATGTTGTAGGGGGGATAGGTCTGCGACTGGACATCATTGGCCAGAACGCGATCCATAAGGTCGGCCATTTGGTCAAAGCCGACGGTTGCACGGTAAAGCGGTGCAAAATCAAAGCTACGCATGGGTCATCCTCCATTGAGCGATACCATTATGTTGCGCCTTCCCTTCGGGACAGGCGCGTCAGGCGTCCAGACCCGTTGTGGCGTCCGGACAGGGCTGATTTGGGGATGGATCTCGCGGTTTCAAGAGGGCCGGAACCCCGCCTCGGACGAAAGATCACGCAAGCGTGATCGCAATCGGCATCGGCTCAGGGGCGGATGAACTTGGCCCCGCCCGGCCGCGTTCTGTCAGAGGCCTGCCGGAACAGCGACTGGGCCTTGAGCTCGACCATCAGCACCGCCAGCGGCTCTGCCAGCGAGGTGCCGAGCGAGACCGGCGTGCCGTTCGATTCCGCCTTGGCCGAGATCAGCGACACGATCTGCGGCTCGCCGCTGGCCAGCGAAAACACCGGCGCGCCCGAGGCCCCGAAATCGGCATCGCAGGACATCACCAGCACGCCGCGCCGCCGATCGACCACTTCGCAGGCCTCTTGCAGCGAGGGCGCCTCGGCGCGGTCATGGGCATAGCTCACCACGCTGATCCGCGCGCCCGGCCCGGGCCGGCCGGCGGTGTCGAACGGCGCCACCTCGGTGGTGCGGATCGGCCGGGCCAGTTGCAGCAGCGCCACGTCGTTTCTGACCTGGGCGGCATCGGTGTTGCGCGAGAACCGATAGCGCGGGTGCAGTACCGCGTGTTTCACCGCCCGATAGGCGGAGGCGCGACCATTGCGCAGCCCGGCGCTGAAGCGGATTTCCGACGCGGTGAATTTGCGGCCGGTGGTCTTGTCATAAAGGCAATGCCCGGCGGTCAGCACCAGGTCGGGGGCCACCAGCACCCCGGTGCAGAACCCCGAGGTGTCAAAATCGACCCGGCCCACGGCCTCCCATCCCCGGCTTTCGTCGCCGGTGTTGAGCTGTCGCAGGCGATGGATGTCAGCCCAGGCCGCCGTCGCCGAAAGCAGCGCGGCGAAAAGCAGGAAAAGGATGCGCACGGTCTGCCTCCCGATGGTCTTTTCACCGGGCTATCAAGCACTTTGGGCGAAAATGCGGCATTTTCGGTGTATCATTCCGGCGCGAGCGCGGGCGGCGTCGGCCCACCGGTGGCCCAATCCAGAAGCTCGACCGTATGCACCACCGGCACGCCGGTGCCGCTGCCGATCTGCATCATGCAGCCGATGTTGCCGGCGGCGATCACATCCGGGCTGACCGCCTCGAGTGTCGTGACCTTGCGCGCCTTGAGCTGGCCGGAAATCTCCGGCTGCATCAGGTTGTAGGTGCCGGCCGAGCCGCAGCACAGATGGCTGTCGGCCGGTTCGGCGACGGTGAAACCGGCGCGTTTCAGCAGGGTCTTGGGATGGGTCTTGATCTTTTGCCCGTGTTGCAGCGAACAGGCGGCGTGATAGGCCACGCAGAGCCCCTTGTCGGCGCCTTCCGGCAGGTCGAGCGTCATCAAGAGCTCGCTGATATCCATCGCGATCTCCGACACCCGCGCCGCCTCTGCCGCCAGCGGATCGTTGCGAAACATATGTCCGTAATCCTTGACCGTGGTGCCGCAGCCGCTGGTGTTGATGACAATGGCATCCAGGCCCGCGCCGTCGATCTCGGCCGTCCAGGCGCGGATGTTCTTTGCCGCCGCGGCATGGCTCTCGCCGGTCTTGCCCATGTGATGGGTCAGCGCACCGCAACAGCCGGCGCCGCGGGCCACCACCACTTCGCAGCCCAGCCGGGTCAGCAGGCGGATGGTGGCGTCGTTGATATCAGTGTTGAGCGCCTTCTGCGCACAGCCGGTCATCAGCGCCACCCGCTTCTTGCGCGGCACCTCGGGCGCAAAGCTCTGCGGATCGTCGTTGCGGCTGACCGGCGGAATGCGCTTCGGCGCCATCTCCAGCATGGCGCGCAGCCGCGGATCGGGCAGAAAGCGCGCAAAGGGCCGGCCGATTTTGGCGCCCAGCAACGCCAGCCGGAACCGCCCCGGATAAGGCAGGATCCGCGCCAGCAGCCAGCGCAGCGCCCGGTCACCCCAGGGCCGGTCGTAGTTCTTCTCTATATATTCCCGCGCGTGATCGACTAGGTGCATGTAATGCACGCCCGACGGGCAGGTCGTCATGCAGGCCAGGCAGGACAGGCAGCGGTCGATGTGCTTGACCGTCGTCGGGTCGGGCACCCGCTCGTTCTCCAGCATGTCCTTGATCAGGTAGATGCGGCCGCGCGGGCTGTCCAACTCGTCACCCAGCACCTGGTAGGTGGGGCAGGTGGCAGTGCAAAAGCCGCAATGCACGCAGGCGCGCAGGATCTCGTTGGCCCGCGCTGTGCCGGGATCCTGCAATTGCTCTTCGGTGAATGTCGTCTGCATCTGTTACCCCATCAGCCCCGGATTGAGGATGCCCTTCGGATCGAATTTCGCCCGCAGCCCGGCCTCGAGCGCCGCCAGCGGCGCGGGCTGGGGCTGGAACACCCCGGCCTCGGCCCGCCGTGCCGCCGAGGCCCGGAACAGCGTCGCATGGCCGCCGGTCAGGGCCGCGCGCACCGGCGTCCCGTCGGGTACCAGCACCCAGACCAGCCCGCCGCCCCAGTCGTATACCGCCTCGGCCCCGTCCAGCCGCGCGACGATCTCCGGCGCCTTGCTCGGCGTGACCGAAAGCCGCCAGACCTCGCCGGCGCGCCCGTGAAACGGCGCCACGTCGCGAATATACCGCCAGCCGGCCGCGGTCCGCTCGGGATCGCGCTCCACGGTGAAATCGCCGATATCGGCCAGCAGCTTCTGCAATTCTCCGCAGCGATAGGCGACCGAATCCGCCAGCCCCTCGACCCGGATCATCGTCACCGGCGCCCCGTCGAGACCGCGCTGCAAATGCGCCGCGCCGCTGACCTCCCAAGGTGCGCCAAGGGCGCGCGACAGGGCCGAAACCGCCTGCACGTCGCTCAGCCCTTCGCACAGCAGCACCCCCCTGGCCTCGGCCTCGGGCAGCACCTTGAAAGAGACCTCGCTCAGCACGCCCAAGGTGCCCCAGGACCCGCTCATCAGCTTCACCAGGTCGTAACCGGTGACATTCTTCATCACCCGCCCGCCGTTCTTGACGATGCGCCCGGCGCCATCGACAAAGCGCACTCCCAGCATGAAATCCCGACAGGCCCCCGCCGTCACCCGCCGCGGCCCGCTGACATTGGCCGCCACGACGCCGCCGATGGTGCTTTCGCCCTCGGTGCCCAGAAGCCCGCGCCAGTCGCCCGGTTCAAAGGCCAGCCGCTGGCCTTCCGCCGCCAGCGCCGCCTCGATCTCGGCAAGCGGCGTTCCGGCCCCGGCCACCATGGTCAGCGCGCCGGGTTCGTAAAGCCGGATGCCCGACAGCCCGCCGGTCTCCAGCATGTCACCCGCAATCGCGCGCCCCACATCGCGCGTCCCGCCGCCGCCTATCCGCAGCGGCGCTTCGGCCGCCGCAATCATCTCCGCCAGTTCGGCCTCGCTGTCAGGTCGCATGATCCGTCTTCTTCTGTTTGAGATTGCCTTCGGGCAGGCCCGAGGCCGCATTCACGCCGCCGCCGGCCGCCCGCGCCGCGCCTCGGAGGCATCGAGCGGAAACACCTTGGCCGGGTTGAGCAGCCAGGCCGGATCAAACACATCCTTCACCGCCATCTGCGCCTCGAGATCCGCCGCCTCGTACTGGTGCCACATCAGGTCGCGTTTCTCGATGCCGACCCCGTGCTCGCCGGTCAGACAGCCGCCGACCTCGACACAGAGCTTCAGGATATCCGCCCCGAAGCGCTCGCAAAGCTCGAGATCGCCGGGCTTGTTGGCGTCATAGAGGATCAGCGGATGCATGTTGCCATCGCCGGCGTGAAACACATTGGCCACCTCCAGCCCGTAGTCGCGGCTCATTTCGCCAATCCGCTGCAACACCTGCGGCAGCGCCGACACCGGGATCGTACCGTCGAGACACATGTAGTCATTGATCTGCCCCATGGCGCCAAAGGCGCTCTTGCGCCCGAGCCAGATGCGCCCGGCCTCATCGGCATCGCGCGCCTCGCGCAGTTCCAGCGGGTCATGGCGCCGGGCAATCGCCTTGATCCGGGTCAGCTGGTCGTCGATCTCGGCCTCCGAGCCCTCGACCTCGACGATCAGCAGCGCCTCGCAATCGGGATAGCCGGCCTGGGCGAAATCCTCGCAGGCGCGGATGCAGGGCCGGTCCATGAATTCGATCGCCACCGGCAGGATCCCGGCCTTGATGATATCCGAGACACAGGCCCCGGCCACGGCATTGCTGTCAAAGGCCATCAGCACCGGGCGCGCGCCCTCGGGCTTGGGCAGGATGCGCAAGCTGGCCTCGGTCACCACGCCCAATTGCCCCTCGCTGCCGCAGATCACCCCCAGAAGGTCGAGCCCGCCGGCGTCCATATGCGCACCGCCGATCTCGACCACGCTGCCATCCATCAGCACCATGGTGACGCCGAGCAGGTTGTTGGTGGTCACCCCGTATTTCAGGCAATGCGCCCCGCCGGAATTCATCGCGATATTGCCGGCAATGGCGCAGGCGAGCTGGCTCGAGGGGTCGGGGGCGTAAAAGAACCCGTCCTCCTCCACCGCGCCGGTCACGCTCAGGTTGGTGCGCCCGGTCTGCACCCGGATCACCCGGTTGGCAAAATCGGTCTCCAGCACCGCATTCATCCGCGCCACGCCCAGGATGACGCAATCCGCCGTCGGCAGCGCGCCCCCGGCCAGCGAGGTGCCGGCGCCGCGCGGCACCACCGGCACCGACATCCGGTGGCAGATGCGCAGCACGGCGGCCACTTCGGCGGTGTCCCGCGGCAGCACCGCCGCCATCGGCGGGCAGCGATAGGCCGAAAGCGCATCGCATTCATAGGCCCGCAGTTCCGCCAGCTGATGAATCACGCCCGTTGGCCCCAAGGCCTCGGTCAGCCGCGCCACAAGCTCGGTTTTCAGCGCCAGCCGCTCTGGCCGGGGAGGGGGCATATCCATGGTGCTCTCCTGATATTGGTAAGAAAATATAACCAATTAACCCAAAGTGCAACCCGCTTGTCGCGCAGCCCCTCTTTCGCTTGCGCGCGGCCGCGGCTACGGTGCTGCGATGACCTGGACCGACCGCCTCTTTTTCTTCACCGCCTGGGACTACGCCGCGCTGACGCTGCTCTTCGTTGCCTGGATCGGCATCGGTTTCGTGATCGAAAACCCCGGCAAGCGCGGCTCGGTCTCGCATCTCACCGCCGAATACCGCCGCGTCTGGATGGAGCAGATGGTCACCCGCGATCCGCGCATCTTCGACAGCCAGATCCTCGGCATCCTGCGGCAGGGCACGGCGTTTTTTGCCTCGGCCTGCATGATCGCCATTGGCGGCATGCTGGCGCTGATCGGCAATGCCGAACGCCTGGCCGGCGTGGCCCAGGATCTCACCCTCGACACCGCGCCGATCATCGTCTGGGAACTCAAGCTCCTGGTGGTGATCCTGCTGGCGGTCAACGGCTTCCTGAAATTCGTCTGGTCGCACCGGCTGTTCGGCTACTGCGCGGTGATCATGGCGGCGGTGCCCAATGATCCGGCCGATCCGGCGGCCTACCCCCGGGCGCGCAAGGCGGCGGCGCTCAACATCACCGCCGCACGAAGTTATAACAAGGGATTACGATCAATTTACTTCGCCATGGCCGCGACGGCATGGCTATTGGGCGCGGTTCCTCTCATACTGGCGGTGCTCTTCACGCTGGCCGTGGTCTACCGCCGGGAATTTGCCTCGCAATCGCGCGAGGCGCTGCTTGCCGACGAAGGTCAGACCGCGCAAACACCGGAGATCCGATGATCCGCGCCGCCATTGCCGCCCTGCTTCTCATGCTGCCACTCACCGCCCGGGCCGCCGAACCCGAGATTGTCAAGGTCCAGGTCAGCAAGCCCGACATGGGCTGGCTCTTCGAGGTCACCCTGCGCCATGCCGACACCGGCTGGGATCACTATGCCGATGGCTGGGAGGTGCTCGACCGCCACGGCAACCGGCTGGGCTTCCGCAGGCTGACCCATCCGCATGTCAACGAACAGCCCTTCACCCGCTCGCTGCGCGGCGTGATGATCCCCGATGGCATCCGCATGGTGATGATCCGGGTGCATTGCACCGAGGATGGCTGGTCGTCCCGCCCGATCAAGGTCAAGCTCTCGCCGGCGGGCCGCGGCACCTACTGATATCTTCCTCTTGCCGAAAATACCCTCGGGGGAGTCCCGCAGGGACGGGGGCAGCGCCCCCCCCCGGTCCTAGCGGCGCCCCTCGCGCAGCCAGGCGCCGACGATCAGCCCCGAGGCCAGCAGCAGCACCAGCCAGGGCGGCAGCAGGGCAACCTGGGTCACGTCGCGGGTCTCGAAGGCGCCGCGCGGGGTCAGCCCGATCCAGCCACGCCCCGCCGCCGGCCGGCCTTCGCGCACGTTGCGAATCCGCGGCAGACCGTCGTCGAGCGGCATCACCCCGCCGCGCAGGCTGTCGATTTGCGGCGCCAGCACCGCGCCGGTGGCGATCGTCTGCTCGAATTCCTTCGGTGCCGCCGGCCCCAGGCCGATCACGCTCTCGAGATCGCCGTCGCGCAGCCGGTAGAGTCCGATCTCCGGGCCTTCGTAGACCGCTTCGAAGCGGCCCGGGCTGACCTCCTCCAACTCGAGCACCACCTCGGCGCCGTCCGGCCCGGTCACCGTCACCGGCCCGGCCGCTTCGTCCAGCGTGCGGCGGATGATCCGCATGGTCTGGCCGCTGGCCTCGGCATAAAGCGTCTCTTCCTCGAGCTCGGGCTCCTTCATCATCCAATGCGCCAGCCGTCGCAGCAATTCGAGCTGCGGCCCGCCGCCCTCGAAACCGCGACTCCAGAGCCAGGCATGGTCCGAGGCCAGCAGCGCGACGCGGCCCTCGCCGACCCGGTCCAGTACCAGCAGCGGCCGGTCCTCGACGCCGGACATCAGGATATCGCCGCGTTCCGGCTCGACTTCGATCTGGCGCAGCCAGCGGCCCCAGGTCTCGGGATCGCCCAGCCCCACGGTGACCGGGTGGCGCGCGCCCTGTTCGGTGACCCTGGGCGCATAGCCCTGTTCGATCACCCGTGCCGTGGGCGCGGCCGGCACCACCTCCGACAGCGGCGAACGATAAAGCGAATCGGCGCTGGCGAAATCCGGGCCCGAGGCGATCAGCACCGCGCCGCCCTCTTCGACATAACGCGCCACGTTGTCGAGGTAGATCGCCGGCAGGATGCCGCGCCGCTTGTAGCGGTCAAAGATGATCAGGTCGAAGTCGTCGATCTTCTCCAGAAACAGCTCGCGGGTGGGAAAGGCGATCAGCGACAGCTCACGCACGGGCACGCCATCCTGCTTTTCCGGCGGGCGCAGGATGGTGAAATGCACCAGGTCGACCGAACTGTCGGATTTCAGAAGGTTGCGCCAGGTCCGGCCGCCGGGATGTGGCTCACCCGAGACCAGCAGCACCCGCAGCCGGTCGCGCACGCCGTTGATCTGGATCAACGCGGTATTGTTGCGCCCGGTCAGCTCGCCCTCGGCCTCCGGCACGGTGAATTGCAGCACGTTGCGCCCGCCATGCGGCAGGGTGACCGGGATCTCGATATACTCGCCCAGCGGCACGTCGAATTCCATCGGTTCGCCGCCATCGACCGAGACATGCAGCGGCGTCCGGGCCGCCTCGGGCGCGGCGCCGCTGTCCTCGACCCGCAGGGTCAGGGTGACCGGCTCGCCGAGGATGGCAAAGGCCGGGGCGTTCGACACGATCAGCCGCCGGTCCCAATCGTCGTCATGGCCGGTCATCAGCAGGTGCATCGGCGCCGGAAGTTGCGTCGCGCGGGCCATGTCATGCACCCGGCCGTCGGAGAGCGCGATCACCCCGGCGATCCGCCCGCGCGGCTCTTCGGCCAGGGCCGAATTGAGCGCGGTCATCATCTGGGTGCCGAGATCGCCCTCGCCGTCGCCGACGCGCACCCGCCGCACCTCGGTATTGTCGCGGGCCGAAAGCTGCGCCTCGAGCGTTTCGGCGGCCTGCGCCGTCACCTCGGCGCGGTCGTCGAGCTGCTGCGAGGCGCTCTGATCCTCGACCAGCATGACGATATCGGTCAGTGGCGCGCGGTCTTCCTCCTGATAGGCCGGCTGCGCCAGCGCGGCGAGCACCACCAGGCCGCCGAGAAGCCTGAGGCCCCAGCCGGAAAGTCCGCGCCAGAGCGCCAGCCCGGCGGCAAAGAGCACCAGCAGGCCGACGCCCGCCAGCACCGGCCAGGGCAGCATCGGGTCGAAGATGAGCGTTCCGGTCATTGGCCCAACCTGTCGAGCAGAGCAGGCACATGCACCTGGTCGGATTTGTAGTTGCCGGTCAGCACATGCATGATCAGGTTGACGCCGAAGCGATAGGCCAGCTCGCGCTGGCGTTCGCCGGAATAGCCCCGGCCGACCGGATAGATCGGGTTGCCGCTCTCGTCCATCGCCCAGGCCGCCGCCCAGTCATTGCCGCCGATCACCACCGGCGTCACCCCGTCATTGAGATTGCGGAATGGCATGCCTTCGATCCGTTCGGCATCCGGCGGCGCGGCCTCGACCCAGACGTCGCGGCCGACATGACGGCCGGGGAAATCCTGCAACAGATAGAAGGTGCGGGTGAGCACGTGATCTTCCGGCACCGGCTCCAGCGGCGGAATGTCGAGCGGCTGTGCCAGCCGTTGCAGCCGCTGGCCGTTGGGCGAGGCGGCGCCAAAGCCGGCGATATCGGCATCGCGGGTGTCGAACAGGATCATCCCGCCGGAGCGCAGGTATTCGTTCAGCTTGGCATAGGCCTCATCCGAGGGGATCGGCTGATCCGCCGACACCGGCCAGTAGAGAAAGGGAAAGAACGCCAGTTCGTCGGTCTCGAGATCGACGCCGATCGGCTCTGCCGGTTCGACCGAGGTGCGGAAGAACAGCGTTTCGCTCAACCCCGTCAGCCCCTCATAGGCCATCTGGTCGAGCTGCGGATCGCCGGTCAGCACATGGCCCAGCACCACCTCCGAGGTGACCGCCAGGGCGAAATCGTCGGTGCTCTGGGCGGCGGCCGGGGGCGGGCTTGCGCCCAACGCCAGAAGCACCACGGCGGCGGTTCTCATCCCGCCGGTGAGCCGTCCGGCCAACGCCAGCGAGGCCACCACATCCACCGCCAGCAGCGCCAGGGCGAGGCTCAGCAACAGTCCCGCCAGCGGGGTTTCCCGCGGCCGGCTCAGCCCTTCGACCGGGATGCGCGCCGGCCAACTGGCGGCGGCAAGCTCGGTTTCGGCGGTGATCACGTTGCGCGCCAGCCGGCGGTCTTCGCTCTGATAGAGACCGGGCAAGAGATCGGGACCAAGCCGGGCGGCCACCAGCTCCGGCCCGTCGACACCGGGCCGGGTGCCGGCATCTTCCAGCGCGCCGAAGGCATCCATCACCTGCAACGGCTCCCATGTGGTGCCTTCGAGGCTTTCGGCATCTGGGGTCGTGGCCGAGGAGGAGACCGCCAGCCGGTCGAGCATCTGCACGAAGAGCCCCGACAGCGGCAGCGTCGACCATTCGGCATTGGCAGTGACATGCACCAGCACCACCTGCCCCTGATCGATCCGCTTGCGGGTCACCAGCGGCGTGCCGTCGGCCAGTTGCGCGATCACCCGGTCGGCCAGCACCGGATCGGGCTGCGCCATGACCTGAGCGCTGACCCGCACGTCCTCCGGCACCGGCAGCCCGGCAAAGGGGCTGTCCTCGGCAAAGGGCGCCAGCGCTTTGGGCTCGCCCCAGGACATGGCGCCGCCGACGGTGCGGCCGCCGGCGCGCAGGCGCACCGGCATCAGCGCGTCTTCCTCGGCGCGGCTCACGTCGGAGGCGGCAAGCCGGGGCCCGGCAAAGCGCAGCAGCAGCCCGCCCTTTTCCACCCAGGCGAGCAGCGCGTCTTCCTCGGCCGGGGCGAGGGTCGCCACATCGGCGAGCACCACCACATCGGGGTTGGCCGGCAGGATGTCACCCAGCGCGCCCTGCAACAGGTCGGCATTCGGTTCCAGCGCCTTTTCGAGATAATGCAGCGGCGAGAGCAGCTCGAGCCCCTCGCGGTCGTCCCGGCCGGCAATCAGCGCCACCTCGCGCCGCCTGAGGGAATCGTCGGACAGCGCCACCGCGCCGGCCGAACGCTGGCCCTCGACCTCGAAGTGGGTGATCCTTCCGCGCAGCTCGGCGGGCAGCGACAGCGAGACCTGCGCCTCGGCGGCGCCATCGGCAAATTCCGCCCCGGCGCGGGCCAGCACGGCGGCATTGCCCGAGGGATCGCGGCCATGAGCGGCAATCTGCGCGGCATAGCTGCCGGCGGTCTCGACCCGCCGCAGCGTCAGCTCGATCGCCCCGTCGGCAAAGCCCGGCGGCGCCATCACCACCAGCGGCCGGGCCGATTGCACCACCCGCACCGCGCCATGCGATTCCAGCGCCGCGAGGAAATCGGCGCGCCCGTCATGCGCCAGCCCGTCAGACAGCCAGAGCGTGTCAAAGGCGCCGTCATCCAAGGCCGCTTCCGCCTCGGCATAGAGGTCTTGACCGGGCAGCCAGGGCTCCGGCGCCAGCCCCGGCAGGCGCGACCGCCAGGTCTCGGCGGCCTGGAACTGCAACGGCTCGGGGTCGCTGACCCGGAGCATCGCCACGGTGCGCCCGTCGCGCTGCGCCTCGAGCAGCAGCGCCTCCAGAGCCTCCTGCTGCGCCGCCCAGTCGCCGGCGCTGGCCCAGCTTGCATCCATTGCGATGAGCAGCGGCCCGGAGCCGCGTTCGCCGGCCTCGCGCGGGTTGAGGATCGGCCCGGCAAGGCCGAGGATCACCGCCGCCACCGCCAGGATGCGCAGCAGAAGCAGCCACCAGGGGGTGCGGTCGGTGACCTGATCGTCGTCTTTCAGGCCCAGAAGCAGGACCACCGCCGGAAACATCCGCCGGATCGGTGCCGGCGGCACCGCGCGCAGGATGATCCAGAGGATCGGCAGCGCCAGAAGCCCCAAAAGCAACCAGGGGGACAGGAACCCTATACCAAACAAAGTCATCGCACGCCTTCCATCGCCCGATAGAGCCAGAGCAGCGCCTCATGCGCCGAGCGGTCGGTGTGGTGCACCGCATATTGCCAGCCGGTCGCCCGCGACACCTGCGTCAGCCAATCCTTGCGGTCCGCCAGCCGCTGCAAATACCGGGCGCGCAGTTCGCCCGCCTTCAACGTCTCATGCTGCACCGTCTTGCCGACGCTTTCGAATATGGTGCGGCCCCGGAAGGGAAAGGCCTCTTCGCTGGGGTCGAGCACTTGCAGGATCACGCCGCGCACCCCGCGGTCGGCCGCCTTGGTCAACGCCGCCTCGACCGGAGCGCTGTCGGCAAGGAAATCCGAGATGAAAATCGCCCGGGCGTGCGGCAGCATCAGCCGGGCTTCCGGTTCGGCGTAATCCTCGGGCTGGTCGGTGGAAAACGCCTGCGCCAGCCGCAACAGCTGGGGCTCGCCGCGACGCGGCGGCAGCACGCCACCGGTCAGGCCGACCCGTTCGCCGCCGCGGATCAGCAGCACGGCGGTGGCCATGGCAATGAGCCGTGCCCGGTCGCCCTTTTCCGGCAAGGCCGTGTCAGAGGCAAACCGCATCGAGGCCGCCTGATCGACCCAGAGCATGACGCTCTGGGCGATCTGCCATTCGCGTTCGCGCACATAGGTGCCATCGGACCGGGCCGAGCGGCGCCAGTCGATACTGCGCCGTCGGTCGCCGGGTTGCGCCGGCCGGTATTGCCAGAAATCGTCGCCCATGCCGGCGCGCCGCCGGCCGTGTTCACCCAGGAGCACCGTGCCGGCCAGATGCTCGGCCTTGGCCAGAAGCGGCGGCAGGGTGGCCGCCTCGGCCTCGGATCTTGCGCGCAGATGGGCGGGGCTGTGGCTCACGCAGCCGCCTCGGCCCGCATCAAGCCTGTTGCGGTCTCGTCGATCAGGTCGCTCAGCGACATGCCGCGTGCCCGCGCTGCGAAATTGAGCGCCATGCGGTGGGTGAGCACCGGCCGCGCCATGTCGAGCACATCCTCGACCGAGGGCGCCAGCCGGCCATCGATCAGCGCCCTGGCGCGCACCGTCAGCATCAACGCCTGCGCGGCCCGCGGGCCGGGGCCCCAGGCGACGTTTTCGCGCACCTTGTCAGAGGCTTCCGGCTCGTCCGGCCGGAAGGCCCGCACCAGATCGAGGATCATCTCGACCACGCTTTCGCCCACCGGCATGCGCCGCAGCAGGGCCTGCGCCGCGATCAGCTCTTCGGCGGTAAAGACCTCATGCGCCGCTTCCTCGGTGGCGCCGGTGGTGGCCAGCAGAATGTCGCGCTCGGTGTCGCGGTCGGGATAAAGCACGTCGATCTGCACCAGAAAGCGGTCGAGCTGCGCCTCGGGCAGCGGATAGGTGCCTTCCTGCTCGATCGGGTTCTGCGTGGCCAGCACGTGGAACGGCGCCGCCAAGGTGCGGTTTTCGCCCGCCACGGTCACCTGTTTTTCCTGCATCGCCTGCAACAGCGCCGATTGCGTGCGCGGGCTGGCGCGGTTGATCTCGTCGGCCATCAGGAGCTGGCAGAACACCGGGCCCTCGATGAACTTGAAGGCGCGGCTGCCGTCCGACGAGGTTTCCAGAACCTCGGAGCCGAGGATGTCGGCAGGCATCAGGTCGGGGGTGAACTGAATGCGGTTGCCATCGAGGCCCATGACGGTCGACAGGGTTTCGACCAGCCGGGTCTTGCCCAGGCCGGGCAGGCCGATCAGCAGCGCATGGCCGCCGCAGAGCAGCGCCGAAAGCGTCAGGTCGACCACCCGCTCCTGGCCGATGAACCGCTTGGTGATCGAGGCGCGTGCAAGGGCGAGCTTGTCTTCCAGCGCCTCGATTTCGGCGACGAGATCGGGGACGTCATTCATGAAAAAGGCTCCTTGCACACTTTGTCCTTGGCTGTGAGTGTATCGTTGAAACGGGAAATGGCAAAAGCAATGACGTCACAAAATCGCGTGCAGCCCTCGGCCGAGGGGATCGCCGCTTCGGCCAAGGCGGCGTCGCAGGGCAAGGGCCTGCCGCCGGTGCATCTGTGGAATCCGCCGGATTGCGGCGATCTCGACATGCGGATCGCACGGGATGGCACCTGGTTCTATCTCGGGACGCCGATCGGCAGAAAAGAGCTGGTGCGGCTGTTTTCCACCATCCTGCGCAAGGACGGCGCGCGCTACGTGCTGGTGACGCCGGTCGAAAAGGTCGGAATCACCGTCGACGATGCGCCGTTTGTGGCGGTGGATTTCGAGGTTGCCGGAGAGGGCCGCGACCAGGTGCTGACCTTCGAGACCAATGTCGGCGATTTCACGGTGGCGGGGCCGGAGGCGCCGATCCGGGTGGAGCGCGATGCCGAGACCGGCGAGCCGTCGCCTTATGTGTTGGTGCGGGCCGAGCTGGAGGCGCTGATCGACCGGAAGAGTTTCTACCGGCTGGTCGAGATCGGCGCGCATCACGCGGTCGAGGGCGAGCGCTGGTTCGGGCTGTGGTCTTCCGGCACCTTCTTCCAAGTGATTCCGTCCGCCGAGCTTCCCTGACCCCGTCCCGGACGTGATCTGGGACCTCTTGGCGCGGGAGGCCCCGGATCAGGTCCGGGGCGCGCCCGCCAAATTCGCCCCAATCAATGCGCCTCCGCCCAGTTGGCCCCTTGCCCGGCATCCGCCACCAGCGGCACGTCGAGCTTCACCACCGGGTCTGCCGCGCCTTCCATCACCGCGCGCGCCACCGAAATCAGCTCTTCGGCCGCCGCCGCATCCACCTCGAACAAGAGTTCGTCGTGCACCTGCAACAACATCCGGGCCGGCAGCCCCGCAATCGCCTCGGGCATGCGGATCATCGCCCGACGGATGATGTCCGCCGCCGTGCCCTGGATCGGCGCGTTGATCGCCGCGCGTTTGGCAAATCCGGCGTGCGGCCCCTTGGCGCCGATCTCGGGTGTGTGAATCTGCCGGCCAAAGAGCGTTTCGACGCGCTTGTGTTCCTTGGCGAAGGCCACGGTCTGATCCATGTATTCCTTGATCCCCGGGAACCGCTCGAAATAGCGGTCGATGAAGCCCTGGGCATCGGCGCGCGGGATCCGCAGGTTGCGCGCGAGGCCGAAGCCGGAAATGCCATAGATGACGCCAAAGTTGATCGCCTTGGCCTGTCGCCGCACCTCGGGCGTCATCTCGTCCAGCGGCACGCCGAACATCTCGGACGCGGTGGCGGCGTGGATGTCCTGGCCCTCGCGGAAGGCCTCTTTCAGCGCGTCGATGCCGGCGATATGCGCCAGGATGCGCAGTTCGATCTGGCTGTAGTCGAGCGAGACCAGCACATTGCCCGGCTCGGCCACGAAAGCCTCGCGGATGCGGCGGCCTTCCTCGGTGCGGATCGGGATGTTTTGCAGGTTCGGGTCGGTCGAGGCGAGACGCCCGGTGTTGGCCCCGGCAATCGAATAACAGGTGTGCACCCGCCCGGTGTCGGGGTGGATATGCTCTTGCAGCGCGTCGGTATAGGTGGATTTCAGCTTCGACAACTGCCGCCAGTCCAGCACCCGCGCCGGCAGATCGTGCAGCGTCGCCAGATCCTCGAGGATATCGGCGCCGGTGCCATAGGCGCCGGTCTTGCCCTTCTTGCCGCCTTCGATGCCCATCTCGTCGAACAGGATCTCGCCCAGCTGCTTGGGCGAGCCGACGTTGAACTTGCGCCCCGCCAGCTCGTGGATCTCGTCCTCCAGCGCCGCCATCTTCTGGGAAAAGGCGTTCGACATGCGTGAGAGCGTGTCGCGGTCGACCTTGATGCCATGCATCTCCATCTCCGCCAGCACCGGCACCAGCGGCCGTTCCATCCGTTCATAAACCCGGGTCACGCTCTTGCGGTGCAGTTGCGGCTTGAAGGCCTGCCAGAGCCGCAGCGTGATGTCGGCATCCTCGGCCGCATAGCCGACGGCCTTGTCGATCGCGACCCTGTCAAAGGTGATCTGGGCCTTGCCGGTGCCCAGCAGCTCCTTGATCGGGATCGGGCTGTGCGACAGGTAGCGTTCCGAGAGCGCGTCCATGCCATGATTGTGCAGCCCGGCGTTCATCGCATAAGACATCAGCATGGTGTCGTCGATCGGCGCCACGTTGATGCCGTTGCGGGCCAGAATCTTGGCGTCATACTTCATGTTCTGGCCGATCTTGAGCACCGCCGGATCCTCGAACACCGGCTTCAGCAGCGCCAGGCATTCCTCGAGGTCCATCTGCCCCTCGGCCAGATCGTCCGAGCCGAAGAGATCGTCGGTGCCGGCGGCGCGATGGGCCAGCGGGATGTAGCAGGCCTGTCCCGGCGTGACACAGAGCGAGAGGCCCACCAGATCGGCGCGCATCTCGTTGAGCCCGGTGGTCTCGGTGTCCACCGCCACATAGCCCCGGTCGTTGATCCGGTCGATCCAGAGCTGAAGCGCCGCGGCGTCGCGCACGCATTCATAGGTCTCCGGGGCGATAGGCACCTGCTCGGCCTGCGCCTCCGGCGCCTCTTGCACCGGCTCCGGGATCGCCGGCGCCTCGACGCCCAGCTTGTCGGAAATGCGCTTGGTCAGGGTGCGGAATTCCATCTCGGACAGAAAGGCCAGCAGCGTCTCGGCATGCGGGTCGCGCACTTCCAGATCGTCCAGCGTGAAGGGCAGAACCATGTCGCAATCAAGCTGCACCAGCTTCTTGGAAATCTCGATCTGTTCGCGTTTCTCGATCAGGGTCTGGCGGCGTTTCGGCTGCTTGATCTCGGCGGCGCGGTCGAGCAGATCCTCGAGCGAGCCGTATTCGTTGATCAAGAGCGCGGCGGTCTTGATGCCGATGCCGGGCGCGCCGGGCACGTTGTCGACGCTGTCGCCGGCCAGGGCCTGCACATCCACCACCCGCTCCGGCCCGACGCCGAATTTCTCCATCACGCCCTCGCGGTCGATGCGCTTGTTCTTCATCGGGTCGAGCATGTCGACGCCGTCGCCCACGAGCTGCATCAGATCCTTGTCAGATGACAATATGGTCACCCGCCCCCCGGCCGCGCGCGCCTGACAGGCGAGGGTGGCGATGATGTCATCGGCCTCAAAGCCTTCCAGCTCCTTGCAGGCGATGTTGAAGGCCTCGGTGGCGCGGCGGGTCAGCGGGATTTGCGGCCGCAGATCCTCGGGCATGGCCTCGCGATTGGCCTTGTAAAGATCGTAGAGGTCGTTGCGGAAGGTATGGCTGCCCTTGTCGAAGATCACCGCCACATGGGTCGGCGCATTGGGGCCGGCGTTGTCCTCGACGAACTTCTGCAACATGTTGCAGAACCCCGAGACCGCGCCGATCGGCAGCCCGTCGGACTTGCGCGTCAGCGGCGGCAGCGCGTGATAGGCACGAAAGATATAGGCCGATCCGTCGATCAGATGCAGATGGCATCCCTTGCCGAATTGTTGCGACATTGCGCATCCCTCCACTGGCGTCGGCCCGTTTCATGCCACGCCCGGCCGGGCAAGACCAGCCGCCCTCTGCGTCTCTTTTTCGGTTCCGCGGTTTCCGGCCTCAGCCGTGCTGCGCCAGCTGCCGGACCGAGAGCATGCGCGCCACTAGCAGGATGATGCCGCCGAGCACCGCGAAGGCGGCAATCAGCCCGGCGATGTTGATCAGCACCTGCACCAGCCCCTGTTCGGGGATGTCGAGGAAGAAATAGGGATAGACCCCGTCGAACGCGGCGCGGCCCAGCGCATAGAAGCAATAGACCGCCGGAAAGGCCAGCCAGGCGGGCAGAGCGGCCGGGCGGGCGCGTTCTTTCGGTTCGAAGGCCAGCCAGTGCAGTACGAACCAGATCGGCACCACGGTATGCAGCATCTCGTCGAGCAGCAGCTCGAGCCCGGCATAATCGCTGAGATGGGCCAGCAGCGCGTGATAGACGAGGCCGACGGCGGCAATCGCCATCACCAGCCCGCCGCTGATCCGCCCGTCAAGCCGACCGCGCAGGGCGATCAGCCCGGCGGCCAGTGCCACGGCGGTATTGGTCCAGATGGTGAAATAGCGATAGATCCCCCAGAGCGCCTCGGGCAGCGTGGTGCCATTGGCCTCCATGTTGAGCGCGATGCGGGTGGCGAGCGTTGCCACCACCGCCAGTGCCAGAAGCCCCGCCGAGACGCGACGCAGCGTCATTTTTCCGCCGCCTCGGCGAAATCGCGGTGCACGTATTTGGTGTCGCAATAGGGGCATTCGACCCAGCCGGTCTTGGCCGGGATCATCAGCCAGACGCGGGGATGGCCCAGCGCGGATTCGCCGCCGTCGCAGGCAACCCGGTTGGCGGCAACGATCTTGGTTTCGGGCGGGGCGATGGTCATGTCAGTCTCGCTTGTTTCCGGTCGGCGCGGCGGGCCGCGCAATCGGGCTGCATGATAGCGATCCATGGCGCTTCGGCAAGAGCTTCGGCCCGGCCCGCTTGACCTCGCAGGCGGCCGCGCCATGTCCTTGGCCACGTGCAGCACGAAAGGCGGGACAGGATGGAGCAGGACGAAACCGGGATCGAACAGGTTGACGCGGACGTCGGCAACATCTTTGAAAAGATCGATACTTGGCTCGACGGCTTCTTTCGCCTGCTGCCGAACCTCGCGGTCGGCCTTGTCGTGCTCTTGCTGTTCTGGTTTGCTGCCGGCTGGATCGGCCGCCTTCTGGCGCGCGCGGGCCACAAGCACGACCGCCCGAGCCTGGGCGACGTCGGCGGCGCGCTGGTGCGCTGGGCGATCATCATCGTCGGCGTCATGCTGGCGATCACCATCATCGCGCCCTCGGTGACGCCGGGCGATCTCTTTGCCGGCCTCGGCATCTCTTCGGTGGCCATCGGTTTTGCCTTCAAGGACATCCTGCAAAACATGCTGGCCGGCATCCTGATCCTGTTGCGCCAGCCCTTCGAAGTCGGCGATCAGATCGTCTCGGGCGGTTTCGAAGGCACGGTCGAGCGGATCGAGACCCGGGCGACGCTGATCAAGACCTATGACGGCCGCCGCGTCGTCATCCCCAATGCCGACATCTATACCGATGCGGTCACCGTCAATACCGCCTATGACACCCGGCGCTCGCAATATGACATCCAGATCGGCTGTTCCGACGATTTCGACCGCGCCTGCAAGATCATGGTCGAGACCTGCACCCAGGTCGACGGTGTGCTGGGCGATCCGGCCCCCGAGGCGCTGCCCTGGTCGATGGACGCCGACGGCAACACGGTCCGTCTGCGCTGGTGGACGAAATCGCCGCGCGCCGACGTGGTGCAAGTCTTTGCGCGGGTGATCAAGGAGGTCTACAACGCGCTCGATGCCAAGGGGGTCGACATGCCCTATCCGACGCGGATGGTGCTGTTTCACGACCAGACCGAAGAGACCGACGGCGACCGCAACGCGCAGCGCGAAGGCTGGCCGGCCAATGCCGATGGCAAAAATCCCCGTGCGGCGCGGATCGAAACCGCGCTGTCGCGGCGGGGCGACGCCGGCGACAAAGCGGAGACGCCGGCCTGATTGCCGGTTTAAGCCGGGCGTCAGGCACGGTATCCCAAGGGCGTCACGATCAAACGGAACTCTGCATGACCCAGTCAGCCATCGAGATTCGCGGCTTGAAAAAGACCTATGCCGCGCAAAAGAACGCCCCTGCCAAGGAGGCGCTGAAAGGGATCGATCTCGATATCCCCGAGGGCTCGGTCTTTGGCCTGCTCGGCCCCAATGGCGCGGGCAAGTCGACGCTGATCAACATCCTCGCCGGGCTGGTGATCAAGACCGCGGGCTCGGTCAAGATCTGGGGCTTCGACCAGGATGTGAACCCGCGCCAGTCGCGCGCCGCCATCGGCGTGATGCCGCAGGAGCTGAACCTCGATCCGTTCTTTGCCCCGCGCGCCGCGCTCGAGGTGCAGGCCGGGCTCTACGGCGTGCCGAAATCGGAACGGCGCAGCGACGAGATCCTTGCCATGGTCGGGCTCGAGGACAAGGCCAACGCCTATGCCCGCACCCTGTCGGGCGGGATGCGGCGGCGGCTGCTGCTGGGCAAGGCGCTGGTGCATCATCCGCGCATTCTGGTGCTCGACGAACCGACGGCCGGGGTCGACATCGAGCTGCGGCAGATGCTCTGGGACAACGTGCGCAAGCTCAACCGCGAGCGGGGCATGACGATCATCCTGACGACGCACTACCTCGAAGAGGCCGAGGAAATGTGCGACGAGATCGCCATCGTCAATCACGGCGAGGTGGCGGCGCGGGATTCCACCGCCAACCTGCTGGGGCGGCTGGATGCCAAGGCGATGGTCATTCACCCCGAAGGCGCGGTCGAGACCCTGCCCGAGGCGCCGGGGCTGGATGTCAGCCGCAAGGGCGATGCGATCTTCGTGCAGTACCGCAGCCAGGACACCAGCGCCGAAGACGTTTTGGGCGCGGTGCGGGCCGCGGGCATCCGCATTCGCGACGTCAAGACCCAGGAGGCCGATCTCGAAGACGTCTTCCTGTCGCTCACCCGGTCGCGGGCGGCGGTTTGACGGCGTTCAGGAGCCGTCTTCGGACAGGTTGATCGCGGCGGCGGCGATATCCTCGATCGGTTGCAGGCCGGCCGGGCCGGTGGCGATCGCGGCATCTGGCCGATAGCCCGGCGCGCCGGGGGCACCCAGAACCATGGTCCACCAGATCTTGCCGTTGGATTCCTGGAAGTAGGCAAAGCCCATGTCGCGGGCATCGGGCGCGAGGATCACGTCGCGCGTGCCCGGCTCTTCCATCCAGGCGGCCAGGGTTTCCAGCTCGGTCTCATAGGTTTCCGAGATCGCCTCGCCCAGCATCCGGCCGCGATAGCCGACCCGCGCCACCCGGTCGATCGGCGAAGAGCCGTCAGAGCCGAAGTGCCAGGGCCGGTTCTGCACCGACATGTCGCGCGCATGGGTGGCGGCGGCGGCGTTGAGCTGGGCGTTGAGCTGCACGTTTGCCAGCCCGCGCGCTTCGCGCAGAGCGTTGACCGCGTCGAGCATGCGGAACTGCACCCGGCCTTCGTCGCCGGCGCCGAGGCGATAGACCTTGGGCAGCGGCTTGCCGTCGGGGCCAAGCTGCGGCGGGCCCGAGGGCGTCGTGGTGCAGGCCGCAACCAGAAAGACCAGAGGCAGAAGCAGGACTGCGAAACGTTTCATGACTGGATCCACCCGAAATTCGTTTTGTCCGACTTATCCGGAAAGCAGTGGCCTTTCAAACCCACCTCGGCGGCGATCCGCGCGCTGACGGCGGTTTGATTTGCGACTGAGGCTTTCGCGCACTAAAATTGTCGTGATCATGACGGCGTTTGCGAGGAACGGGATTATGACCAAGACTTCAGCGACTCAGTTGAATCGCCGCGCCTTCGTGGCCGGTTCCGCCGCACTGATCGGCGCGCCCGCACTGGCGCAGACCCAGGGCAGCATCGAGATCGAGCAGGATATCTCCTCGGCGGTGCGGCGCAATATCTCGAGCTTTCGATCGCTCGACTGGCGGCCCTATTTCAATTCGCTCTCCAACGGCGCGATCCTCGTCGACATCACCAGCCGGGCGCTGCACTACTGGTCGCAGAACGGCGAGACCTACCGGCTTTATCCCACCTCGGTGCCGCTGACCGAAGATCTGACGCGACGCGGCCGCACCTCGGTGATCCGCAAGGTCGAGGGGCCGGAATGGCGCCCCACGCCGTCGATGAAAAAGCGCAATCCCGAGTGGCCGGATTACGTCGGTCCGGGGCCTGACAATCCGCTTGGAACCCATGCGCTCTATCTGAGTTGGACCTACTACCGTATCCACGGCACACATGACACGCGCAAGATCGGCCGTCGCTCGTCGAACGGCTGTATTGGCCTTTATAATCAGCACATTGCGGAACTTTTCAGCCGGGCCAAAGTGGGCACACAAGTGTTGCTAATTTGACGACAAATCGGCGCTCTGCGAGAGCCCACAACAAAGATGAGTTTGCAATCCCCCAGATAAGCTGCTTAGAAAAAAACCACGAGGTAAGTCTTGGGTGCTTGCCGCAACCAGTATGGTTAAAGAGCGGTAAGTGAATATCTGGAGGATATGATATGAAGAAACTCGCACTCGCAGCGGCCCTGTCCGCAGCAGCTTCGACCGCATTCGCCGGTTCGTATGCAAAAGACGACGTCATCATCGAAGCACCGGTGATCGTTGAAGAAACCACGCAAGCATCCACGTCGGCCGGTATCCTGGTTCCGCTGATCCTGCTTGCCCTGGTTGTTGCTGTCGCTTCGGCTGACTAAGCACGACCTGATCGAAAAAAGAGAAAGCGGCGTCCTCGGGCGCCGCTTTTTCTATTCTGCATCGGGCCGGTTCGGCGCCGGCCGCCCGGTCAGTCGAGCCAGCCGCCGAGGTTCTCGCGGATCACCGTGCTCAGCGCCGCGATATGCGCCGGATCGTCGTTCAGGCAGGGCACATAGGTAAAGCGCGCGCCGCCGGCTTCTTCAAAGCTCTCGCGGATCTCTTCGTTGATCTCTTCCAGCGTCTCGATGCAATCGGCGGAAAATGCCGGCGCGATCACCGCGATGTTCTTTTTGCCGTCCTCGCGGGCCAGCCGCGCCACCTCGTCCACCGTGTAGGGTCGGAGCCAGTCCTCGGGGCCGAACTGCGACTGAAAGGTGGTGGTGATCTCGGTATCCGCCCAGCCCAAGCGTTCCTTCAGCAGGCGCGTCGTCTTCTGGCACTGGCAGTGGTAGGGGTCGCCTTCCATCAGATAGCGCTTGGGCACCCCGTGGTAGGAGCACACCAGGATATCCGGCCGCGTCTCGAGATCGGCGTAGCGCCGCTCGACCGATTGCGCCAGGGCGTCGATATAGGCGGGATGTTCGAAATAAGGATCGACGATGCGCGCCGTGGGTTGCCATTTCTCCTGCATCAGCGCCCGAAAGAACTGATCGTTGGCTGTGGCCGAAGTGGCCCCGGCATATTGCGGATAAAGCGGGAAAAACACGATCTTGGTGCAGCCGGCGGCGACCATCTCGCGCACCTTGGACCCGGTCGAGGGGTTGCCGTAGCGCATGCAGAATTCGACCATCACCCGGTCGCCGTACTGGTCGGTCAGGGTCTCGCGGATCGCGGCGGTCTGGGCCTTGGTGATCGTCATCAGCGGGCTTTCGTCGGCCTCGGTGTTCCAGATCGTGCGATAAGCCGCGCCCGAGGTGAAAGGCCGCTTGCTCAGGATGATGAGCTGCAACAGCGGCTGCCATTTCCACGCCGGATAGTCGATCACCCGCTTGTCTGACAGGAATTCGCCCAGATAGCGGCGCATCGACCAGTAATCGGTGCCGTCCGGCGTGCCGAGGTTGGCCAGAAGGATGCCCAATTTCTGCGCCGGGATCGCGGGGTGGTCTTTCGGGGCATGGGCCGGGCAGGTGGCTCCGGGCTGGCTGGTGTCGCGCATCAGGGTCTCCGCTGGCATAGGATCGGGAGACAGATAACGACTGTCCTCCCGCCGTCAATCATTCAGCTTGGTTTCACGGGTTGCCAATGCGTCAGCCAGCCGCGCCTTGGCCGATCCCGGCCGCAACGGCTGCGGCTGGCTCTCGTCGGGCGCCCAGCCGGTGAGCACGATGATTTCGAAGGTGGCGGGGATACGGCCGCCGGCATCGGCATGGGCCTCGGCATAGATCTCGGCGGCGCGGAGCAGCACCGCGCGGCGGGTCGGATGGCGCAGCCGCGCGTCCAGCGCATTGGCCTCGCCCATCGCCCGCAGATCGCGCATCAGGTGCAGCGCCGAGGCATAGGTCACTGTGAGCGCAAAGGCATCGGCCACCGGCAGGGCAAAGCCCGCGCGCTGCAACAGCCCGCCCATGTCGCGGATCTCGGCCATCGGCGCGATGCGCGGCGACAACCCTCCGGTGACCTCGGCCTCGGCGGTGGCAAGGCAGGCGCGCAGCTCTTGCAGGGTGCGGCCGCCGAACAGCGAGGCAAGAAAGAAGCCATCGGGCCGCAGCGCGCGGCGGCATTGGATCAACTGGCCGACCGGGTCTTCGGCCCAGTGCAGCGCATGGCTGTGCAGGATCAGGTCATGCGACTGCTGATCAAGCGCCAGGGTGTCGCTGTCGGCCACCAGCCGCGCCCCGGGCAGCGTGCCCCGCCAGATCTGCGGCTGGCCGGTGACGATCGCCGGCGCCGTAAAGGTTCTGTTAACCAATGTCAGCCGATCCTGAAGGTCGTCGCGCGCGGTCTGAAACAGGAACAGCGCCTCCTGACGGGCGCGCTGGCGGTTGCGGGCGAGGGCCGCGGTATCGGTGAGGCGTGGCTGCATGTGGGGTAGATAGAGCCATGGGAGAGATTGTTCAAACCGCTCTGCGGATGATCTATCCGCCGCAATGTCTGATCTGCCGCGAGATGGTCGAAAGCGATTTCGGTCTCTGCGGGGCCTGCTGGCGCGACACGCCGTTTCTGGGCGGGCTGGTCTGTGACGGCTGCGGCACGCCCCTGCCGGGCAGCAACCCCGACGAGATCGCCCACTGCGATGCCTGTCTTGCCTATCCGCGCGGCTGGGACCGGGCCCGCGCGGCGCTGCTCTATCATGACAATGGCCGGCGGCTGGTGTTGGGGATGAAACACAATGACCGCAATGACATCGCCCGCATCGGCGCGCTCTGGCTGGCCCGCGTGCTGCGGCCGCTGATCCTGCCGCAGATGCTGGTGGCGCCGGTGCCGCTGCACTGGCTGCGGCTGATGTCACGCCGTTACAATCAATCCGCGCGGCTGGCCAGGGCGCTGGCGGGCGAGCTGGGGCTGTCCTACTGCCCCGATCTGCTGCAACGGGTGCGGCGCACCCGCAGTCTTGGCCGGATGACGGGGGAGGAGCGGCGCGCCGTGCTGGCGGGCGCGATCCGGCTGCACCCCGGCCGGCGGCATCGGGTGGCGGCGCACCGCCCGGTGCTGCTGATCGACGATGTTCTGACCACCGGCGCGACGCTCTCGGCCTGTGGCGCGGCGCTGCGTGCGGCGGGCGCCGGGCCGATATGCGCCGGTGTACTGGCAAGAGCGGTGCGGGAGGACTAGGTAAGGGGCAACAGCAAAGGAAAGCCAGAATGCCCCGGATTGAAATCTACACCTCGCCGCTCTGCGGCTTCTGTCACGCCGCCAAACGGCTGCTGGACCAGAAGGGTGTTGCCTATGACGAGATCGACGTGCTGCAAAACCCCGACCGCAAGCCCGAGATGATCCAGCGCGCCAATGGCGGCCGTACCGTGCCGCAGATCTTCGTGGGCGAAACCCATGTCGGCGGCTGTGACGACCTGTTTGCGCTGGAACGCTCCGGCAAGCTCGACCCGCTGCTCGACGCCGCCTGATGCGCAGCGCGCTGCTGCAACTGTCGTCCACCGACGATCCGGCGGAAAACCTCGCCACCACGGCGGCGCGGATCGACGCCGCGGTGGCCGAGGGCGCGGGGTTCGTTCTGACGCCCGAGGTGACGAATTGCGTCTCGGCCAGCCGGTCCCGGCAGCAGGCGGTGCTGCAACAGGAGAAAGACGACATCACCCTCGCCGGATTGCGCGATCTGGCGGCGCGGCGGGGGATCTGGCTCTCGATCGGGTCGTTGGCGTTGAAAACCGGCGCGGCCGACGGGCGTTTCGCCAACCGCTCCTTCCTGATCGGACCAGCGGGCGACATCGTCGAGCGTTATGACAAGATCCACATGTTCGACGTGCAGGTCAGCGAGACCGAGACCTATCGCGAGAGCGCGGGCTTCCGCCCCGGCACCGCGGCGGTGGTGGCCGAGACGCCCTTTGCCACCCTCGGCCTGAGCATCTGCTACGATCTGCGGTTCCCGCAGCTTTACCGCGCGCTGGCCCATGCCGGGGCCGAGGTGCTGCTGGTGCCATCGGCCTTTTCGCCGGTCACTGGCGCCGCCCATTGGCAACCGTTGCTGCGCGCCCGGGCGATCGAGAGCGGGGCCTGGGTGCTGGCAGCGGCGCAATGCGGCACGCATGATGCGGTGCGTGGCAAGCAGCGCACAACATATGGGCATTCCATGGCAGTGGCGCCCTGGGGTGAGATCCTGGCCGAGGCCGGCGAGGCGCCGGAGGTGCTTTGGGTTGACCTGAGCCGGGAAGCGGTGGACAAAGCCCGCGAGCGGGTGCCCTCGCTCACCCATGACCGTGACTTCACAGGACCCTGATGGCCGATCAGACTGCCAATGGCCTCGCGGTGGCGCTGTTCTCGGAGCTGTTCACCGCCGATCAGATGTTGCGCAACCGGCTCAGCCGGATGCTGCCCAAAGGCATGGAATTGTCGCATTTTTCGGTGCTCAACCACCTGGCGCGCTTCAAGCAGGAGCGGACGCCGGCGCAGCTTGCCCGGTCGTTTCACGTGACCCGGGGGGCGATGACCAACACGCTGAGCAAGCTCGAGGCGGCCGGGTTCATCCATATCCGGCCCGATTGGGACGACGCCCGGTCGAAGCTGGTGACGATCTCACCGGCCGGGGTGCAGGCGCGGGATGCGGCGCTGGATGCGATCACGCCGCTGATCACCGATCTGGTGGGCGAACTGGGGCAGGAGCGGGTCCGGGCGGCGCTGCCGATCCTGCGCGACCTGCGGCTGAAGCTGGAAGACGAAGGCTGAACGGGCGCCCTTGGGCCGGTGGCGGAGCGAGGGGCCAGCCCCTCGCGCTCCCCGCGGTATTTGAAGCAAGAGGACAGGGCGGGGGTATCAGGCCGGTTTCAGGCTGGTGGTGACATAGTTCACGCTCAGGTCGCGCGACGAGATCGACCAGCCCCAGGTGACCGGGTTGAAGACGAAGCCCTTGCGGTCGACCGGGTTCATGCCGGATTGCTTGAGCAGTTCGAACAGCTCTTCGGGGGTGATGAATTTCGACCATTCATGGGTGCCCCTGGGCAGCCAGCGCATCACCCATTCGGCGCCGAGGATGGCCATGGCAAAGCTCTTGGGGTTGCGGTTGATGGTCGAACAGATCTGCATGCCGCCGGGTTTCAGCAGGCGCTGGCAGGCGGTGAGATAGGCCGGCGGATCGGCGACATGTTCCACCACCTCCATGTTGAGCACCACGTCGAATTGTTCGCCCTGCTCCACCATCGCCTCGGCGGTGACATGCCGGTAGTCGATCTCGAGCCCCTGCTGTTCGGCGTGCAGCCGCGCCACCGGGATATTGCCGGCGGCGGCATCGGCGCCGACCACGGTGGCCCCGAGCCGCGCCATCGGTTCGCAGAGCAGCCCGCCGCCGCAGCCGATGTCGAGCAGGCGCAGCCCCTCGAAGGGGCGCGGCGCGCTCAGGTCGCGCGAGAACTCGCCGGCGATCTGGCTGGTGATATAGTCCAGCCGGCAGGGGTTGAGCATGTGCAGCGGCTTGAACTTGCCGGCGGGATCCCACCATTCGGCGGCCATCGCCTCGAATTTCGAGATTTCCGACGGATCGACTGTGGTCTGGGCGGTTTGCATGGCATGCTCCCTATGGTCTTTCGGTCCCTCGGTCTCATATAGGATGATTATGGACAAGTTCTCAGGCCAAAAGCGCGCAGTGCAATATCTCTATCCGCAGATCGATCCCTTCGATCAGCGCATGCTCGACGTCGGAGATGGCCACAAGGTCTATGTCGAGCAGTCCGGCCGGCCCGACGGCCTCCCGGTGGTGGTGCTGCATGGCGGCCCGGGCGGCGGATGCAGCCCGGCGATGCGGCGCTATTTCGACCCCCGGGTCTATCGTGTCGTGCTTTTCGATCAGCGCGGCTGTGGCCGGTCGCGGCCGCATGCCAGCGTCGAACACAACACCACCTGGCATCTGGTGGCGGATATCGAACGCATCCGCGAGGTGCTTGGCATCGGCCGGTGGACGGTCTTCGGCGGCAGCTGGGGCGCCACCCTGGCGCTGATCTATGCCGAGACCCACCCGGAGGCGGTGCGGGCGCTGGTGCTGCGCGGCGTCTTCATGATGACCCAGGCCGAGCTCCGCTGGTTCTATGGCGGCGGCGCCGGGCAGTTCTGGCCCGAAACCTGGCAGCGATTTGCCGACCTGATCCCCGAGGACGAGCAGGACGACATGATCGCCGCCTATCACAAGCGGTTGTTTTCCGGCAATCTTCCCGAGGAAACCCGTTATGCCAAGGCCTGGTCGGCCTGGGAGAACGCGCTGGCCTCGGTCTATTCCTCGGGCCATGGCGGCGAGACGCCGGGGGAGTATGCCCGCGCCTTTGCCCGGCTCGAGAATCACTATTTCATCAATGGCGGTTTCCTGGATTACGACGGCCAGATCCTCGACCAGGTGGACCGCATCGCGCAGATCCCCGGGGTCATCGTGCAGGGCCGTTATGACATGATCTGCCCGCCGCGCCGCGCCTGGGAGCTGTCGCGCCGCTGGCCCAATTCCGAGCTGCGGATGATCCGCAATGCCGGCCATGCGCTGTCGGAGCCGGGCATCTCGGCGGAACTGGTGCGGGCGATGGACCATCTGGCCGAGCGCTGATTTATCAAACCGGTTTACATTTGAGAGGGGATCGCTAGGCTTTCCCAACCACTCACCATACCGGGATGACCTGCCACGTGCCTGGCGTCTTGAAAATCGTACTTCAGCGGCTCGCTCTGGGCCTTGTCACGCTCTTTGTGGTTTCCATCGTCATTTTCGTCGCCGTCAACGCGCTTCCGGGGGATTTCGCCCAGGTGATTCTGGGTCAGGGCGCCACGCCCGAGGCGGTGGCGGCGATCCGGCGCGACCTGGCGCTGGACGAACCCCTGGTGACGCGTTACGTCGGCTGGCTGGGGGCCATCCTGACCGGCGATCTGGGCACCTCCTTCGCGCAGCTCAACTTCCAGTCCTCGCTCGGCGGTGGCGAGATGAAGACCGTGGCTTCGCAGATCGCGCCACGCTTTGCCAATACGATCTTTCTGGCCGGGGTGACGGCGGCGATCGCGGTGCCGGTGGCGGTGGCGCTGGGGGTGCTGGCGGCGCTCTATCGCGGCTCGGTGTTCGACCGGTTCACCAATATCTTCACGCTCTCTTCGGTCTCCAGCCCCGAATTCTTTCTGGCCTACATGCTGATCCTGTTCCTGGCGGTGCTCAATCCGATGCTGCCGTCGCTGTCGAACATCTATGACGGCATGGCGTTTTCCGAACGGCTCCGGGCGACCATGCTGCCGGCGCTGACGCTGACGCTGATCGTGCTGGCGCAGATGATGCGGATGACGCGGGCGGCGATCATCAACCTGCTGGCCTCGCCCTATATCGAGATGGCGCGGCTCAAGGGCATCAGCCCGATGCGGGTCATCGTGCGCCACGCGCTGCCCAATGCGCTGGCGCCGATCATCAACGTCATCGCGCTGAACCTGGCCTATCTGATCACCGGGGTGGTCGTGGTCGAGGTGGTCTTTGTCTATCCCGGCATCGGCCAGCTGTTCGTCGATGCGGTGAAAATCCGCGATATCCCGGTGGTGCAGGCCTGCTGCCTGATCTTTGCCGCCGCCTATATCCTGCTGAACCTGACGGCGGATATCCTGTCGATTCTGTCCAACCCGCGTCTGAGGCATCCGAAATGACCGCTCTGCTTTACGTTTCGGGCGCGCTGCTGGCCTGTCTGGCTCTGGGCTGGCTGGGCCGCCGGATCGCACAGACAACCACCGGCAATGCGCCACGCTATCGCGACATGCCGTTGGCGGTGGCCTTCGGGTATGCGTTTTCGGCGCTGCTTCTGGGGCTTGGCGTCTGGTTCTACTTTCAGCCCACGGCGACCGAGGCGGGCATTCCGCGCGCCAGCGTGATGTTCTTTCGCTGGGCGGTGCAGGGCTTTGTGATCTTCGCGCTGGCGGCCTTTGTCTTTCGCCTGGCGGGCCGGCATGTCGGCCCGGCGGGCAGCCGCAAGATGTTCCGCAACATGCCGCTGACCGCCGCCTTCGGCATCCTGATGATCCTGATCTATGCCGTGGTGGCGATCTTTGCCGGCCAGATCGCGCCGCATGGCCAGGCCGAGGTGTTCAACGCCGTCAACGTTCTGCCCGGCGGCAACCCGGCCACCGGCGGCAACCCGGAGTTTCCGCTGGGCACCGACCAGATCGGCCGCGATCTGCTGTCGCGACTGATCTATGGCGCGCAGAACACCGTCGGCATCGCTTTCATCACCACCTTGCTGGCCTTTTTCATCGGCGGCAGCCTCGGCTTTCTGGCGGCGACGCTGCAAGGCTGGCTCGACCAGTTGCTGAGCCGCGGCGTCGATGTGTTGATGGCGATCCCCTCGCTGATCTTTGCGCTGCTGCTGATGACCATCGCCAGCGCCTGGGCGGGATCGGAGAAATGGCTGCTGACGGTCTATATGGTGATCATCATCGCGGTGATCGATTCGACGCGGGTGTTTCGTCTGGCGCGCGCGGTGGGTCTGAACATCGTGGTCATGGATTACATCGAGGCCGCCAAGCTGCGCGGCGAGGGGCTGCGCTATCTGATCTTTGACGAGATCCTGCCCAACGCCCTCGCGCCGCTGCTGGCCGAGTTCGGCCTGCGCTTCTGCTTTGTCTTCCTGACCATCGCCTCGCTGTCGTTCCTTGGCGTCGGCATCCAGCCGCCGCTGGCGGATTGGGGCACCATGGTGCGCGATCTGGCGCAGTTCATCAATTTCGCCGCCTTTTCGCCGCTGACCGCGACGCTGCCGCTGCTGGCCGCCGGGGCGATTGCCCTGCTGACCGTGGCGGTGAATTTCGTGGTCGACTGGATGCTGCACAAGTCCTCGGGGTTGAAGGAATGAGCCGCCTGCTGACGATCAACGACCTCGTGCTCGAGGGCCGCAGCGACGAAAGCTGGAGCCGGATCGTCAATGGCGTGAGCCTGACGCTCGACAAGGGCGAGGTGCTGGGATTGATCGGCGAAAGCGGGGCCGGCAAATCCACCGTCGGTCTGGCCGCCATGGGCTTTACCCGCGACGGGGTGCGGATTGCCGGCGGCTCGGTCGAGTTCGACGGCATCGACCTGGTCAATGCCTCGGCCAATACCAAGCGCAACCTGCTGGGCAAACGCATCGCCTATGTGGCGCAATCCGCCGCCGCCAGCTTCAACCCGGCGCATCGGCTGATCGACCAGCACACCGAAGGACCGGTGGTGCATGGCGTCATGGGCCGGGGCGAGAGCGCCGAGGACGGTATCGAGCTTTACCGCCGGCTGCGCCTGCCCAACCCCGAGGAAATCGGCTTTCGCTATCCGCATCAGGTCTCGGGCGGGCAGTTGCAGCGGGCAATGACGGCGATGGCGATGTCCTGCCGGCCGGATCTCATCATCTTTGACGAGCCGACCACCGCGCTCGACGTGACCACCCAGATCGAGGTGCTGGCGGCGATCCGCAAGATCGTCGAGGATTTCGACACCGCTGCGATCTACATCACCCACGATCTGGCGGTGGTGGCGCAGATGGCCGATCGGATCAAGGTGCTGCTCAAGGGGGACGAGGTGGAAGAGGCCACGACCCGCGAGATGCTCGACCATCCGCAGGAGGATTACACCAAGAGCCTCTGGGCGGTGCGCGAGTTCCAGCATGCGGAAAAGCCGCTGGCGCCCAAGGGGGCAGTGCCGGTGATCTCGGTCAGGAATGTCACCGCCGGCTATGGCAAGATCGACGTTCTGCAAGACGTCAGCTTCGACATTCACGAGGCCCGCACCGTCGCTGTGGTGGGCGAGAGCGGATCGGGCAAATCCACGACCGCGCGCTGCATCACCGGGTTGCTGCCGCCCCGTCAGGGGCAGATCCTGCTCGATGGCGAGGCGCTGCCGCCGGACTATCGCAAACGCTCCAAGATGCAGCTTCGCCAAGTACAGATGATCTATCAGATGGCCGATACCGCGCTCAATCCGCGCAAGACCATCGCCCAGATCATCGGCCGGCCGGTGCAATTCTACCTCGGCCTGCGCGGCAAGGAGAAGCGTCGCCGGGTGAACGAGCTGCTCGAGCATATCGAGCTCGACCCGGCGCAATTCGCCGGCCGGCTGCCGAGCGAGCTGTCCGGCGGCCAGAAACAGCGCGTCGGCATTGCCCGCGCCCTTGCGGCGGAGCCCAAGTTCATTATCTGTGACGAGGTGACATCGGCGCTCGATCAGCTGGTGGCCGAGGGCATCCTGCGGTTGCTGGCGCGGCTTCAGGACGAATTGCAGCTCAGCTACATGTTCATCACCCATGACCTCGCCACCGTGCGATCGATCGCCGACGAGGTGGTGGTGATGAAGGATGGCGTGGTGGTGGAACAGGGGCCCAAGACCGAGATGTTCACCCCGCCGCATCATGCCTACACCGATCTTCTGCTGTCTTCGGTGCCCGAGATGGATCCGGACTGGCTCGACAAACTGCTGGCAGAACGTGGAGTTGATAACATCGGCGATGCCGCTGTTGATAAGATGTAGGGCGAATCGCGCACGAGGGGCGGGATTTCAAATAACAAAAACAGGGAGACGACTATGACAAGATTGACACGACGCGGGCTTCTGCGCACCGGTGCCGCTGCCGGTGTTCTGGCCGCCTCGGGCCTGCCGCTGAAGGCCCAGATGAAGCGTGGCGGACGGCTGCGCGCGGGCCTTGCCGGGGCCAATACCTCGGACAACTGGGATGCACGCACCCATACCGACGCCTTCATGCAGAACGCCTCGCAGGGGGCGGTGTTCGATGCGCTGACCGAAGTGGCCGCCGATGGCACGCTTGTGGGCGAACTGGCCGAAAGCTGGGAGGCCAGCCCCGACGCCAAGACCTGGACCTTCAACCTGCGCCAGGGCGTGACCTTCCACAACGGCAAGGCCTTTGGCGCCGACGACGTGATCGAATCGCTGCAAATGCACGTCGCCGAGGATTCGAAATCCGCCGCCAAGCCGATTGTCTCTGCGATCACCGAAATGAAGAAACTGGGCGAGCATCAGGTGCAGCTTGTGCTGGCGGCGGGCAATGCCGATCTGCCGTATCTGCTGTCGGATTATCACCTGATGATGTACCCGGCCGGCCAGATCGACGAGGCGATCTCCAAGGGTATCGGCACCGGCCTTTATCAGGTGGTCAGCTTCGATCCCGGCGTGCGGTTCGTCGGCAAGCGGGTCGACAGCCACTACAAGGGCGATGCCGCCGGCTTCTTCGACGAGATCGAGTTCATCGCGATCAACGATCCCACGGCGCGGATGAACGCGCTGCTGACCGGCCAGGTCGAGACGATCAACCGCGTCGACGTCAAGACCGAGGCGCTGCTCAATGCCAACCCGCTGGTCAGTATCCAGGAGGTGACCGGCAATCGGCATTTCACCTTCCCGATGCTCACCAATGTCGCGCCGTTCGATGACGTCAACGTGCGCCGCGCGCTCAAGCACGGCATCAACCGCCAGGAGATGGTCGACAAGATCCTGCTCGGCCACGGCAGCATCGCCTATGACACGCCGATCGGCCCCGCCAACCAGTATTACGCCGCCGATATGGAGCCGATCCCCTATGATCCCGACAAGGCCGCCTTTTATCTGAAAGAGGCCGGGATGGATCAGCTCAACATCGATCTGTCGGCCTCTTCGGCGGCCTTTGCGGGCGCGGTGGATGCCTCGCAGCTCTATCAATCCTCGGCGAAACCGGCGGGCATCAACATCAACGTCGTGCAGGAACCGGCGGATGGCTACTGGTCGAACGTCTGGCTGAAGAAACCCTTCAGCGCCGCCTTCTGGTCGGGTCGCGCCACCGAGGACTGGATGTTCTCTTCCGCTTACGAGGACGGAGTGCCGTGGAACGACAGCCAATGGGGCACCGAGGACAGCGAGCGATTCCAGGAACTACTGGTGACGGCGCGCGCCGAACTCGACAGCGACAAGCGCCGCGAGATGTACACCGAGATGCAGATGATCCTGCGCGACGACGGCGGGGTGATCATCCCGATGTTCGCCAACTGGGTGCAGGCGGTGTCGAACAAGCTGTCGGTGCCGGGCACGGTGGGCAACCTCTGGGGCATGGACAACGCAAGGATGGCCGAGCGCTGGGCAATGGCCTGAGAGGTGTGAAGCGCCCGCCCGCGGGTTTCGCGGGCGGGGTCTCGGCCCCTCCGGCCGGTCATTATCGCCGCCGCGCATCTTCGGGCCGCGGCCCAGGAGATGCGCGGCTCATCTTGAGGTCGCGCACCCGCGCTCCGGGCCTGACCGGGGCCTCACGCCCTGATCACAGCACGTAGCGGCTCACATCGGTCGAACGGGTCAGCTCGCCGAGGTTCTTCTCGACAAAGTCCGCATCCACCGTCACCGACTGCCCGGCGCGGTCGGGCGCATGGAAGCTCAGCTCTTCGAACACCCGCTCCATCACCGTGTAGAGGCGCCGCGCGCCGATGTTCTCGACGCTGTCGTTGACCTCGAAGGCGATCTTCGCGAGCTGCGCGATGCCCTCTTCGGTGAAATCCACCGCCACCTCTTCGGTGCCCATCAGCGCCGTATACTGCCGCGTCAGCGCATTGTCGGTCTCGGTCAGGATACGGACGAAATCGTCTTCGGTCAGCGCCCGCAGGTTGACCCGGATCGGCAGACGGCCCTGCAATTCCGGCAGCAGATCCGATGGCTTGGCGATGTGGAAGGCGCCGGAGGCGATAAAGAGGATGTGGTCGGTCTTGACCGCACCATGTTTGGTGCTGACGGTGGTGCCCTCGATCAGCGGCAGCAGATCGCGCTGCACGCCCTCGCGGCTGACATCGCCGCCGCGCGCGTCCTTGCGGGCGCAGACCTTGTCGATCTCGTCGAGAAAGACGATGCCGTTCTGTTCCACCGCTTCCAGCGCCGCCTTGTTGACCGTCTCGTCGTCAAGCAGTTTGTCGGCCTCTTCGGAAATCAGCACGTCATAGCTCTCGCGTACGCTCATCCGCTTGCGCACGGTCCGGCCGCCAAAGGCCTTGCCGAAGATATCGCCGAGGTTCATCATCCCCATCTGGCTGCCGGGCTGGCCGGGGATGTCCATCATGCCCATCGGGTTGGAATGGTCGGTCAGCTCCAGCTCGATCATCGTGTCGTCGAGCAGCCCGTCCTTGAGCTTCTTGCGGAACATGTCGCGGGTGCCTTCGCGGGCGTCCTCGCCGGCGATTGCGGCGATCACCCGGTCCTCGGCGGCCTGATGCGCCTTGGCCTTGACGTCTTCGCGCATCCAGTCGCGGGTCTGGATGATGGCGGCATCGACGAGATCGCGGATGATCTGCTCGACGTCGCGGCCGACGTACCCCACTTCGGTGAATTTGGTGGCTTCGACCTTGATGAAGGGCGCCTTGGCCAGCTTGGCGAGGCGGCGGGAGATCTCGGTCTTGCCGACGCCGGTGGGGCCGATCATCAGGATGTTCTTGGGATAGACTTCGTCGCGCAGGTCATCGGCCAGCTGCTTGCGCCGCCAGCGGTTGCGCAGCGCCACGGCCACGGCGCGTTTGGCATCGGCCTGACCGATGATGAACCGGTCGAGTTCCGAGACGATTTCGCGGGGAGTGAGGTCTGTCATGTTGTTGGGTCGTCGAGGATCCAGGCCTCGACCTCCTGATTGTTTTCTTCGATCAATCCGCCGCGCGCGCCAATCTCGATCAGCAAGGTGCGGCAGTCTTCTGCTTCCATTCCGGTTTCAAGGCAAAGCCGCGAAATCGTGCGCCATCCTGTCGGGGCGACCTTTCGGTCCTTCAGCATGGCTTCCAGCCGCGTCCGCCGGGGTTTGGCCCAGGTCTTGCCGTGTTTCCAGTCCCGGTATTCCTGAAGAAGGATGGGGCCGATTACACCGCCGACAAGACCGCCAAGAATTGCGGCAAGAAGCTCGGTCATGCCGAAATCGTCTCCACCGTCAGGTTGCCATTGGTATAGACGCAGATGTCGGCGGCGATTGCCATCGCCTTGCGCGCCACCTCTTCCGCCGAAAGGTCGGTCTCGATCAGCCCGCGTGCCGCCGCCAGGGCGTAGTTGCCGCCCGATCCGATGGCGGTAACGTCATGCTCGGGCTCGAGCACATCGCCGGCGCCGGTGATCACGAACATCTGGGCACCGTCCGAGACGATCAGCATCGCTTCGAGCTTTTGCAGGTATTTGTCGGTGCGCCAGTCCTTGGCCAGCTCGACACAGCCGCGCGCCAACTGGCCCGGCGTGCTCTCCAGCTTGGCCTCGAGCCGTTCGAGCAGCGTGAAGGCATCGGCGGTCGAGCCGGCAAAGCCGCAGACCACATCCGAGCCGCCGGGGCTGATGCGGCGCACCTTGCGGGCGGTGCCCTTGATCACGGTCTGGCCAAGGCTGACCTGTCCGTCGCCGGCAATCACCACCTGGCCGCCCTTCTTGACGCCAATGATCGTCGTGCCGTGCCAGCCGGGGAATTCTTCGCTCATGGGGCCTCCTGGGGGGCTTGCTTCGGGTTTCGGCCTATATGGAACCCGGGGACAGCCCATGCAAGGGGCCGGGCCGGTCGCGCCCCATGCAAAAGGGCCGCCGGATGGGCGACCCTTTCACGTGCGAACCTGGGGCTGATCTCAGCCGATGTTCTCTTCGATCCAGCCTTGCAGCGCGGCCTTGGGCGCGGCGCCGGTCTTGTTGGACACCGGCTCGCCGCCCTTGAAGATGAACAGGGCGGGAATGCCGCGAATGCCCAGCTTGGCAGCGGTGTCGGGGTTGCTGTCGACGTCGACCTTGGCGATCTTCACCTTGCCGTCGTACTGCGCCGAAAGCTCCTCGAGCGCCGGGCCGATCTGTTTACAGGGGCCGCACCACTCGGCCCAGAAATCCACCACGACGGGGATGTCGGAATTGCGGACTTCGGCGTCGAATGTCTCGTCGGTTACGGCAACGGTGGCCATGGGCTTTCTCCTGATGAGTCGTATGGGTCGCTTGGAGGGCGAAAGTAAGTACGCCCCCCGGTGGCGTCAAGGCGATGTAGTGCGCGCCAGCGCGGCCGTCACAAGATCGTGTGGCAGGGTCATCAGCGCGGCCGACCGGGTCCAGAGAATGGCGGTTTCGATTTCGTGCTTTGGATAGAGATGCTTAAGCATTTCGGCATAAGCGCCCATCTGCCGCAGCAGCGCCTCCGGCGTGGCGTCGGGGCGGTCGGGCACGGTGGCGTTGGTCTTGAAATCCACCGCCAGAACGCGGGTCTCGTCCAGGATCAGCCGGTCGATCACCCCATGCATCCGGCCGAGCCCGGGCACATCGGCGCTCACCGCCACCTCGGACAGGGTGCCGGGGGCAAAGAGCGCGGCCAGACCGGGGTTCGCCAGAACCGCGCAGGCCTCGTCATGCGCCAGGGCGCGCAGCGCGTCCCCGGGCCGCCGGTCGCGGGCGGCCTCGGGCAGGTCGGACAGCCGTTCGAGCGCCAGATGCACCAGCGTGCCGTGGCGCTTTGCCGCCTCTTCGTCCTGGCCCAGCATGCCCGCCAGCGCATGGGCGCCGCCGAGATCGGAGGGCGCGCGGGTTTCTGCTGGCGCAGGCAGCGCCGCGGCCGGGCAGGTGGCCCAGGCCGGCAGGACAACGGCGGCAGGGTCTTCCGGCGGCTCGGGCACTGCGGCGACGCGCGGCCAGTCGCCACTTTCATACCGCAGCCCTGCGCCAAAGGCGAAGGTCTGCGGTGCGGCATTGGCGGCGCTCATCGCCGTTTCGACGCCGGCGTACCAGCTCTCGCCATCCTTGCCGAGATCGCCCGCCGCCGCCACGATCAGCCAGGTTTCCGCCCGGGTCATCGCCACATACAACAGCCGGTCGCGTTCCTGCCTTTGCCGCTCCTTGGCCGCTTCCAGCGCGTTCGACATGGCGCGGGGGCAGTCGGTGGCGGCGCTTTTCCACACCGCCGTTTCGCCCATCGGCAGCAGGGCGTCGCGCAGCTGCACGGTCCGCTTGGCGGTGTCCGGCAGGATCACGATTGGCGCTTCCAGCCCCTTGGAGCCATGCACCGTCATCACCCGGATGCGGTCGCCGGCGGCGTCCATCTGGCGCTTGATCTCGAGATCGTCGGTCTCCATCCAGATCAGGAAGCCGGTGAGGCTGGGGATCTCGGTCTTCTCGTAGGCCAGCGCCTGGCTGAGCAGAGCGTTGATGCCATCCTCGGCCTCGGTGCCGAGCCGCGCCAGCAGCTTCTGCCGGCCGTCATGCCGCGTCAGGATGCGCTCGATCAGATCATACGGCCGCATGAAATCGGCGGCGTTCTGAAGATCGGTGAGCATTGCCCAGAGTTCGGGGAAGTCCGCCTGCCGCGCCGCCAGCTCGCGCCAGAGGTATTTCTGTTCGCGGCCCTGGGCCAGCTGGTAAAGCTGCCCCTCGTCCCAGCCGCCCAACGGCGATTTCAGCACCGTGGCGAGGCTCAGATCGTCCTCCGGCAGTGCCAGCCAGTTCAGGAGCGCCGCCAGATCGCGCACGGCCAGCTCGGCCCCGACCTTGAGCCGGTCGGCCCCGGCAATCGGCAGCGCCTCTTCCTTGCAGGCGCGGATGATCTCGGCAAAGAGATCCGAGCGGCGTTGAACCAGGATCAGGAAATCGCCCGGGGTCACGGTGCGCCCGGCCCAGCCATGCGGCTCCTTTTTCCACGGGATCGGGGTGTTTTCGGCAAGCATCCGTTTGATCTCGCCGGCAATCCTTCGGGCGAGGGTGACATTGTGGTGGGTGTCGGCGGGCAGGTCGACGGGATCGTCCCAGTCGCCCTGTTCGGCATCGCTGGATTTTTCGACCAGCGGCCAGAGATCGACCCGCCCGCCCATGTCGGATTTGAACGCGCGGTGGGTTTCCTCGCGCGAAAAGCCCGAGCGGGCGCGGGCTTCGAACAGGGTATCGACCAGCCGCAGGATCGCCTCGGCCGAGCGGAAGGAAAATTGCAGCGTGGTGTCCTGCAACGGTTGATCGGCGGCGCGCAGGCGGGTGGCGAATTCGGCCTTCATCCGGTCGAACTCGGCTGGATCGGCGCCCTGGAAGGAATAGATCGATTGCTTCTTGTCGCCGACCACAAATATCGTGCGCGGCGTCTCGGCCCGGGCGCCTTCGCCGCTGGTGAACTCGCGTGCCAGCTCTTCGATCACCCGCCATTGCACCGGGCTGGTGTCCTGAGCCTCGTCGACGAGGATGTGATCGATGCCGCCATCAAGCCGGTAGAGCACCCATTGCGCCACCTTGCGATCGGTCAGAAGCGCCAGCGTCTTGTGGATCAGGTCGTCGAAGTCGAGCCAGCCGCGGGCCAGCTTGGCGGCTTCGTAGCGCGGCAGGAATTCGGCGGCAAAGGCTTGCAGGGCCTGGGTTTTCCCGACCGCCGCCAGGGCGCAACGGGCATCGCGCGCCGCCTCGACCCGGCGCATCAGGTCTTCGAGCCGGTCCATGACGTCGGCCAGCGCGCCCTCGCGCGGCCCCTTGGTGGGAAAGCCGCCGATCTTGGCGCTGTAGGGCCCGGCCTTGGCGCTGGCACCATTGAGTAGCACGCCCTCCAGCACCGCCAGCGCGCCCAGGTCGGGCGCGGTGATCGTCCGCAGTTTCGCCGCCGCCTTCTGATCGTTGGCGCCGCTGCCGGCCAGAACATCCGCGATCTGATGCAGCATCTCGAGCTCGCCGCCCAGAAAGACCTGATCCAGCAGCCAGTCCTCGCCAGCCGTCTCCGGCAGGCCGAAAAGCGCATGCAACTCGGTCCGCGGCAGGCGCCGGAACAGCAATTGCCGGTGGCGCACCACCTCGGTGGTGATCTCGGCGAAATCGGCGGCGGTGAGATGCGCGGCCAGCGCCTCGACCGTTCCGGCGGCCGCGCCGTCGGCCATCTCGTCGACGATCTCGGCCTGGAGCAGCGCGGCGGCGCGGTCCTCCATCTCCTTGAATTGCGGCGAAACCCCGGCCTCGAGCGGAAACCGTCGCAGGATGGCGGCGCAGAACGAGTGGATGGTCTGGATCTTGAGCCCGCCCGGCGTTTCGATGGCGCGGGCAAACAGCGTGCGGGCGCGGCGCAGCGCATCCTCGGAAATATGCCCCTCGATCCCCAGATCGTGCAGCGCGTGATGCAGCGCCGCGTCGTCCTTCATCGCCCAGTCACCCAGGCGCTGGAACAGCCGGTTCTGCATCTCGCTGGCGGCGGCCTTGGTGTAGGTCAGGCAGAGGATGTGTTCGGGCAGCACGCCCTGCAACAACAGCCGCGCCACCCGGTCGGTGAGCACCCGGGTCTTGCCCGAGCCGGCATTGGCGGCCAGCCAGGTGGAACGGTCGGGGTGCGCCGCCTCGATCTGGCGCTGGGTGGCCTCGTCGCGTTGGGTCATGGCACGGGCCTCGCATCGGGCAGGTCGGTCAGCTCCCATTCGCCAAAGCGCGCAAGCTGGTCGTAATCGCCGACGTCACCGGCCTTTTGCATGGCGCGGCGCGCGGTAAAGCCCTGGATCTCGTCCATGTAGCGCGCGATCAGCGTCTCGAACTGTGCCCAGACGGCGGCGGGCGGCGCCTCGGCCAGCGGCGCCTCGCGGTTTTCCGGGCTGGAGCCGAGGCCGAGATAGACCGCGCGCGCGACCTGTGCCGGCGCCAGCCCCTCGAAGCCGCCGGCCTCGGCCACCGCCGCCTCGAGCAGCAGTTGCTTGTCGAAATGTTTCTGTTCGGCCGGGCCGGGGGGCTTGCCGGTCTTGTAATCATAGAGCAGCAGCCGCCCGTCCTCGCGCGCCCGATCGATGCGGTCGGCCTCGCAGGTCAGACGGAAGCCCAGGCGCGGAATGTCGCGGCCGCCCTTGACTTCGAAGCGGATCGGCAGCGCCTCGGCCTGCCTTTCGGTCTCGTCCGCGATGAAGCCATCGGCCACCCGCGCCATTCGCGCCTGCCACATCGCCCGCGCCGAAGGCCAGGGCACCTGCGCGCCCAGAATCTGGGCGGTGGTCGCCAAAAGCTCGGCCCGGCTGAGCCTGTCCGGGTGTTTCACGCTGGCGTCGACGAAATCTTCCAGCACCTTGTGCGCGATGATACCGCGCAACAGCGCGTCGGGCGCCTTGGCCAGACTGTCGAGCGGGCGCAGGCGCAGCACATGTTTAGCATAGATCGCATAGGGATCGCGGATCAGCCGCTTGATCTCGGTCACCGAGAGCTGTTTCGGTCGCGCCTCGGCGGGCGGCTTCGGCGAGGGGCGCGTCGCCGGGGCGGCGGGGGTGACCTTTTCGACGGCATGGGCCAGCGCCAGCCACGACTGGCCGCGCGCCTGCATGCCGGCATGGGCCTCGCGCCCGGTATTGCCCAGCCCGCGCAGCAGGTTGGTCAGCCGGTTGAGCCAGCGCGAGGGCACGGTTTCGGCATCGTCAGAGCGTACCGCGCGGGTTAGCCAGACCTCGCGTGCGCCGACCGCCTGTTGGAAATCATGCGCTGAAAGGCCGATCCGCCGCTCGGGCAGCAAGAGCCCCGCCTTGTCGCGCAGCACCCGGTTGAGCCAGGGGTCGGGCGTTGGCGGCTCCGGCCAGGAGCCTTCGTTCAGCCCGCCGAGGATCAGCAGATCCGCGCCCATGACGCGGGCCTCGAGCGTGCCCCAGATACGGATATGCGGATGGCCGAGGTCGCGGTCGCGCTGTTCCTCGCGCCCGAGCACCGCGCCGAAGAGATCGACGTAATCGCGCGCCGAGAGCGTGCCGCCATGCGGCGCGGCCTCTTCCAGCTTGCGCACCAGTGCCAGGGTCTCGATGCCGGCGACCTGCACCCAGAGATTGCCGGCGCCGTCGCGCGTGTTCCCCGCCGCCAGCGCTTCGGCCAGCGTACGGTGTCGCGCCAGCCACTCGGTGAGCGGCAGCGGCCCCCGCCCGTCCTGCCCGCAGAGCCGCACCAGCCAGGCGCCCCAGTCCGGCGCCTTGCGGTCCTCGGCAAAGCGCGTGAGCATCGCCGCATCGGGGAAGGGCGGGCCATGGCGGCGCAGGTGCAGCTCAAGATCGCGGGTCAGCCGCAGGTGATCGTTGCGGCCCTCGCCGGAATGGCAGAGCGGGTGTTTCAAGAGCGTCAGCAGCGCCGGCGCATCCAGCGGCGCGGCGAATAGCGCCGCCACATGCCGCAGGAACCGGCCCGGCGCGGTCAGTTGCAGCGGGATGCCGGCGCTGTCGTCGGGGATGATGCCCCAGCGGTCGAGCGTGGCGGAGACCTGCCGGGTAAGCTGACGGTCGGGGGTGATCAGCGCGGCGCTCTGGCCGGTTTCGGCGGCCTGACGCAGACGCAGCGCGATGGTCAGCGCCTCCTCCCGCCGGCTTTGCGCCTCGATCAGGGTGACATCCGCGCAGGCACGGTCCAGCTCGCTGAGCTTCGGGCCTTCGGCAAGCCAGGCGTCGGTAACCGGGGCCGGGCGAAGTGCCAGGGAAATCAGCCGGTTGCGTGGCGGGCAAGGGGCGGCGACCCGGTGCCAGTGGTGCACATCCTCGGGGCCACGCTCCAGCGCGCGCATCAGCTTGGCAAAGCGGTATTGCGGGTGGTCTTCGGAGACCAGCGCCTGGTCCAGCGCCGCCCAATTGGCCGGTTTCATGTCGAAATCGAAGCCCGGCAACACCAGCGCGCCCTGCGGCAGATGCGCCACCGCCCGCATCAGCGCCGAGGCCGCCCCGCGCGAGCCGGTCGAGCCAGCGAGGATCACCGGATGCTCCGGCGGATCGCTCTGCCAATGCTGCGCCAGCGCCTCGGAGATCATCCGCAGCCGCGCGGTGCCATCCGGCGCGTCGGTCTCGGGATCGAAGAATTGCTGCACGATCGCCAGGAAATCGCGGGCGCGCTGCCAGTGGCCGGATTGGTCGGTGACGTCGAGCGCTTCGATATCGGCGGGGGTCACGCCTTCGCCCTGCATCTCGTCCATCAGCCCGGCCAGCGAGTCCGCCAGATCAAAGAGCGCGGCGCGCGGGGCCATGTCGGGCTGAGCCTCGAGCAGGCCGGAGACCAGCTGCACCAGCTCCAGCCGGCGTTGCAGCGGCGCGACCGGTTCGGGGATCTCGGCAGTCCAGGGCGGCTCGACCTCGGAAAGCACGCGAATTCGGGGCAGGATGCGGGGCGGGCCGGCATCAAAGATCGCGCGGATGCGGCGGCGCATGCGTTCGGTGTTGACGATCAGCTCGACCCGCGCCAGCGCCTCTGGCGGCTGACCCTGGCACCGCGCCAGAAGCCCATCCACCAGCGCTTGGGGAAAATCCACTCCGGGGGGCAGGCCAAAGACGCGGGGGGCGGCGAGGCGCTCAAACATAGGCCAGCATGTCCTCTGCGATTTCAATGGCATCGGGGTGGCCGACGTCGCACCAGTCGCCCTGGTAGGCAAGGCCGTACATCCGCCCCGCCGCGAGCATCGGCCGCCAGAGATCCCACATCGAGAATACCCGCGCCTCGATCTGCGCCAGCCCCTCGGTCTTGATGATCTGGACCCCGGAATAGACCGCACCGGGGCCGCGGCTGAGCCGGCCGTCGTCGCCGATCAGGAAATCGCCCTTGCCCTTGTGGCCATGCACCTGTGCCCGGGGCACGCAGAGCAGGAGCGCGTCCATCCGTTCTGCATTCCACGCAGCGCAAAGCGCATGCAGCGGATTGGGGCCACGCCAGACCGCATCGGTGTTGAGGGTAAAGACCGGCCCCGCGCCGAGCAGCGGCAACGCCTGTTTCAGCCCGCCGCCGGTTTCCAGTACCTGCGGCGCCTCATGTGAAATCGCCACCCCCGAGCCGTTCAGATGAGCCGCCAGCATGTCGCCGCGATAATGCGCATTGGCGACCACCCGGGGCAGGCCCAGCGGTGTCACCAGCTCGAGCGCATGGTCAATCAGCGTGCGCCCCGCCACCTTGACCAGCGGTTTTGGCCGGTCGTCGGTCAGCGGTCGCATCCGCGTGCCCAGACCGGCGGCAAAGAGCAGGGCGGCGTCGGGCTGGCTCATGCCGGCACCACGGGGCTGGGCAGCGGGGCGAGGGCCTCGCGGATCGGCGCCAGGGCGGGATGCGCCAGGTCGGCCTGAAGATGGCGCCAGACGCGGGGTTGCAGGGCCAGGTATTGCGGTTTGTGGCGGGCCGCCGCGAGGCGGGAAAAGATGCCCAGTATCCGCAGGTTGCGCTGGGCGCCCAGCAGAGCATAGGCGGCGCGGAACGTGGCGCTGTCGGCTCCGGTACGGGCGATGAAAAAGGCGATGATCTCCTCCTCGGTTCCGGGCGAGACGTCGCGGCGGACGTCTTGCAGCATAGATACCAGATCATAGGCCGGATGGGTGGCGAATGCGTCCTGAAAATCCAGCAGCCCGACCTGGCGGTCGCCTTTCCGGTCGGACAGAAAGACCATGTTCTCGGCGTGGAAATCGCGCAGGGCGAGCACCGCCGGCTGCGCGGCCACCGGGCGCAGCGCCTCGGCAAAGGCCGCCTGCACCGCCGGCAGCTGGCCGGACTGTCCGGGCGCATAGAAGTCGAAGGCCGGGGCGATCATGGCCGCCAGGGCTTCGGCCGTCATCGGGGTCAGGCCGCCCGGCAGCGGTTTGCCGTGCAGCCGGGCCAGAAGCGCGGCCGCGGACCGGTAGAGCGGCAGCTCGCGTGCGGGGTCGTCGGCCATGACCCGGGTGAACAGCGCGTCGCCGAAATCCTCGAGCAGCAGGAAGCCGGCCTCTTGATCCTCGGCCCAGAGCGCGGGGGCGGAAAAGCCGTAGTGATAGAGATGCTCGCGGATCGCGAGAAAGGGCTGCACCGGTCCGCAGGTGGCGGGATCGGCGTCCATCAGGATGAGGCTGCCGGTGTCGCCGGATATCCGTTCGTAGCGCCGGGCCGAGGCGTCGCCGGCCAGCGCGCGGCGCGTCCAGCCCGCCCGCCCGGCTCGCGCGAGGAAGTGCAACAGCGCCTCTTCACGGCTCATGCGGCGAGCGCTCCGGGCAGGTCATCCCAGCGTGGCGCGCTCCAGCTCAGGGTCAGGATGCGGGAATTTTCGGCCTGGCCGGGCTCGAATTTCAGGTGCAGCGCATTGGCCGGGATTAGCGAGCCCAGCCGGTCGGGCCACTCCACCAGGCAGATCGCCGCCTCGAAGGCCTCGGTCAGACCCAGTTCCTCGACCTCTGAGACATCGCCCAGCCGGTAGAGATCGCTGTGCCAGATCTCGCAGCCCTGGGTCTCGTAGGTCTGAACCAGGGTAAAGGTCGGCGAGGGCACGTCTTCGGGCAGCGGCAGGCGGCTCTGGATCAGGCAGCGCGAGAAATGCGTCTTGCCGGCGCCGATGCCGCCTTCGAGCAGGAGCACGTCGCCCGCCATCAGCCGCGCCCCCAGCCGGGCGGCAAAGCGGCAGGTGGCCTCCGGCGAGGTCAGGCACAGGGTCAGCATCTGCGTGGCGTTCATGGCCGGACATTACCGTGCACATCGCCCCGTGCAACCCATGAAACCTCAGATTGTGGCCGATCATCGGCCGACCGGCAACCGGTCGCTCGTTTCCGGCGCGTCGGGCGACAGGCTGGGACGGGTAAAGGAGACCAGCGTCGCCCCGCCGGACAGCGGTTCGGCGCAGAAGACCAGCCGGCCCTGTTGCTGGTGCAGCACCTCGGCCCTGCGCGGCACCCTTTCGCCGAAGGAGGTGACAAAGCCCTGCAACCCCTCCCACGCCGGGCAGGGCGCGCATTCCGATTGCCAGATGCGCAGCACGTCGGGCACCGTGGTTTCGGCAAAGCTGCTGTCGGGATCAAAACGCCACATCTGGCGAAAGGCTTCGTTGGAAAAGGTCAGGATGCCAAGCTGAGAGAACACCGCCAGCGCCTTTTCCTGACGGTCGAGCACCGCGTGGCTGGTTTCCAGCTCGGCCCGGAACCGCCGGGTGAGCGAGATCTCGGCGCTGATATCCTCGAACAGAAAGGCGATGGCGCCGTCGGGATGCGGTTTGCCGGTGATCCGGTAGGTCAGCCCCGAGGGCAGGTTCCAGGTCTTGGAATAGCGGCCGTCGCGGGCGGCGGCGATCAGCGCGCCGATCTTGTCGCGCCAGCTGGCATAATTCTTCGGCTCCGGCATGATCTGGTGTTCGCGCAGATAGTCAAAGAACGCCGCCAGGCTGGGCTTGGCGGTAAGAAAGTCCACCGGCATCGACGTCAGATCGAGCAGCGCCGGATTGAACAGCGCCAGCCGCTGGTTGCGGTCGAAAATCGCCAGCCCGGTCGAAAGATGGGCAAAGGTTTTGCTCAGGGTCTGGACGAAATTGCGCTGCGCCTGCTCGGCATGCACCACGGCGTCGATATTGCTGGCATAAGACAGCAACCCGCCGGGCGTCTTGCGGCTGGTGACCGCAAACCAGTTGGTGGCCGCGCCTTCGCCCGGTTGCAGCGGCACGCGCAGCGGGGCCTCGGGCGGGCCATCCTCGGGAAGGGCAAACAGCGGCTCGTCGCCGGGTTGCGTGGCGCCGGCCTGCGCGGCGAGGCGGCTGTAGGCGTGGTTGTGCCAGCTCACCCGGCCAGCGTCATCGACCAGCCAGATCGGCGTCGGCGCCTCGGCCACCGCATTGCGCAGAAAGCGCAATTCGTTGGCCCGATCAAAGGAAATCTGCCGGTCGAACTCCTCGGGCGCATTGTCGAGCAGGGAGACGTGCACCCGGTCGCCGACCCGGGAAAACACCAGCCGCCCGCCATCGTCCTGTGCCAGCGCGGCATAGGTGCGGCGGCGCTCGGCCATGGCGGCAAAGACATCGCCGGGCCGGTCGGGCAGATCGCCAAAGCGGGCGCGAAACACCGCGCGCAGATCCTGCCAATGGTCGCCGGCGTCCGATCCGGCCTGCTGGGCCAGCACCGAGGCCGGTCCGGTGGCATCCACAAGCTCGGTGTCGCAAAACACGAAGCAGGTCCGGTCGTCGGCCGGGGTGTTCAGGGAAACAGGACCGGCGCGGCGCAGGGCCACCGCGGTCAGCAGTGTCCCGAGCAGGCTGCCGAAGAGCAGCACGGTGATTTCGGGGATGGTCAGGTCGACAGGCATCGAATCTCTCCCTCGCCTCACCATCGGACGCCAAGGTTAACAATGTCTTAAGCGGTCTTGCTGCCCCGCCGGTCAGATCTCGATCGGCCGGTTCTCTCCCAACGGCTCCGATCCTGCGCCCAACTGGGCGTCAAGCTTGCTGCGGGGCCAGATCACCTCGACCACGGCGCCGCATTTTTCGCCCGCCGCGCCGCGCGGCTCATAGGGATCGGAGGCATTGGCAAAGCTCAGTTCGGCGCCGGAGCGTTCCAGCAGGGTCTTGGCGATGAACAGCCCCAGACCCATGCCTTCGTACCCCGGCCGGCGCTTCCTGTCGGCCTCGCCGCGCCGCCGCCGGACAAAAGGATCGCCGATCCGGCCCAGCAGTTGCGGCGGATAGCCGGCGCCGTCATCGACGATGCGCACCGAGATCAGGTCATCGGTCCACATGGTGTCGATCCAGACCGTCCCGCGCGAGAAATCGACGGCGTTCTGCACGAGATTGCGCAACCCGTGGATGATCTCGGGTTTGCGGCTGACAGTGGGCACGGTGAATTCGCCGCCGGGGCCCGGCGCATGTTCATAGTGAATCGTCTTGCCGCGTTCCTCATGCGGCTCGGCGGCCTCGCGGATCAGTTCCGACAGCGGCGCGCGACGAAGCTGCATGTCCTCCTTGCCGGCGCGGCCCATCGACCGCAGGATATCGCGGCAGCGGTCGGCCTGGGCGCGGATCAGCAGCGCGTCTTCCTTCAGGTCGGGACGGTCGTCCAGCTCTTCGGCGATCTCGGCGCTGGCCAGCTTGATCGTCGCCAGCGGCGTGCCCAGCTCATGTGCGGCGGCGGCCACCACGCCGGCCAGATCGGTCAGCTTCTGTTCGCGCGCCAGCGCCATCTGGGTGGCGGTCACGGCGTCGGACATGGTGTGCAGCTCGCTGGTGACCCGGCGGGAATAGACCGAGAGAAAGATCAGCGCGATCACCATGGCTAGCCATTTGCCAAAGACGAAGATGTTGGGCGTGCGCAGCAGAAAGCCCTCTTCGGTGCGCAGCGGCAGGTGATAGACGGCCAGCAACGAGACCATGAGGATGGCGGTGGCGGCGATGAAGATCGTCGGCCGGGTGTTCAGAACCGCCGCCGAGATCAGCACCGGACCGAGCATCAGGATGGCAAAGGGATTGTGCAGCCCGCCGGTGAGAAACAACAGGAACGCCAGCTGCAACAGGTCAAACAGGCCCATCAACATGTTCTCGGTCGAGCTCAGGCGCTTGTTTTCCGGAAAGATCGCGATCGCCACGAGGTTGCCCACCACCGACAGGCCGATGGCGAAATAACACAGCCCGATCTCGAGCGAGAGGTTGAACCAGCGCTGGGCGACGATCAGGGCGGTGAGCTGACCGAAGATGGCGGCCCAGCGCAGCATGATCATGGTGCGCAGGCGGACCCAGTTGCCTCTGCGGTGCTCGGTCAGAAAGTCCGATCCCAAATCCGTCATCTGCTACGTTTTGCCCCTTGATCCCCAACCCGAGATTGATACGTCTCCCGCGAGTTTCGATCAATCATCATCATGTTACAGGAGAAGCCGATGGGCCGCATCGCCGCCTTGTTTGCCGGAGTAGCCGTGATCGCATTTGGCGGCGTCGTGGGGTACAAGTATTTTCAGGGCGACGCGTCGGGCGATCCGTTCGCCCAGTGCCGCAGCACGGCCGTGGCCGGCGGCACCGATGCCATCGGCGGGCCCTTCACCCTGATCGACAGCGCCGGCGCGTCGGTGACCGATGCCGATGTGATCACCGAACCCTCGATCCTCTATTTCGGCTATACCTTCTGCCCCGATGTCTGCCCGCTGGATTTCGCCCGCAATGCGCAGGCGGTCGATCTGCTGGCCGCGCAGGGCCACAGCGCCACGCCGGTCTTCATCACCGTCGATCCCGAGCGCGACACCCCCGAGGTTGTGGGCGATTTCGCCTATAACAACCATGAAAAGGCCATCGGCCTGACCGGGACGCAAGAACAGGTGCAGGTGGCCAGCCGGGCCTATCGCACCTATTACAAGGCACAGGACAAGAGCGACGAATATTACCTTGTCGATCATTCGACCTTTTCCTACCTGGTGCTGCCCGAGCATGGCTTTGTCGAATACTTCCGCCGCGACATCTCGCCGGAAGACATGGCGGCGCGCACGGCCTGTTTCATCGAGGCGGCCGGGTGAGCGGGAAACCGGCTGTGACCACGGTGCAGAACTTTCGTGCATTAACTTGCCAGCTGCTACCTTTTGCGCCGGTTTGCAGGTTTGACACGACCGGGGACACTCTCAATAATCGCGTGAAACGGTGAGCAACCGATCGGGAGGAGCGACGATTTGGCCGAAATGACGGGGCACGAACTGGGCGAAGACAAATCGCTTTTGCTGGTCGACGATGACGAACCCTTTCTGCGGCGGCTGGCCAAGGCGATGGAAAAGCGGGGGTTCGATGTCGAGACCGCCGGATCGGTCGCCGCCGGCCGCGCCATTGCCACTGCCCGGCCGCCCGCCTTTGCCGTTGTCGACCTGCGGCTCGACGATGGCAACGGGCTCGATGTCGTCGAGGTGCTGCGCGAACGTCGGCCCGACAGCCGGGTCGTGGTGCTGACCGGCTATGGTGCGATTGCCACCGCCGTGGCGGCGGTCAAGATCGGCGCCACCGATTATCTCTCGAAACCCGCGGATGCCACCGATATCACCAATGCGCTGCTGGCCAAGGGGGACGACCTGCCGCCGCCGCCGGAAAACCCGATGTCGGCCGACCGGGTGCGCTGGGAGCATATCCAGCGGGTCTACGAGCTTTGCGACCGCAACGTGTCCGAGACCGCGCGGCGGCTCAACATGCATCGCCGGACCTTGCAGCGGATCCTGGCGAAACGCTCGCCAAAATAGCCGCAGGCGCGCCCGAGACCGGCGCCGGAGTGAGGGGGCAGCCCCTCACACTTCCCGCGGTGTTTTCGAACGGAAGAAGCCGGGGATCAGCAGAGTTGCAGCAGCGCCGCGTGCCGGGCGGTGAAATCGTCACGCACCTCGCGCGGGGGGCGCAGGGTGATCGACAGGCCCTCGATCAGGGTCTTGTCGGGGCGGCCAAAGAAACCGTTGGCCTCTTTTTCGGTGAACCCGGCGATCTGGGTGGCTTCCATCCAGGCGCTGACGCGGTCGGCGCGCTTGATCTGTTTCTTGACGCTGACCGGCAGGGCAGCGGGCAGGCCGAAACGGATGTGGATGGCGGCGGTGAGCCGGCTGTCGAGCTCGCCGTAGCTGGCGCCGACGGCGGCCTTGACCGGCGAGATCATGTCCCCGATCACATATTCCGGCGCATCATGCAGCAGCGCGGCAAGCTGCCAGCGGATCGGCGCGCGCGGGTTCATCCGGCGGAACAGCGCCTCGACCAACAGTGAATGTTCGGCCACGGTATAGGCGAAATCGCCCATGGTCTGGCCGTTCCAGCGGGCGACAAAAGCCAAGCCATGGGCGATATCCTCGATTTCGATGTCCATCGGCGTCGGATCGAGCAGGTCGAGCCGGCGGCCAGAGAGCATTCTTTGCCATGCGCGCGGGGGTTTGGGGGGCATCTGGTGTCTCCGTTCGGGCATCGGTCCTAGCCCGGTTGCGGCTGCGCTGCAAATCCAAACCCACGGCCGAGCACGAGATCGTCACCCGGTGTTAATGGAACCAAAGGGCCGGAGTGCGCATTTGTATACCAGAGAACCCCGGGCCTGCGTGCCGGCTTGCATGAGGCCCCGACCAAGGAGAAGCCCCATGTTCAAACGTCTTTTTACCGCCTCGCTGGTTTTTGGCGCCGTCGCCCTCGGCCCGCCTGCCCTGGCGCAATCGACCTGTATGCCGCGCGACAATCTGGTCGATTCGCTGAACAGCAAATTCTCGGAAACGCTCGCCGGTGGCGGCTTGCAGACCGAGCAGCGTCTGATCGAAGTCTGGCGCTCGGCCGATTCCGGCACTTTTACCATCATAATGACCCGCCCCGATGGCATCTCTTGCGTGCTGGCCGCCGGTCAGAACTGGCACGACAGCGCAGCCGTCCCGGCCGGCGTTTCTGGCTGACACCCCTCACCTTGCCCAGAGAGGGCACCGGTGCTATTTGCCGTCCGACGCTATTACCGCAAGGACCGCAGATATGACCAGTGACTTCAAGGTACGAGATATTTCGCTCGCCGACTACGGCCGCAAAGAGCTGGATATCGCCGAGACCGAAATGCCCGGGCTAATGGCCCTGCGCGAAGAATATGGCGCGGCCAAGCCGCTGAAAGGCGCCCGCATCGTCGGCTCGCTGCACATGACGATCCAGACCGCCGTGCTGATCGAGACGCTGGTGGACCTGGGCGCCGATGTGCGCTGGGCCTCTTGCAACATCTTCTCGACCCAGGACCATGCCGCCGCGGCCATCGCCAAGGCCGGCGTGCCGGTCTTTGCCGTCAAGGGCCAGTCGCTCGAAGAGCACTGGGATTACCTCGACAAGTCCTTCGCCTTCCCCGAAGGCGCCAATATGATCCTCGACGATGGTGGTGACGCCACGCTCTATGTGCTCTTGGGCGCGCGGGCCGAGGCGGGCGAGGATATCCTCGCGGTGCCGGGCTCGGAAGAGGAAGAGGTGATCAAGGCGCAGATCCAAAAGCGCATGAAGGAAAGCCCCGGCTGGTTCACCAAGACCCGCGACGCGATCAAGGGCGTTTCGGAAGAGACCACCACTGGCGTGCACCGGCTGTATGATCTGCACAAGAAGGGCCAGCTGCCCTTCCCGGCGATCAACGTCAACGACAGCGTGACCAAGTCGAAGTTCGACAACAAGTACGGCTGCAAGGAAAGCCTCGTCGACGGAATCCGCCGCGCCACCGACACCATGATGGCCGGCAAGGTTGCCGTGGTCTGCGGCTATGGCGACGTGGGCAAAGGCTCGGCCGCGAGCTTGCGCGGTGCAGGGGCGCGCGTCAAGGTGACCGAGGTCGATCCGATCTGCGCGTTGCAGGCGGCGATGGATGGCTTTGAAGTGACGCTTCTGGAAGATGAGATTGCCACGGCGGATATCTTCATCACCACAACCGGCAACAAGGACGTGATCCGCATCGAGCACATGCGCGAGATGAAGAACATGGCCATCGTCGGCAACATCGGCCACTTCGACAATGAAATCCAGGTGGCGAGCCTGAAGAACCACAAGTGGACCAACATCAAGGAACAGGTCGACATGATCGAGATGCCCTCGGGCAACAAGATCATCCTGCTCTCGGAAGGGCGTCTCCTGAACCTCGGCAATGCCACCGGTCACCCGTCGTTTGTGATGTCGGCGTCCTTTACCAACCAGGTGCTGGCGCAGATCGAGCTCTGGACCAAGGGCGAGCAATACGACAACCAGGTCTACATCCTGCCCAAGCATCTGGACGAGAAGGTGGCCAAGCTGCACCTCGCCAAGATCGGCGCCAAGCTGACCGAGCTGGCGCCCGAGCAGGCGGCCTATATCGGCGTGACGCCGGAAGGCCCGTTCAAGCCGGAGCACTACCGCTATTGAGCCACAGCGCGCTCCCTCGGACCCCGGGGGAGCGCGCCCTTCTGCCGCCATCGGGCGGCCCGCTGCGGCATCTGTGCCACGCGCTCCCCGAAGGGGGAAATCCCCACCCATATTAACCGTTGCCAGACCGCTTTGAGTGTCTGATGCTGCGCGGGGCCAAGCCAGAGCCCGGATGTACGGGACAAAAAGGGGAGACACTCATGGGAAAACGCGACGATCTTATTGCGCAATATGCGGATGATCTTCGGACGAAATGCGGGACCGAGCCGGATATGGATCTGTTGCGCAAAGTGACCATCGGATGCGGCCCGGCGATCTACAACGCCGATGCATCGACGGTCGCGGGCACGCAGCCCGAGGAGTTGCAGACCGTCAAAGACAATTTCCTGGTCAAGAAGCTGGGCCTTGGCGACGGGCCGGAGCTGATGGATGCAATCACTTCGGTGATCGAGACCTATGGCCGCTCCGAGCGCAACAAATACCGCGCGGTGGTCTATTATCTCCTGACTAAGCACTTTGGCAAGGAATCGGTCTACGGTTGAGCCAAACCGATTTGACGAATATTCGGAGAGGCGTTTCGCAAGGAAGCGCCTTTTTCATTTCCGGTTGTCGAAAAAAACCGGCAATGCCGGGGCTTGGTGGCGAAAGGGCAAGGCCGCGCCGGATGCCCTTGTTTTGTTGACCCGTCTGGCGGATGGACGGAGAACATTTACTCCATTTTTACCAAGCGGGATGAAGCTATCCGCGATTTAGGGAAAACCCTAACTTCTTAAGATTTGGATCGGGGGCGGCGTTAAGCTATTAAAGTTTCATCCCGACCAGAAAGGTTGGAGCCGAAATTCAGATCACGAAGGATGTGTGGGAGCGTCCGGGGTGAGAGGAGAGGGCTCTGACTTGATCGAAGTCAGGGCCCTTTTGCCGTCTGCCGCCCGGTCGTTTCAAAGCAGCACCAGCACCAGCCCCATCAGCGCGCAGGCCGAAGTTGCATAGCCGCCGTCGATCAGCGACAATTTGAACGGCCGGCCGCCATAGAGATTGTTGATGACGATCCAGGGGCTGATAAAGAACAAGCCGATGCCCAGGCCGGACAAAAAGCCCTTGCCCAGGGTATCGACGCCGGAGAGCGCGAAGGTGTGGCGCATCATTCCGGCGACCAGCAGCAGCATGACAAAGGTGATCGCGAAGATCGCCGGCGATTGCCCGCCCTCGGGCTTGCCATCCGCCCCGCGCTTGATGCCGGCGGCGGCCATCCAAGGCTCGGCCATCACCATGTACCAGACCGCGCCAAGGCCGAAACCGACGGCGGCGGCGATGAGGACGCTGAGAAAATCCATGTGAGTCGCTCCCTGCAAGCACGCCCGAGAATTCAGGCGAAATTAACCTTACCGCAGGATCACCGGTTTCCTTACAATTTCAATTGTTTTGTTGCCCTTAACCGCGATCAGAGCCCGCCGAGGCCACAGATATGCCGCCATTCCGCTTCGCCGACAGGCTGCACCGACAGGCGGGAGTTCTTGACCAGCACCATGTCCGACAGCGCCGGATCGGATTTGATCGTGTCGAGTGTCACCGGCTGCGGCAGCGGCTCCACCGCGCGGATATCGACGCAGTCCCAGCGGTCGTCGTCTGTCGTGCTGTCGGGATGCGCCGCAGCGCAGACCTCGACGATGCCGACGATCTCGCGGGCCTTTTGCGAGTGGTAGAAAAAGCCGCGGTCGCCCACGGCCATCTCGCGCATGAAATTGCGGGCCTGGTAGTTGCGCACGCCGTCCCATTCCTCGCCCGCCGCGCCCTTGGCGAGTTGATCCGCCCAGGACCATGTGGAGGGCTCGGATTTGAACAGCCAATAGCGCATCAGCCGACGACTTTCTTCCATTCGATCAGCTCGACCTTGTCGAACAGCGCGGCCTTGGCATACGGGTCATTCGCCGCCCAGCTCTCTGCCGCTTCCATGTTCTCGACATCGAGGATCACCAGCGAGCCGATCATGCCGTCGTTTTCGATCAGCGGCCCGGCCTGAAACACCACCCCGGTCTCTTCGATATAGGCGAGATGGGCGTCGCGGTTGTCCTTGCGGGTTTGCAGGGCACCGGCTTTGTCGCGGGCGATCAGGGCTATCAGCATGTCACTCTTCCTTCAGGGGTCGGGCGAGAAGCTGGTCCATCGCTGCGCCGACGTCAAGCTCGCCGGCGATGATTGCGGTGACGGCACGGGTGATCGGCATTTCGACCCCGTGGCGCTCGGCAACCCCGAGCATGGCGCGGGCGGTGGCGGCGCCTTCGACGGTGGTGCCGGCGGCAAACTCCTCGTTGCGGCCCAATGCCTGGCCGAAGCGGTAGTTGCGCGACTGGGTCGAGGTGCAGGTCAGCGTCAGGTCGCCAAAGCCCGAGAGGCCTGCCAGGGTTTCCGACCGGGCGCCAAGCGCCTGGGCGATGCGGGTCATCTCGGCAAAACCGCGGGTCATCAGCGCGGCACGGGCCGACTCGCCCAGCCCGGCGCCGATCACCACGCCGCTGGCGATGGCGATCACGTTCTTCAGCCCGCCGCCCAGTTCGGCGCCGGTGACATCGGTGGTGCGATAGAGCCGCAGGTTGCGGGTCGAGAGCTGTTCCTGCAATCTCCGGCCGCATTCCTTGTCGCCGCAGGCCAGCGTCAGCGCGGTGGGCAACCCCCGGGCAATATCGGCGGCAAAGCTCGGTCCGGTCAGGATCGCCGCCTGTGCCTGCGGCAGGATGCGGCTGATCAGGCTGACCGGGCCTTCGCCGGTGCGCAGGGAAAACCCCTTGCAGCAGGCCACCAGAGTCTTTTGCGCCAGCGTCCCGGCATTGTCGGTGAGCAACGTCTCGAGCTGTTGCATCGGCACCGAGAGCAGCAGGGTGTCGGGCGCGGTGGCCTCGGCAAAATCGCCGGTGGCCGTCAGGCGCTCGGGAAAGCCCGCGCCGGGCAGGCGCCGAGCGTTTTCGCGCGCGGATTGCATCTCGGCCATGGCGGCGGCATCGCGCCCCCAGAGCACCACGTCCCGGCCGGCGGCGGCCAGCGAGATGGCCAGCGAGGTGCCGAAAGCGCCGGCTCCGATCACGCCGATACTCATGCCTTGGCTCCTTTCTTGCCGCTGCCCAGCATCGGCGCGGCGCTTTTGTCCAGCGGCCAGCGGGGGCGGGCCGCGAGGGTCATGTCGTCAACCTTACCCAGCGTCATGCGTTCCAGCCCGGCATAGGCGATCATCGCCGCATTGTCGGTGCAAAGCGCCAGCGGCGGCGCGGTAAAGCCCGCGCCCGCCTCGGCGCAGACCGCTTGCAGCGCCGCGCGGATCGGCTGGTTCGCGGCGACGCCACCGGCGACGGCCAGCATCGGCTGCGCCGGCGACTCGGCGAGATAGGCCGCAAGCGCGCGGCGGGTCTTTTCCGCCAGCACATCCACCACGGCGGCCTGAAACCCGGCACACATGTCGGCCCGGTCCTGTCGGGTCAGCCCGCCCTTGTCGGCGATCACCCCGTCGCGGGTGCGCAGCAAGGCGGTCTTCAGCCCCGAAAACGACATGTCGCAACCCGGCCGGTCGAGCAGCGGGCGCGGAAAGGCAAAGCGCCGGGCCGCGCCCTGTTCCGCCTCGGCCTCGACCGAGGGGCCCCCGGGCTGGGCCAGCCCGAGAAGCCGCGCGGTCTTGTCGAAGGCTTCGCCGGGGGCGTCGTCGATGGTGCCGCCGAGGCGGGTGAACTCCTCGGGGCCGCGGGCGATCAGGAACTGGCAATGGCCGCCGGACACCAGCAGCATCAGGTAGGGGAAGGCCGCGCCGTCGGTCAGCCGCGGGGTCAGCGCATGGCCGGCCAGGTGGTTCACGCCGATCAGCGGCAGGCCGGTGCCCGCCGCAAGGCCCTTGGCGCACATCACGCCCGAGACGACGCCGCCGATCAACCCCGGCCCGGCGGTCACCGCGATGCCGTCGAGCGCGTCAAAGCCCAGCCCGGCCCGGGCCAGCGCCTCCTTGACGCAGACATCGAGCCGCTCGGCATGGGCTCGGGCGGCGATTTCCGGCACCACGCCGCCAAACTCCTTGTGCAGCCCGGTCTGGCCCTCGACCACCGAGGCCAAGACCTGGGCCGCGCCGGGGGCGCCGCGCACCACGGCGGCGGCGGTGTCGTCGCAGCTGCTTTCAAGGCCGAGAAGGGTGAGCGATTGGGTCATCTGACGCGCCGGTTCGTTGCGGAGGGAACAGGGCGCAGGTAACACTTGCCATGATGGCAAACAATCCCGCCCAACACCCGCCCGCGCTGCTGCTGACCCGGCCCCGCGTCGATGCCGAGAGCTTTCTGGCTGATCTGCGCCGGAGCGTCACGCCCGGCACCGTGGTGATTTCGCCGGTGCTGCGGATCGTGGCCACGGGGGCGGTGCCAGATCTGGCCGGGGTGACGGCGGTGATTTTTACCTCGGCCAATGGCGTACGCGCGGGCAAGCTGCCGCCCGGGCTGCGCGCTTTCTGCGTCGGGTGCAAGACCACGCAGGTGGCGCAGGCGGCCGGGTATGTCGCCGAAATGGTGGGCGAAACCGCCGATCAGCTTGTCGCGCATCTGGCCGGGTTGCGGCCCGAGGGTGGCATGCTGCACCTGCGCGGCCGGCATGCGCGCGGCGATGTGGCGGCGCGGCTCACCGCGATGGGAATGAACGCGCGCGAAACGATCGTTTATGATCAGCAGGCCTGTGACTTTACTCGCGAGGCGCGTGCGCTACTTGACGCAGAGAAGCCGGTGATCCTGCCGCTGTTTTCCCCGCGAAGCGCCGAGATCGTCGTGCGGCAGGCCCGGGCGCGGGCGCCGCTCTGGGTCGTGGCGCTCAGCCCGGCGGTGGCCGGCTGTGCAGCGCCCCTGAAACCAGAGCGGCTGGTGATCGCCGCGCGGCCCGATCGTGCGGCGATATGCGCAGCCGTGGCCGGGGTCATTGGTGGGGGAAGTCCGCTTGAGGGGCCCTCGAGGGTGCCATAAGGTAATGATATTGCGCCGCAGCAGTAAGATTCGGAAAGGGTGATCCTTGGTGTCAAATTCGAAAGAGCCGAAACCGGAAGAAACCGAAGACAAGACGGCTGCCGACGACCGGACAGATGCGCCGGAGGTCTCGGATACCACCGATGAGGCTGCGGGCCCCGAGACCCCCCCGGACGGTGCGGCCGACACGATTACCACCGGCGACGATACCTATCCCGTCGATGAGGGCGACATGATTTCCGGCGGCGATGACTCCTTTCCCGCCGATGAGGCCGATACGCTGGCCGCCGATGAGGCCGACACGCTGACGTCGGGCGAGGATACGCCAGCCGCCGGCGACAGCGCGGAGCCGCCCGAAGGCGGTGTCGAAGACGCCGATCCGCTGGCCGCCCCAGATCCGGTGCAGGCCGAGATGGCCGCCGACGAGGCCGGAGCGGATGCCGGCAATGAGCCCGAGCCCGAGGTCTTTGACGATGCCGAGCCGCCGCAGGCGGCGGCGCCGGTTGCGCCGCCGGTTACTGAAAAGGTGATCGAGCGTCGGGGGGGCTTTGTGCCGATGGTGCTGGGCGGCATCGTTGCCGCCGGGCTGGGCTATGGTGCCGCCTATTTCCTGGGGCAGGATGACAGCTTCGAAACCGAGACCCGCGCCGCGCTCGAGGCGCAGACCGCGCGGCTGGACGACGTGTCGGAGCAGATCACCGGCATGGCCGCCGATGTAACCGTGCGGATCGACACGCTTGCCGCTGACCTCGCCACCACGCAAGAGGCGTTGGGCGTCACCGAAAGCGAGCTGGGGGCGCAGAACGAACGGCTGACCGGCGTCGAGGCGCTGCGCGAGGAGATCGCGGCGATTGACGAACGCCTGACGACGCTGGCGAAACGGCCGATTGCCGACACCGTCTCGCGCGAGGCGATTGCGGCCTATGAAGCCGAGCTGGAGCGGCTGCGCGGCTCGATGGAAGAGCAGCGCCTGGCGATCGAAGAGACGATTGCCGCCGAAAAGGCCGAGATCGAGCAGATCGCGGCCGAAGCCACCCAGATGGAGGAACGCGCGCTGGAAGAGGCGCGGATTTCCGCCGCGCGCACGGCGCTGACTCAGGTGCTGACCGCGCTCGAGGCCGGCGATCCCTTTGCCGAGCCGCTGGCGACGCTGGCCGAGAACGTGGACGCGCCGATGACGGCGCTTGAGGCGGCGGCCTCCGACGGGGTGGTGACCCAGGCGGCGCTGCGCGAACGCTTCCCAGATGACGCGCGCGCCGCGCTGCGCGCCGCGCGCGCGGCCGGAACGGATGACGCCGACGGCGGCATCGGCGGCGTGCTGGAAAAGATGTTCGAGGTGCGTTCGGTCGAGCCGCGTGACGGCGTCGACACCGACGCCATTCTGTCACGCGCCGAAGCGGCGGTGCGCAGCGGCAACTTGCGTGTCGCACTTGATGAAATAACGGCTCTGCCGGATGCGGCGAAAGAGCCATTGGCCCAATGGGTGGCGGATGCCGAAACCCGGATGTCGGCGCTGGACGAAGCCAACGCCATCGCGGCACGCCTGAACCAGGGATAAGGACGAATTCATGCTTTGGTCACTACTGAAAATCCTCGTCTTTGTCGCCGTGGTTCTGGGGCTTGCCTGGGGCGCCGGCTGGCTTCTGGAATATGATGGCGCGGGGCTGCGCGTCACCTTCAACGGTCAGGAATTCACCTTTACCGCCTTGCAGGCCGTGCTTGCCCTGATGGCGCTGCTGGTGGCGCTCTGGGTGTTGCTCAAGGTGGTGTCCTTCCTCGTGGCGCTGCTGCGCTTCGTCAATGGCGATGAAACCGCGATCTCGCGCTATTTCGACCGCAACCGCGAGCGCAAGGGCTTTCAGGCGCTGAGCGACGGGCTGATGGCGCTGGCCTCGGGCGAGGGCAAGCTGGCGATGGCCAAGGCCGCCAAGGCCGACCGCTATCTCAACAAGCCCGAGCTGACCAACCTGCTGACCGCTCAGGCCGCCGAGATGGCCGGCGACCGCGGCAAGGCCGAGGCGGTCTACAAGAAGCTGGTGGCCAACGAGAAAACCCGTTTCGTCGGCGTGCGCGGCGTGATGAAGCAGCGGCTGGCCGATGGCGACACCGATACCGCGCTGAAGCTGGCCGAGCGGGCCTTTGCGATCAAGCCCAAGCATGAAGAGACGCAGGATATCCTGCTCAAGCTTCAGGCCGATCACGGCGATTGGGCCGGGGCGCGCAAGACGCTGAACGCCAAGTTGAAATCCGGCAACCTGCCGCGCGACGTGCACCGCCGGCGCGAGGCCGTTCTGGCGCTGTCGGAGGCGCGCGAGGTGGCCGCCGATGGCCGGACCATCGAACAGCGCGAAACCGCGATCGAGGCCAACCGGCTCTCGCCCGAGCTGATCCCGGCGGCGGTGATGGCGGCGCGCAGCTATATCGAGCAGGGCAAGCCGAAATACGCCACGCGGGTGATCAAGAAGGCCTGGGAGGCGCAGCCGCATCCCGATCTGGCCGCCACCTTTGCCGCCATCGAGCCCGACGAGACGCCGGCAGCCCGGATCAAGCGCTTTCAGCATCTGACCCGGCTGGCGCCGGAGCATCGCGAGACCAAGCTGCTCTTGGCCGAGCTGCATATCGCGGACGAGGATTTCCCCGGTGCCCGCCGGGCGCTGGGCGATCTGGCCGAGACCGGTCCCGACACCCGCACGCTGACCATCATGGCCGCCATCGAACGCGGCGAAGGCGCCTCGGATGCGGTGGTCAAGGGCTGGCTGGCCCGGGCGCTGAATGCGCCGCGCGGGCCGCATTGGGTCTGCGACAATTGCTCGAACATCCAGAGCGAATGGTCGGCGACCTGCACCAATTGCGGCGCGCTCGACACGCTGAGCTGGAAGACGCCGCCGGCCGAGGCTGCCTCGTCCAGCGCCGACAGCGCCATGCTGCCGCTGATCGTCGGTGCGATCGAGGATCATTCCGGCCGGGACATGGCGACGCAGGACAGCGTGATTGCCGGGGAGGCAATGCACAACGGTCCGGGCACGGGCGACGTCTCGGCCGAAGGCGCCGAGGACGATCAGACCATGGCCGAGAAGCTGGCCGAGGATGACACGCCGCCGGCGGCGGGAAAGATGGCGGATGACGCCGAGATCGTCGGCGAGGATACCCCCCGGGCCTGACGGCCCGGGCGTGCCCCGGTCATTCGGCCGGGGCAAACCCCAGCATCAGCTGACGCAGCCCGATGTAGCCGCCGGCGAGGATCGCGGCCAGCGTCACCGGCGCGCTCCAGGCCAGCAGGGACATGGCCGAGAGGCCCTGTCCGACGCTGCACCCGGTGGCCACCACCGCCCCCAGCCCCATCAGCGCCGCACCGCCGATCTGGCGGCGCAATTCGCGCGGGTCGTCGCAGGCCTCCCAGCGGAACTGGCCTTTGATCATCGACCCGAGGAAGGCCCCGGCCAGCACCCCAAGCACCGAGCCGGTGCCGAAATTCAGCGCCACCCCCGACGACAGCATGGCATAGAGAAGGGTGTCGCCGAGCGGTTTGGAAAAGGTATGTGACGAGACTGCGATATCGTCCCAGCCATGGCGCGCCACCCAGGAGGTGCCGGCCCAGGCGCCGACGATCGCCAGCCCGACCACCGCGCCCCAGATCAGCGTTTCGCGAGAGCGGCGCACCCGCACCGGCGCGGCGACAAAGGCGAGGATCGCCAGCCCGATGGCCAGCCCCGGCAGCGCCACCGGCAGGCCGGTCAGCCGGGCCAGCGCATGGGCCAGGCCGGGCAGCGCCTGCGGATCGGTCTCGACCACCGGAAAGACCGTGATGCGCAGCGTGGCCAGCGGCCCCGACAGCACCACATAGGCCGAGATGCCGGTGACCAGCACGATCACGAAGGACCGCAGGTCGCCGCCGCCGAGGCGGGCAAGCGCGCCAAAGCCGCAATTGCCGCTGATGGCCATGCCATAGCCAAAGACCAGTCCGCCCAGCACCGAAGCGACAGGCGACCAGGCGGTGGCAAGGTAGATCGGGGCGGCGGGGTCGAGCCAGCCCAGCGCGATCAGCACGAAGCTGCCGGTCACGGCGGTGCCGATGGCGATACCCCACATCCGCAGGCGCAGGTCGCTGCTGGAATAGAAATAATCCTCGATCGCACCGAGGGTGCAGAACCGCCCGAGCCGCGCCGCGAGGCCCAGCATCAGGCCGCTCAGCAGGCCGACAAGCGCCACGGCGGTGGCGTCGCCCATGGTGTCCAGCATCGGTCCTCCCTCCCCGAGATCCCTGCCGCCGGGGCCTGCCTGGCGCGGGCCTAGCGGTCTTCCGTGTCCGGCCGGCAGAACATGTCGTAGACGATTTCCATGATCTGGCGCGGCCGGTCGTCGGCCAGCGAATAATAGATCGCCTTGCCATCGCGCCGTGGCTTGACCATGCCTTCGAGCCGCAGCCGCGAAAGCTGTTGCGACACCGCCGCCTGGCGCGCCGAGAGCAGATCCTCCAGCTCGGTCACCGATTTTTCGCCGGTGGCCAGATGACAGAGGATCATTAGCCGCCCCTCGTGGCCCAGCGCCTTGAGGAAATTGGCGGCGTTGGTGGCGTTTTCCATCATCCGCTCGATGTCTTCCTCGCAGGTGTTCTCGTCGAACGCCGGAAGCGGCGATGCCTTTGCCGCGCCAAGGGTGGTGTTCATCGCGTCGGTCATCCTGCTGCCTCTTGCGTCCTGGCGGTATCGATCAGCCTGCCGAGCAGGCCCCAGAAGAAATCCTCGCCCGGATAACCTTCGATGCGCCCGCTCTCGACGCCGTCGACCATCAGCACGAAGGTCGGCGTGAAATGCAGGTCGCGGGCGAACTGCATGTCGTCCGGCGGGCGGTCGCGGATGTCGATCCGCCGCAGGGGCGCCTGGGCGCCCTCGTCGGTCTTGGGATAGACCGGTCCGACTTCCTTGTTCCACTTGGCGCACCAGACGCATCCGGGTTCCTCGACCATCACAAGCGCCATTTCGGCACGTGCAGCCGTGGCCAGCAGCATCAGCGCCGACAGCAGAAGCGGGACAATCTTCAGCATGCGAATTGATTTCATTTGATCCGAACCTGATATACTACCTAATCTGAATATGTGAATTTTACAAGCGGGACGGGCCTACGATGTTCGATGTCACTTTCGCAGGCGCTCTCCTGGCCGGATTGCTGTCATTCCTGTCACCCTGCGTCCTGCCGATCGTGCCGTTCTATCTCAGCTACCTCGCCGGGGTCGGGATGAACCAGGTGACCGCCAGCGCCGAGATCTCGGGCGCGGTGCGGCTGCGCGCGGTGCTGGCGGCAAGCTGTTTCGCGCTCGGCGTGATCACGGTCTTTGTGGCGCTCGGGGCCTCGGCCACGGTCTTTGGCCAGATGCTGCGCGACTATTTCGACATCCTGCGCTGGCTGGCGGCGGCGGTGATCCTCATCATGGGGCTGCATTTCCTGGGCGTGATCCGCATCGGGTTGCTCTATCGCCAGTTCCGCGCCGACACCGGCGCGACCTCGAACATGAGCCTGGCCGGCGCCTATGTGATCGGGCTCGCCTTTGCCTTTGGCTGGACGCCCTGCGTCGGCCCGGTGCTGGCGGCGATCTTGTTCACTGCGGCGGGGCAGGAGACCGCCGGAACCGGTGCGGCGCTGCTGTTTGTCTATGGCCTCGGGATGACCTTGCCGTTTATTCTGGCGGCGATGTTCATCGGGCCGTTCATGCGCTGGATGGCGCGGTTTCGCCGCCACCTGCCCAAGATCGAAAAGGCGATGGGCGCGCTGTTGATCGTCTTTGGCGTGCTGATTGCCACCGATACGATGAACTACATCGGTCAATGGATGCTCGAGACCTTTCCGGTCTTCATGCAGATCGGTTGACCACGACCTTCAAGGGGGAGGATGACATGACACGTTGGATCACAAGCCTCGCGGCGCTGCTGCTGGCGCTGCCGCTCTGGGCGGCAGAACTGGGCGACGACGGGCTGTACAAGACGGACTGGATGCGCGACACGTTCAAGGACCTGCGCGAGGATCTGGAAGAGGCCAATGCCGAAGGCAAGCGGCTGGCGCTGATCTTCGAGCAGCGCGGCTGCGTCTATTGCGACAAGATGCACAAGGAAGTGTTTCCGCGCCCCGAGATCGCCCGCATGATCAAGGACAATTACTTCGTGGTGCAGCTCAACCTGCATGGCGACATCGAGGTGACCGATTTCGACGGCGAGACGCTGAGCGAAAAGGACATGGCGCGCAAATGGGGGATTCTCTTTACCCCGACGGTGATGTTCCTGCCGGAAGAGGTGGCGCAGGATGCAACCGCGCCGCAGGTGGCGGTGGCGGTGATGCCCGGGGCCTTTGGCGCTGGCACCACGCTCGACATGTTCACTTGGGTTGCGGAAAAGAGGTATCTGCTTGATAACGGCGAGGATTTTCAGCGATACCACGCGCGGATGATCCAGGAACGCGACGATGGCAGCACCGATTGATTCAAATCAACTAATTCAAACTCATGAATTTGTTGTTGCGTCCGGCTGCCGCAGTGGACTACGGTACGCAAAGCAACCTGATACAAAAAATTACAAGGTAGCGACTTAGGGAGGGAATATGAGGCTCACGACACTAGCACTGGCGGTTGCCTCGCTGGGCGCGCAGGCCGCGCTCGCGGCAGAAGTGGCCCCGCAGGATGTGACCTACGACGATTACGGCGCCATTGCGACTTCGCTGTCGGGCGCACCGGGCGACCCGGAAAGCGGCGCGATGATCATGAAGACCAAATCCAAGGGCAATTGCATCTCGTGCCACGAGGTGACCGAGCTCAAGGATGCGCCGTTCCATGGCGAGGTCGGTCCGATCCTCGATGGCGTCGGTTCGCGCTGGGAAGAGGCCGAGCTGCGCGGCATCGTCGCCAATGCCAAGATGACTTATGACGGCACGGTGATGCCGGCATTCTACAAGACCAGCGGTTTCATCCGTCCCGGCAACGGCTTTACCGGCAAGGCGGGCGAAGAGCCGCTGCCGCCGCTGCTGACGGCGCAGGAGATCGAAGACGTGGTGGCGTTCTTGATGACGTTGAAAGACGAGTGACCGCCCGTCAGACGAGACAAGGAGACAAATGATGGATTTCACGCGACGCGAAACGCTGGCTCTCGGTGCCGGTGCCGCGCTTCTGACCGTCCTGCCGTTCCGCGCCTTTGCGTCGGTGGACGATCTTATCAATGATTTCACCGGCGGAGCCGAAACCGGTGAGGGCGGGCTCGAGCTGACCGCGCCCGAGATCGCCGAGAACGGCAACACAGTCCCGATCGAGGTTTCGGCCCCCGGCGCCACCGCCATCGCGGTCTTTGCCGCCGGCAACCCGGCGCCGCCGGTCGCGACGTTCAACTTCGGCCCGCTGGCCGCCGCGCAGGAGGCCGCCACGCGGATTCGCCTTGCCGGAACCCAGGACGTGATTGCCGTCGCACAGATGGCCGACGGCAGCTTTGTCCGCGCCTCGAAGACCGTCAAGGTCACCATCGGCGGCTGCGGCGGCTAACAAGGAGACAGAACAATGGCAAAAGGTGTGAAACCCCGCGTCAAGGTGCCCAAGAAGGCCCAGGCCGGCGAAGCGATCACGATCAAGACCCTGATCAGCCACACGATGGAATCCGGCCAGCGCAAGGACAAGGACGGCAACACCATCCCGCGCTCGATCATCAATCGGTTCACTTGTGATTTCAACGGCGAGAACGTGATCGATGTCACGCTGGAACCGGCGATCTCGACCAACCCGTACTTTCAGTTTCAGGCCACGGTGCCTGAATCGGGTGAATTCAAGTTCACCTGGTATGACGATGACGGCTCGGTCTATGAGGAAGCCAAGGAAATCGCGGTCGGCTGAGGCCCCTGCCTGCTCCGGATGGACCGGGGCGGGCGCGCCATCTGACCCCGAAAACGGGGCAGGACAGCTTAGGGAGGGAAGATATGAAATTTACCGCACTCACTGCCGCAGCATTGTTGGCCGCGGCACCGGCCTTTGCCGGCGGTCCTGACGATGACGCGCTGGTCATCAACGGCGACGTCGAGATGGTCTCCAAGGCCGACGCCCCCGCCCATCTGGACGGTGCGCTGGGCGACAAGGTGATCTCGGGCTGGCACTACCGCACCAACGAGACCCAGGCGCTGGAGCTCGACGATTTCGACAACCCCGGCATGATCTTTGTCGATCAGGCGCTGGATCAGTTCGAGGTGGTCGAAGGCGCCGCCGGCAAGAGCTGTGCCTCCTGTCACGAGGACATCGAGAGTTTTGCCGGGCTCACCGCAGAAATGCCCAAGGTCAACGAGGCCGGCGAACTGGTGGTGATGGAAGATCTGGTCAACACCTGCCGCACCGAGCGCATGGAAGCCGAACCGTGGAAATGGTCGGGCGCCGAGATGCAGGGCATGATCGCCGCCATCGCGCATCAGTCGCGCGGCATGCCGATGAACGTGGCCATCGACGGCCCGGCCCAGGATTACTGGGAGCAGGGCAAGGAGATGTATTACACCCGCTATGGCCAGCTCGAGCTGTCCTGTGCCTCCTGCCATGAGGACAACAACGGCAACTACATCCGCGCCGATCACCTCAGCCAGGGCCAGATCAACGGCTTTCCGACCTATCGTCTGAAGCAGGCCAAGCTGATCTCCAAGCACAACCGCTTCCGCGGCTGCATCCGCGACACCCGCGCCGAGACCTTTGCCGAGGGCTCCGACGAGTTCCGCGCGCTGGAGCTCTATGTCGCCTCGCGCGGCAACGGCCTCTCGGTCGAGACACCGGCGGTTCGCCAATAATCCACGCCCCGCGCCGGTTTCTCTGGCGCGGGGTTTTCTGTTCTTGACTTATTCACATATGCGCATGTGAAGCCGTGTGTGAGAAAAGCCCTGTGTGATACAAGGAGCCTCCGATGATCTCCCGCCGCGATTTCCTTCAGGTCTCGATGGCCGCCTCGGCCATGCTTGGCGCCTCCGGTTTCGGCACCTGGTCGCGCCTGGCCGCGCAGCAGGCGCTGACCCAGGACCAGCTTCTGGAGTTCGACACCTTCGGCAATGTCTCGCTGATCCATGTCACCGACATCCACGCCCAGATGAAGCCGATCTATTTTCGCGAGCCGTCGATCAATATCGGCGTCGGCGACAACAAGGGCGCGGTGCCGCATGTGACCGGCGCCGATTTCCGCCGGCTCTACGGCATCGACGACGGCTCGCCCGCGCATTATGCGCTGTCGTCGGGCGATTTTTCGGCCTTGGCGCAGGCCTATGGCCGGGTTGGCGGGCTCGACCGGGTGGCCACGGTGATCAATGCGATCCGCGCCGCGCGTCCCGATGCGCTGCTGCTGGATGGCGGTGACACCTGGCACGGCAGCTTCACCTGCTATCACACCGAAGGCCAGGACATGGTCAACGTGATGAATGCGCTGAAACCGGATGCGATGACCTTCCATTGGGAGTTCACCCTCGGCTCCGACCGGGTGGCCGAGATCGTCGAGGGCCTGCCCTTTGCCGCGCTGGGCCAGAACATCTTTGACGCCGAATGGGACGAACCGGCCGAGCTCTTCCCGCCCTACAAGTTTTTCGAGCGTGGCGGCGTCAAGATCGCCGTCATCGGCCAGGCCTTCCCCTATATGCCGATCGCCAACCCCGGCTGGATGTTCCCGGAATACGCCTTTGGGATCCGCGACGAGAACATGCAGGACATGGTCGACGAGGTGCGCGCGCAGGGCGCCGAGCTGGTGGTTTGCCTGTCGCACAACGGGTTCGACGTCGACAAGAAGATGGCCGGCATCGTCACCGGCATCGACGTGATCCTCTCGGGCCACACCCATGACGCGCTGCCCGAGCCGGTGCTGGTGGGCGACACGATCATCGTGGCGAGCGGGTCCAACGGCAAGTTCGTCTCGCGCATCGATCTCGATGTACAGAACGGGCGGATGATGGGCTTTCGGCACAAGCTGATCCCGATCTTTTCCGACGTGATCACCCCCGACAAGGAGGTTGCCGCCGTCATCGACGCAGAGCGCGCGCCCTATGAGGCGGAGCTGCAAGAGGTGATCGGCGAGAGCGAGAGCCTGCTTTACCGCCGCGGCAATTTCAACGGGTCGTGGGACGACCTGATTTGCGATGCGCTGCTGTCGGAACGCGACGCCGAGATTGCGCTGTCTCCGGGCGTGCGCTGGGGGCCGTCGCTGATCCCCGGCCAGAAGATCACCCGCGAGGATATCTGGAACGTCACCTCGATGACCTATCCCAACGCCTACCGCACCGAAATGACGGGCGAATTCCTGAAAATCGTGCTCGAGGACGTGGCCGACAACATCTTCAACCCCGATCCCTATTACCAACAGGGCGGCGATATGGTGCGCGTTGGCGGCATGGGCTACCGGATCGACATTTCGAAACCGCAGGGCGAGCGCATCTCCGAGATGACGCTGCTTTCGACCGGCGAGGCCATCGACCCGGCGCGCAACTACGTTGTCGCCGGCTGGGCCTCTGTGAACGAAGGCACCGAAGGCCCGCCGATCTGGGATGTGGTCGAGGCCCATATCTCCAAGCTGGGAACTGTCCGGCTTGATCCGAATACCAGCGTCGCCGTGACCGGCGTCTGAAGGCACAGAAGACCTGCCTGACCGCCCGACCCCGGGCGCACAGAACATGCCGTACTGCCCTCGGGCAGTGCGCTTTCCAATCGCGCCGTCCAAGCGGCAAACCGCAACCAAGGGAGAAGGGCCATATGTCTGACATCCTGAAATCATCCCGCCGTGCCTTCCTGCGCGGCAGCGTGGCCGCCGCCGCCGGTGCCGTCACCGCCGGGGCCGCCCGCGCCGCCACCCCCGATCCGCTGATCACCGAAGTACAGGACTGGGCGTCCGGGCTCGGCCAGGGCGTCGACGAGGTGCCTTATGGCCTGCCCATCGAATTCGAGAGCGACGTGATCCGCCGCAATGTCGAATGGCTCACCGCCGATACGATCAGCTCGATCAATTTCACCCCGATCCACGCGCTCGACGGCACGATCACGCCGCAGGGCTGCGCCTTCGAACGGCATCACTCGGGCGCCATCGAGCTGAAAAAGGAGGATTACCGCCTGATGATCAACGGGCTGGTCGATCGGCCGCTGGTCTTCACCTATGCCGATCTCGAGCGCTTTCCGCGCGAGAACCACGTCTATTTCTGCGAATGCGCCGCCAACACCGGCATGGAATGGGCCGGCGCGCAGCTCAATGGCGCGCAGTTCACCCATGGCATGATTCACAACATGGAATACACCGGCGTGCCGCTGCGCAGCCTGCTGAACGAGGCCGGGCTGTCGGGCGAGACGGCGGGCAAATGGGTCTATGTCGAAGGCGCCGATGCCTCGTCGAACGGCCGCTCGATCCCGCTGGAGAAGGCGCTGGATGACGTTCTGGTGGCGTTCAAGGCCAATGGCGAAGCGCTGCGCAAGGAGCATGGCTACCCGGTGCGCCTGGTGGTGCCGGGCTGGGAAGGCAACATGTGGATCAAGTGGCTGCGCCGGATCGAGGTGCTCGATCAGCCGGTCGAAAGCCGCGAAGAAACCTCGAAATACACCGACACGCTGGCCGACGGGACCAGCCGCAAATGGACATGGGTGATGGACGCCAAGTCGGTCATCACCTCGCCCTCGCCGCAAATGCCCATCACTCACGGACCCGGGCCGCTGGTTATCACCGGCATGGCCTGGACGGGGCACGGGCGGATCACCCGCGTCGACGTCTCCCGGGACGGCGGCAAGAGCTGGGAGACCGCACGGCTTTCGCAGGAGGGCGGAAACAAGGCGCTGGTGCGCTTCTATCTCGATACCGACTGGGACGGTGGCGAGATGCTGTTGCAGGCCCGCGCGATGGACGAGACCGGCTATGTCCAGCCGACCAAGTCCCAGCTGCGCGACGTGCGCGGCGAAAATTCGATCTATCACAACAACTGCATTCAGACCTGGCATGTGAAATCCAACGGGGAGGCCGAAAATGTCGAAGTTTCCTAAAGCCGCTCTGTTTGTCGGCGCGGGCGCGGGCATTGCCGCGACCGCCGGTCTTGCCATCACCCTGGCCGACCGCTTTGTCACCCCGATGCCCGCCACGGCGCCCACGATCGCCTTTCAAATCCCCGGTGGCGGCGCCCCGGCGGCCGAGGTGATCCCGGCCGCGACCGAAGTGGCCGAGCAAGCCGGGCTGGCAGAGCCGGCGGACGTGCCGCAGGCCGGGGCCGCCGCCAGCGCGCCAGAGGCCCCGGTGATCAAGATGGCAGCGGCCCAGGGCCTGACAGACAGCCGCCTCGGCCTCGGCCGCCCGGCATTGGAGGCGGAAATCGCCGCCTGGGACGTCGATATCCTGCCCGATGGCACCGGCTTGCCCGAAGGTTCCGGCGATGTCTGGACCGGCGAAGAGGTCTTTGCCGAGCAATGCGCCGCCTGTCATGGCGATTTTGCCGAGGGCGTCGGCAACTGGCCGACGCTGGCCGGCGGCTGGGACACGCTGGACCGGAAAGACCCGGTCAAGACCGTGGGCAGCTATTGGCCCTATCTCTCGACGGTCTGGGATTATGTCCACCGCTCCATGCCCTTTGGCGCGGCGCAGACATTGAGCGATGACGAGGTCTATGCGATCACCGCCTATATCCTCTATTCCAACGATATCGTTGGCGAGGATTTCACCCTCAGCCACGAGAACTTCCTCGAAGTCGAAATGCCCAACGCCGCGGGCTTCATCGTCGATGACCGGGCCGAGGCGGAATATGCGCAATGGCGGGCCGAGCCGTGCATGGAGAACTGCAAGGACAGTGTCGAAATCACCATGCGCGCCACCGTTCTGGATGTGACGCCGGATCAGGCCGGGGCGGCCGAAGACCCGCCTGCGGTCGAAAAGGCCACGGTCGAAGAGACCGAAGCCGTCGAAGAGGCCGAAGCCGTGGTGCCGGCCGCGCTTGATGCCGAACTGGTGGCGGCCGGTGAACGGGTGTTCCGGAAGTGCAAGTCCTGCCATCAGGTCGGCGAAGGGGCCAAGAACCGCACCGGCCCCGCGCTGAACGGCATTGTCGGCCATCCGGCCGGCGCGATCGACGGTTTCTCGTATTCGAAAGCGTTGAAGCAGGCCGGCGAAGATGGTCTGATATGGACAGAGGAAGACCTCAAAGCCTTTCTGGCCAAACCGCGCGACTATCTGCAAGGCACCAAGATGTCCTTCTCAGGCCTGCGCAAGGAGGCGGATCAGGCTGCGGTGGTCGAATACCTGAAATCCTTCGCCGAGGAGTGAAGCCATGCCCGTCGCCCCCCGCCCGCTGACCGTCGCCCTGGCGCTCTGTCTCGGGTGGGCGGCGGCGGTGACGGCCGAAGAGGAGACGGAGATCGGCGAAATCCTCGCCATCGAGGGCGACCCGGCGTATGGTGAATACCTGTCATCGGAATGCACCACCTGCCATCAGGCCTCTGGCAGCGACGCCATTCCCGCGATCGTCGGATGGCCGCAAGAGGCCTTCGTCGTCGCCCTGCACGGCTATAAATCGGGCCAGAGATCCCATCCCGCCATGCAGATGATCGCCGGGCGCCTGTCCGGCGAGGAGATTGCGGCGCTGGCCGCATATTTCGGGACGCTCGCACCATAGGGCGGCCCTGCTTTATGGGAGGAGACGGACATGACATTCAACAGACGGGCCTTTATCGGCACCGCCGCGGCGGCCGCGACGCTTCGCGCGCCGATGGTGCGGGCGGGGAGCCATGGCAAGCCTCGGGTTGTCGTCGTGGGCGGCGGCGCCGGCGGCGCCACGGCGGCACGTTACATCGCCAAGGACAGCGCCGGCGAGATCGACGTCACGCTGATCGAGCCATCGCGAAGCTATTACACCTGCTTTTTCTCCAATCTCTACATCGGCGGCTTTCGGACGATCGAGAGCATCGCGCATTCCTATGGCACCCTGGCCAGCGACTATGGGATCAACGTGGTGCACGACTGGGCCACCGGGGTGGACCGCGCCGCCAAATCCGTCGCGCTCGCCGGCGGCGGCCGGGTGCCGTATGACCGGCTGATCCTGTCGCCGGGCATCGATTTCGTCGCGGGCTCGGTGGCCGGCTGGGACCTCACGTCGCAAAATGCCATGCCGCATGCCTACAAGGGCGGCTCTCAGACAGAGCTGCTGAAGGCGCAGATCCTTGCGATGCCCGAAGGCGGAACCTTCGTGATGGTCGCGCCGCCCAACCCCTACCGCTGCCCGCCGGGGCCCTATGAGCGGGTGTCGATGGTGGCGCATGTGCTCAAGCAGAGCAATCCGACCGCCAAGATCATCATCGCCGATTCCAAGGCCAATTTCTCCAAGCAGGGGCTGTTCGAGGCCGGCTGGGAGGCGCATTACCCGGGCATGATCACCCGCATCGGCCCGGATTTCGGCGGCGAGAATGTCACCGTGAACCCGGCCGAGATGACGGTGGACATCGATGGCGAAGTGATCGAGGCGGCGGCCTGCAACGTGATCCCGGCGCAGAAGGCCGGCCATATCGCCGATCTGGCGGGGGTGACCGAGGGCAACTGGGCGCCGGTGAATGCCGTCGACATGTCGTCCAAGGTCGATCCCGAGATCCACGTTCTGGGCGATTCGGCGGCGCAGGGCGACATGCCGAAATCGGGCTTTTCCGCCAATTCGCAGGCCAAGGTCTGTGCCAATGCGGTGCGCGGCGCGCTGACCGGAAGCCGCGTCTTTCCGGCGCGGTTCTCCAATACCTGCTGGTCGCTGATCGATGCGGACGATGGCGTCAAGGTCGGCGCCACCTATGAGGCGACCGAAGAAAAGATCGCCCGGATCGACGGCTTTGTCAGCCAGACCGGTGAAGACGCGGCGACGCGCAAGGCGACCTACGAGGAAAGTCTCGGCTGGTATGACGCGATCACCAGTGACATGTTCGGCTGAAACCGGACCGGGGCGGGCTCTGCCCCGGGGCGGGGCCCGACTTTGAGGAGAGCACTACAGATGATCCGCCTGATTCCGCTGGCTTTTGCCGCCAGCCTGGCCGGCGCCGCCATGGCCGAAGCGCCAGTGATCACCCATGTCTATGACGGCAGCTACGAGGATGCGCTGTTCAGCGTCGAAAACGCCATCGTCAATCAGGGGCTGGTGGTGGATTACCGCAGCCACATCGGCGAGATGCTGGCGCGCACCCGTCAGGACGTGGGCGGCGCGCCGCTGTTTGATGCGGCGGATGCCTTTCTGTTCTGTTCGGCGCAGGTCTCGCGGCAGGTGATGGAGGCCGATCCCGCCAATATCGCCTATTGTCCCTACAGCGTCTTTGTCACCGACCGCGCCGGCAAGGTCGAGATCGGCTATCGCAGCTATCCCGCCGGCCCGATGGACGCGGTCGAGACGCTCCTGGGCGAGATCGTCGCAGAAGCGCTGGCGTTCTGAGCCGGCTCACTCCCATTCCATCTGCTCGTAGACCCGGCCGGCGTTCTTGGTCGCCAGTTCTTCGAAGGTGTCGAGATGGGCAAAGGGCGACTGGTCGACGTAATAAGCCTCGGCCAGCCCGCCGCCGGCGTCGATATGGGCGCCGATCTGCCCGCGCAGGAATTCCAGGTAGTCGCGCGTGTAGCGCCGCACCTGAGCCATGTTGGTGGGATGGCCGTGGCCGGGGATCACATAGGTCGCGCCCAGCGGTTCAAACGCCCTGTCCCAGGTGTCCAGCCAATCGGCGGTGATCGTATGTTCGAAGATCGGCAGCAGGCGTTCGTGAAAGGCCATGTCGCCCGAGATCACCAGCGATTGCTCGGGCAGCCAGATCACTATGTCGCCGGGGCTGTGGGCCGGGCCGAGATAGCGCGCTTCGATGCGGAAATCGCCTTTTTCGAGGATGTATGTCTTGGCGAAGGTCTCGGTCGGCAGGGTGATCTCCGTCCCCTCGCCGCGGTCGCGATTGTAGCGCATCATGCCGCTCAGGATCTGGCCGCCGGAGTGCTCCAGCTCCCGCGCCGCATCTTCGTGGGCGATGATCGGCACGCCCTGCGCCGCCCAGTAGGAATTGCCCAGCGCCGCATGCCCCTGGCCGTTCTCGTTGAAGACCGCGATGACCGGCTGGTCGGTCACTTTCCTGATCTCGTCATGCAGCGCTCGGGCCAGCTGGTGCGCCGCGCCGCTGTTGATGACGACCACCCCCGCGCCGGTGACGATAAAGCTCAGATTGTTGTTGTGGCCGGCGTTTTCATAGGTCGGTGGGGCGGTGGCGCCGATGGCGGACCAGACCCCGGGAATGAACTCGACCGGTTTGGAATAGAGCAGCGAGCCGGGGTACTGATCGGCGATCTCCTCGCTGGCAAGGGCGGGCGCGGCGAGCAGGGCCAAGGCCAGGGCGATCCGCATCACGTCGCCTCCGGCAGGAAGACATAGCCGTCGCCATGGGCCTCGGCCCGGCCGAGCCCGCCGGGCAGGTGAAAGCCGATCAGCCGCATCTGCTCGGTGGAAAGCCTGTCGAGCAGGCGCAGGCGGGTGGCGGCGGCGGTGTCAACGTCCTGGTCCGAGCCGGAGGGCCAGCTCGGTCGTTCGAAGGCGACATGGTGATTGCCGATGGCATCTCCGACGACCATCATCGCGTCAGTGCCGCTGCGCAGCTCGAAGGACATATGGCCCGGGGTGTGGCCGAAGCTGGCATGGGCCAGAACGCCGGGCAGGATTTCGGCGCCATCGGTGAAAGTGGTGATCCGGTCGCTCAGGGCCTCGAGCCGCCGTTTCGCGCCGACGGCAAAGGCCTGCCGTGCCGGGCCGATGGTGTCGACGGTGGTGTCGTCCAGCCAGTAATCCAGCTCGGTCGCGCCGATCAGATGGGTGGCCTCGGCAAACAGCGGATCGCCGAAATCGTCGAGCAGCCCCCAGATGTGGTCTGGGTGGCCATGGGTGACCACGACATGGGTGATGTCGTCCGGCGACAGGCCGAGGGCATCAAAGGCAGCTTGCAGCTTGCCGGCCGAGGGCTGGAAATCCGGACCGGCGCCAGCGTCGAAGAGCACGGTTCTCTGGCCATCGCGCAGCAGCGTCAGGTTGCAGCCCGGCGTCAGGCTGTCGCGATCGAGATCGTATTTGCGCAGGATCGGCGTCAGCGCCTGTTGCGGCATCGGGCCGAAGATGAAATCGCCGGGCAGCGCCAGGTTGCCATCGCTGAGCGTGTCGATCCGCATTGCGCCAAGGGTGGTGCCCGACCAGACCGGGCCGGCCAGGGCCAGACCGGCGCCGAGACCGGCCAGCATCTCTCTGCGGGTGAGTGCCATGACGACGTCCTCCCAAACATAATGTCATATGCGAATATGACCGTTCGTTTGGTGGATGGCAAGGACGGGGGCGCTGCCCCATCGCCGCGCGCAGCTATTCCCCCGCGGTATCTTCCAACAGAAAAAGGATCAGACGCCGTGATCGCCGCCAAGGTGTTTCTCGCCCCGTTTGCGGGACAGTTCGATCTGTTTCTGGCGCTCGCGAAAGCGGGCCTTGTCGGCGTCGGAGGTCTCGCGCACGCAATGGTGGCAGGCCACGCCATGTTCGTACTCCGGGCGGGCGCGGTCTTCGGGAAGGATCGGGCGGCGGCAGGCATGGCAGAGCAGATGCGGGCCTTCCCTGAGACCGTGACCCACCGAGACCCGGCCGTCGAAGACGAAACACTCGCCTTGCCAGCTGCTCTGCGCTTCGGGCACCTCTTCGAGATATTTCAGGATGCCGCCCCTGAGGTGGAACACATCCTCGACCCCCTGGCCGAGCAGGTAATTGGTGGATTTCTCGCAGCGGATGCCGCCGGTGCAGAACATTGCCACCTTCTTGTTGTGAAAGCGGTGCTTGTTGTCTTGCCACCACTTGGGAAAGTCACGGAAACTGGCGGTTCCGGGATCGATGGCGCCGTCAAAGGTGCCGATGGCGACCTCGTAATCGTTGCGCGTGTCGATCACCGCCACATCCGGGCTCTGGATCAACTCGTTCCAGTCGGCGGGATCGACGTAATGGCCGGTGCGGGCGCGCGGATCGACGTCGGGCTGGCCCATGGTGACGATCTCGCGCTTGAGCCGCACCTTCATCCGGGCAAAGGGCGGGGCGCTGGCGCGGCTTTCCTTATGCGCGAGATCAGCGCAGCCGGGCAGGGCGCGGATATGCGCCAGCACCGCGTCGATGCCGGCGCGCGGGCCGGCGATGGTCCCGTTGATCCCCTCCTGCGCCAGCAAGAGCGTGCCGGTGATGCCCTGATCTTGACAGAGCATCCGGAGCGGGCCCTGTACGGCGGCGGGATCCTCGAAGCGGGTGAAGTGATAGAGCGCGGCAACGGTGTACATGGGCTGCATGTACGCAGACCGGGCGGCGCAGGCAAGATCGCCGGCGCCCGGTCCTGCGATTACCGCGCCGCGATGGCCAGGCCGTGCACCACGGCGGTAAAGACCTCGGCGGTTTCCTGCCGCGCCTCCGGCAGCCGTCTTGCCAGCGCCTGCCGGACGCCGGACAGCAGGCTGGAGCCGCCGACAAAGACCACCATGTCGACCTGGTCGGGCCGGCAACCGGCGTCCTTGAGCGTCGCCAGCGCCATGTCGCCAATGCGCGCGGCAGCGGAGGAGAGTTCGTGCTGCAACTGCACCCCCCAGAGATCGATCCGTAGCCCGCGTTGCACCACGTCGAGCGCGATTTCGCCGCGCTCGGAGTCATTGGCGGCGATTTTTCCTGCCTCGACCGCATAGGCGATGTCATGGCCCAGATGCATTTCGAGCACCTCGGCCAGTCGCTCGAAGAGCACGGGGTCGCGGGCCAGCCGGATCCAGCGTTTCACCTCGCGCAGCAGTGCCGCATCATAGACAAAGGCGATCTTTTCCCAGCTGGCCAGATCGTGGAACAATGCGCGCGGGGCGGCATGGGTCTTGGCGCCCAGCTCGGCGCCGATTTCGGCCCCGTGGCCCAGCAGCGGCATGACATGGGCGAGGCTCAGGCTGCGGTCGAAATCGGTGCCGCCGAGCCGCAGCCCGCGGCTGGCGATCACCCGGGTCTGGCCGCGCGCGCGTTCGCAGAGGGTGAAATCCGAGGTGCCGCCGCCGATATCGACGATCAGCATGCGGCCCTCGCCGGCCACCGCCAGCGCCGCCGCTTCCGGTTCGGGCAGGAAATCGACCGCGCGAAAGCCGGCCAGCGCATAGGCTTCGCGCAGGTCGATCTCGGCCTGGGCGTCCTTGTCTTCGGATTCGGAGTGAAACCTGACCGGCCGGCCGGAGATCGCGGCCTCGAAGCTCTGACCGGTGATCCGTTCCGAGCGGCACCGAATCTCGGCCAGGAACCGGCCGATCACCTCGATCAGCGTCATCCGCTCGTTGAGAAACCGCCGTTTTTCGCGTGCCAGCGGCGTGCCGAGGATGCTTTTCAACCCACGCATGAAGCGGCCGTCCTGCCCCTCCATCATCGCCCGCGCCGCGGCCTCGCCATAGACAAAGCGCTTGTCGGTGAAATCGACAAAGACCGCCGTCGGCAGGGTCTGCGCGCCCGCTTCGAGCGGCAGGGCGGCGGGGCGACCATCCCGCAGGATGCCGGCGCCGGTGTTGGAGGTTCCGAAATCTATGCCAAGCCGTGCCATCCGCACCTCTGATCCATCGCGAAGCGGCGGCTATAGCGGCAAGGATGGGCCATGGCAATTCCGCAATGCCGATTCTAAGCTGCGGCGAAACCGGGACTACAGGAGGCCGCCTGATGCGCGCTCTTATCGTGATCGACGTGCAAAACGATTTCTGCCCCGGCGGGGCGCTGGCGGTCGGGGGCGGCGACGAGATCGTGGCGCCGATCAATGCCCTGATGGCGGACTTCGAGGCGGTGGTGCTGACCCAGGACTGGCATCCGGCGGGGCATTCCTCCTTTGCCAGCCAGCACCCGGGCAAGGCGCCCTTCGCGATGACCGATATGGACTATGGGCCGCAGGTGCTCTGGCCGGATCATTGCGTTCAGGGCTCGGAGGGGGCGCAGTTTCACCCGAAACTCGAAACGACGCGCGCCGATCTGATCATTCGCAAGGGGTTCCGGCCGGCGATCGACAGCTATTCGGCGTTTTTCGAGAACGATCACGCGACGCCCACCGGGCTCGAAGGCTATCTGCGCACGCGCGGGATCAGCGAGCTGGTGATGGTGGGGCTGGCGCTGGATTTCTGCGTCGGCTTTTCGGCGGTGGATGCGGCCAATCTCGGCTTTGGCGTCACGGTGTTGGGCGATCACTGCCGCGCCATCGATCTGGATGGGTCGCTGGCGGCGGCGACAACCAACATGCAGAACGCCGGCGTCACGCTGCGCTGAGGGAAGGACGGTCGAGATGGTCGATATCGCCACCCGCGTGTGGAATCACAAATGGAAGATCGACCCGATCGTCCGCTCGCTGATCGACACCGATTTCTACAAGCTGCTGATGTGCCAGTCGGTGTTTCGCAACAAGCGCGACACGCAGGTCAGCTTTTCGCTGATCAACCGGACGAAATCGGTGCGCCTGGCCGAGCTGATCGACGAGGGCGAATTGCGCGAACAGCTCGATCACATCCGCTCGCTGTCCTTGTCGCGCGGCGAGAGCACCTGGCTGCGCGGCAACATGTTCTATGGCAAGCGGTCGATGTTCCGTTCGGATTTCATGGAATGGTTCGAAAACCTGCGTCTGCCGCCCTATCACCTGGAAAAGCGCGACGGCCAGTACGAGCTGACCTTCGAGGGCGCCTGGCCCGAGGTCATGCTCTGGGAGATCCCGGCGCTTGCGGTGCTGATGGAGCTGCGCGGGCGGGCGGTGCTCAATGACATGGGGCGGTTCGAATTGCAGGTGCTTTATGCACGGGCGATGACCAAGCTCTGGGAAAAGGTCGAAGGCCTGCGCGCCATCGACAATCTGCGGATCGCCGATTTCGGCACAAGACGGCGGCATTCCTTTCTGTGGCAGGATTGGTGTGTGCAGGCGATGACCGAAGGGCTGGGGCAGAGCTTTGTCGGCACCTCGAACTGCCTGATCGCCAAGAACCGCGATCTCGAGGCGATCGGCACCAATGCCCATGAGCTGCCGATGGTCTATGCCGCGCTGGCCGAGGATGACGCGGCCCTGGCGCGGGCGCCTTACGACGTGCTGGCCGACTGGCACGAAGAGCACGACGGCAACCTGCGCATCATCCTGCCCGACACCTATGGCACCCAAGGTTTCCTCGACAAGGCGCCGGATTGGCTGGCCGGCTGGACCGGCATCCGCATCGACAGCGGCGATCCGGCCAAGGCCGCCGAGGCGGCGATCGCCTGGTGGACCGCCCGCGGCGAGGATCCGCGCAACAAGCTGGTGATCTTTTCCGACGGGCTCGACGTAGAGAATATCGCGGCACTGCACGCGCAATTTTCGGGGCGGGTGCGGGTGTCCTTTGGCTGGGGCACCAACCTGACCAATGATTTCCGCGGGTTGGTGCCGGACGGCGGGCTCGACGCCTTTTCGCTGGTCTGCAAGGCGGTCTCGGCCGAGGGGCGGCCGACGGTCAAGCTCTCGGACAACCCAGAAAAGGCGATGGGGCCGGAGACGGAGATCCAGCGCTACAAGCGGGTGTTCGGCGTGGGCGAGCAGGAGCGGATCGAGGTGGTGGTGTAGGCCGGGCTATTCCTCGACCTTCCCCCTGAGCGCCTTGACCTCGCCGCGCTTCTTCTTCGCATCCACGCGTTTGCGTTTCTGGTTCTGCGACACCCGCGTCGGGATGCGCCGTTTCGGGCGTTCCAGCGCCTTGCGCACCATCTCGGCCAGTCGTTCGCGGGCGATCTCGCGGTTGCGGGCCTGGGAGCGGGTTTCGTCGACCTGGATGATCAGCGCGCCGTCGCGGGTCCATTTGCGGCCGGCGATGCGTTGCAGCCGGCGTTTGACCGGATCGGGCAGGGCGGGCGAGCGGGCGGCCTCGAAGCGGAGTTCCACCGCCGTCGAGACCTTGTTCACATTCTGCCCGCCGGGGCCCGAGGCGCGGATGAATTGCTCCGTCAGCTCCCAGTCGGCGATTTCGATCTGATCGTTGATGTGCAGGGTCATGCGGATGAATATGGCAGGCTGAGGGCGAACGGCAAGGTCGCAAACGGCGCGGGGCCTCGCGAGCCGAGCACGCCCCGGACCTGGTCCGGGACCTCCCCGGGGGTCGCGCACCGGTCCCGCCAGTCATTTGAATCGAAAAGGGCCATGCCCGGCGGCATGGCCCTTCGAGAATGTCAGGAGGTGGGGCCGGTTAGGTCCTACCAATTCGGGGTGAAACTCCCCCAAGGGCTGCCTCAGAGGGCCTCTCCCCGAACTGTTCCGACACCTTTCTCCAATACCTCTCTAGACACTGAAGCACCTCCTTTCTGTTTGTTGTCCGTACTCGAATCATGGCACGGACAGGCCAAATCGCAAAAGGTTTTTTCAGGCCAGAGCGCGATTTTGCCCAAGCCGTGCGACGATTGCCCGAAACGGGATCAATGCGATCAGCGCCAGCGAGAGCTTTACCAGCCAGTCGGCAAAGGCCAGCGTCACCCAGAGCGGCGCCAGCGGGCCGGTGTTCAGGAAGGGCACAGCCTCCCAGGCCCAGTTGATCGCGGCATCGGCCTCGGCGCCGAACAGGGTGACAGAGGCGGAAAAGGCGATGGTAAAGAACAGCGCGGTGTCCAGCGCCGAGCCGACCAGCGTCGAGACCAGCGGCGCACGCCACCAGCGGCCTGCGCGAAAGCGGTTGAAGACCGCGATATCGGTGAGCTGCGCCACGAGGAAGGCAAGGCCCGAGGCCACGGCGATGCGCAGCGGCACGGCGGCATAAGTGTAGCCGTCGCCCTGCAACATGATCTGGCTGCCCACAAGCGAACAGATCACGCCGGTGACGAAGCCCGCCAGCACGACCTTGCGCGCGGCGCGGACGCCATAGACCCGGTTCATCACATCGGTGACGAGAAAGGCCAGCGGATAGGTGAGGGCGCCCCAGGTGATGAGCCCGTCGAGAATGAGGAATTGAACGAGAATGTTCGAAGCCACGACGATCGCGGCCATGGCAAGAATGCCGGGAAGATGGGTGCGGTTCATGTCTGATGCCCGTTTTTGCAAGGTTGCGGCGACTTGGCTCCCGAAACGGGAACGGGCGGGGCATATAGAGGTGTCGCGCCTCGGTCAAGGGGAAGCCGGGCAGGCGGGGCGCGCGCCGCGGGCCAGGGGGCCCCGGATCGGGGTCCGGGGCGGGTATTCTTCGGGCGCGGGGAATGCCGGGTCGGATCCGGGCGATTGCCTCAGGGCAGCAGGTATTCGACGATCTCGCTGCGCTGGAACGGGTTGAAATTGTCGTCCGAGATCATGGTCAGCCGGATCTGGCCGGTGGCGGCGCGGGTGACAGCGAGGCCTTCTAGATTGTCGTGCCGCGCGAGATGGCTCACCAGCAGCACCTCGCCCGGGCCGAGCGCCGTTTCCGAAAGCGGAAAGCGCCGGACCCGCGAGCGAAAGCCGAGGCCGGTGAATTCGCGCTCGAGCAGATAGAACATGCCGTCGGGGCCGATATCGGCGCCGGTGGGTTGAAAGCCGCCGATCCGGGGGATCGCAAAGGGCTGATCCCAGCGGGTGCCGTTGAAACGATAGACCGGGAAGGGGCGGGTCAACTGGCCCGAACGTTCCGGCATCGTGTAAAGCCAGCCCCGGCTGTCCACCGCCAGCGCCTCGAGCGCGGAATTGTTCTGCATGCCGTCGAAATCGGGGTGGCTGGGCAGCGCCTGCGCCCGCGCCATCGTCGGATAGGCCCAGACCCGGGCCCGGCCCTCGAAAGAGATGTAGCGCCGGCCATCGGCGGCAATGGCCAGCCCCTCGGCATCCTGCGCCACCTTGCGGTGCATCGGATTGCCGCCGGTGTTCATCAGCGGCCGGGGGGCGGTGCCCTCGACCCGGGTGATGCGGCCGTTTTCGCGGATCAGCCGGCCTTCGACAAAGCGGCCCCGGTCCGAGATCGCAATGAAGCTTTCGCCATTCTCGGCCAGCTCGAACCCCGACATCCCGCCAAAGCCTTCGGCGTCGCTTTGCCAGGAAAAGCTCTGAAGATGCCGCGCCGTGGGCGGGGTCTCGGCCGCGATGCAGCCGCTGGCGAGCCCTGCCAGTCCGAGGCAGGCCGCCCTGAGAAATCGTGTCATCGGGGTTACTTCGCCTCCAGCACGCTGGCGCATTGCAAGGGCAGATCCGCGAGCACCAATTCGCGTTTGGGCTTGGGCGGCGGGGCGTTCGGGTCCGGCGGCGGCGGGTTGAGGATACGATCAACCCAGCCCTGCGCCTCCTGACAGCCGTCGCCGGGGGGTGGCGGGTTCTGGTTCACGCAGCCGCTGGCGCCGGGGGGGCAGGAGAGGCGCACGTGGAAATGATAGTGATGCCCCCACCACGGCCGGATTTTGCGCAGCCAGGCGCGGTCGCCGGTTTCGTCATTGCACATCCGCACCTTGGCGCCGGGAAAGATGAAGATCCGCGCCACCCGCGGATCCGAAGCGGCGGCTTTCAACAGGGCGTGATGCTCGGGCGTCCAGTCGTCATTGGTAAAGGCGCCATTCGAGCGGCGCAGCGAGATCGAAGAGATCTGTTCGCGCGCCTGCTGGGACAGGCCGAGATTGGCGGCGGGACGCAGCCAGATATCGGCGTCGAGGCCGATCTGGTGGCTGGTGTGGCCGGTCAGCATCGGCCCGCCGCGGGGCTGCGACATGTCGCCGACGTAAATCCCGTTCCAGCCCGGAAACTGCGCGGCGCGGGCCGAGAGCTTGCGGACGTAATCGATCATCTCCGGGTGGGCCCAGTTGCGGTTGCGCGACAGGCGCATCGCCTGCCAGGTCGGGCCGGTTTCCGGCAATTGCACGCCGCCCGCCAGGCAGCCCTTGGCATAGCCGCCATAAGCTGCCGTGCGCTGATCCGATCCGGCGCGCTGCGCGCCAAACAGCTGTTTGGCCTGCTTGCTCGACAGCACGCCGAGGGAATCGCCGATCGTCGGCTGCGGGGCGCTGGCCAGCGTCGCCTTGGTCCTTGTGCCGTCAGAGCCGCCGCAAGCGGCGAGGAGAGCACATAAAATCGTGGCGCCGGCTAGGCGGAACGGATGTCGGACCATGCTGCTCGGTCTCCCTCTGGTTTTACCCAGCGTAGCAACAAAAGTCCGATCAGGAAAAGCCCGATGAGCGGGGTCACGCCCAATTGCTGCGAGCCGGTGATCTGGGTTGTCACGCCGATCAGAAGCGGCGCGAGAAAGGAGGTCGCCTTGCCCGCCAGCGCATAGAGCCCGAAGGCTTCGGTCATCCGCGCCGGATTGGCCTGGCGCACCATCATCGTGCGGCTGGCCGACTGGATCACCCCGCCCGCCGCACCGATCACCGCGCCGATCACGTAGAAGGCGATGTCGGGCAGGGCCGAGCCCTCGGCCAGCGCCACGCCATAGATCGACTGGCGCGAGACCAGCACCGTCGAGACCGCGGCACAGGTCAGCGCCAGGATGGCGGCGGCGATCACCGGCCGGGGGCCGAAGCGCGCATCCCACTTGCCGCCGAGCCAGGCAAACAGCGCGCCCGAGATGATTGCGAGGATGCCGAAGATGCCGACGTCGACCACGCTCCAGCCCAGCACGCCGGCGGCATAGATGCCGCCAAAGACATACATCCCGTTGAGCGCGTCGCGGTAGAACATCGAGCTGGCCAGATAGGCAAAGAGCGACGGCGTTTGCGGCAGCCGCCGCAGGGTCCGCCCGAGGTCATGCAGCGCGCGGCGCAGGGCGCCGGGGTGCCGCGCCGTGGGCTTCGGGTCGCGCACCCAGGCGAAAAACGGGATCATGAAGACCACGTACCACAGCGCCGTCAGCGGCCCGACAAACCGGGTCCCTTCGCGCGCCTCGCCGTCGAGACCGAAGGGCGGGGCGAGGCCCAGCATGGTGCGGCCGGTCTCGGCGCTTTCGGCAAAGAAGGCCAGCATCAGCACCAGCGCCACCAGCCCGCCGCAATAGCCGAAGGCCCAGCCGTTGCCCGAAATCCGGCCGATCTCTTGCGGGCTGCCCAGATCCGGCAGCATGGAATTGGTGAAGATCGTGGCAAATTCCATCCCGATCAGCCCGATGGCAAAGGCCAGCAGGATCAGCACGAGGTTGAAATCCCCCGGCGCGGCAAACCAGAGCGCGGCCGAGCCCAGCACATACATCACCGAAAACAGCCAGATGAAGCGCATCCGCTGGCCCGAGGTGTCGGCCAATGCGCCCAGAACCGGCGCCAGCAGCGCGATGACCAGCCCGGCACCGCCGATGCCGTAGCCCCAGGCCGCCTGTGCGGCGCTGCCGTCACCCATCAGTTCCTTGACGTAGGGGGCAAAGATGAAGGTGAGCAGCAGGGTGTTGAACGGCTGGCTCGCCCAGTCGAAAAAGAACCAGCCCCAAATCCGTTTGCGTTTCGTCGCGTCCATGATGCCCCCGTGGTTTGCGGCGGTTAAGCCCGACTGCGCGGCGTGGCGCAAGATTTACTTGCTCCGGCCATGGCAGTCACCGCCCGGAAACTCCGCCGCCATCCCGGCTCAGCCCTCGGACATCGGTGGCCAGGGGCGGGCATCCTCGGCCGCGATCCAGGCCTTGATATGATCCGGCAGCTCCGGCATCCCCTCCGCTCCGATCTCGGCCAGAAGCTCGGCCGGCGGCACGATCCCCTTGGGGCCGGTCACCGCGGTGCGGTACATCGCATGGCTGGCGCATTCGCCGTTGTTCTTCCACATCGACTGTTCGAGGTAGACAAAGCGGTGATCCACCCCTACCGCCTGCGACCGCATCTCGAAGCTCTCGAACGGCCGGATGCGCCGGCGGTAGCGGGTGCAGGAGCCGGCCACGGTCAGCCCCCATTTGCGCCGTCGCAGCACCGCCATGAAGCCGGTCCGCTGGGCCAGCGGGATACGCCCGAGGTCGTAGAGCGTCAGCGTGCGGCCGTTGTTCAGCTCCATCCAGAAGTCGATGTCCCAGGGCCAGCAGCGGTGGCGCGACACATGGGTGCCGGTCACCGGCAGGCGCGGCGCCTTGCGGAACAGGTACAACTCTTTGAACATGCGGATGAACGGATACATGCGGGCCACCTCCAGCCGCAGGTGTGCGCCGCGGCGCGACGGGCGGCAAGCCGTGACGCGGCGACACTTGTGCTTTGGTCGTGCCGGCCTTACCTAGATTGCGCGAAAAGCCGGAGACACAAAGCAGATGTACGCGATTTACGGGCCCCTGAAGCTCATCCTCGATGTGGCGTTCTTTATCATGATTGCCCATATCATCATGAGTTGGCTGATCAATTTCCAGGTGCTGAACCTGCGTCAGCCGCTGGTCTCGCAGATCTGGTACGGGCTGAACCGCCTGCTCGAGCCGATCTATCGCCCGATCCGCAACATCCTGCCGGACACCAGCCCGCTTGACCTGGCGCCGCTGGTGGCTTTCATCATCCTGATCTCGCTGCGCGATTTCATCCTGCCCGAGATGTTCGGCCTGATCTGAGACCCGATCGCGGCGCGCCCCGGACCGCGATCCGGGGCCTCTCCGTCGGCCATGAGGCCCCGGATTACGTCCGGGGCGGTGTCGGGGCCTTGTTCACCGAATCTCAATGTGTGATTGTTGGGATAAGAGCAGTTTGACACAAATCTAGCAGGTTTTGCCCCATGGACGACGCCGCCACGCTATTGCGGGACGTGTTCGGATTCGACGGATTCCGCCCCGGTCAGGGGGAGATCGTCGAGGCCGTGGCGGCCGGCCAGAACGTGCTGGCGATCATGCCCACCGGCGGCGGCAAATCGCTCTGTTTCCAGCTTCCGGCGCTGCTCCGCCCGGGCGTGACCGTGGTGATCTCGCCGCTGATCGCGTTGATGCGCGACCAGGTGCGCGGATTGCGCGAGGCCGGCGTCGCGGCCGGCGCGCTGACCTCGGGCAACACCCCCGAGGAGACCGAGGCGGTCTGGCAGGCGCTCGAAGCTGGCACGCTGAAGTTGCTCTACCTCGCCCCGGAGCGGCTGGCCGCCGGCGGTACCGTGCAGATGCTGCACCGCATCGGTGTCAGCCTGATCGCCGTCGACGAGGCGCATTGCGTCAGCCAGTGGGGCCATGATTTCCGCCCCGACTACCTGCGCATCGGCGAACTGCGCCGCGCGCTCGACGTGCCGCTGGCCGCCTTCACCGCCACCGCCGACCGCGAGACCCAGGACGAGATCGTCACAAGGCTGTTTGACGGCGAGGAACCGGCGCGTTTCCTGCGCGGCTTCGACCGGCCCAACATCCACCTGGCGTTTCAGCCCAAGGACAGCCCGCGTCGCCAGATCCTCGATTTTGCCGCCGCCCGCCGCAGCCAGTCAGGCATCGTCTATTGCGGCACCCGCGCAAAGACCGAGGGGCTGGCCCGCGCACTGTCCGAGGATGGCCACACCGCCTGTTTCTACCATGGCGGTATGGAGGCCGAGGACCGGCGCATCGTCGAGAGCCGCTTTGCCCGCGAGGACGGGTTGATCGTGGTGGCCACCGTGGCCTTTGGCATGGGGGTCGACAAGCCCGACATTCGCTGGGTGGCCCATGCCGACCTGCCGAAATCCATCGAGGCCTATTACCAGGAGATCGGCCGCGCCGGCCGCGATGGTGGCCCGGCCGAGACGCTGACTCTTTTCGGCCCCGACGACATCCGCCTGCGCCGCACCCAGATCGACGAGGGCCTTGCCCCGCCGGAACGCCGCGCCGCCGATCACGGCCGGCTCAACGCGCTTCTGGGTCTGGCCGAAGCGCTGGAGTGCCGCCGCAAGACCCTGCTGGGCTATTTCGGCGAAGACGCCGAAACCTGCGGCCACTGCGACCTGTGCCAGACCCCGGTCGAGACCTTTGATGCTACTGAAGCGGTCCGCAAGGCGCTCTCGGCGGCGCTGCGGACCGGCGAATGGTTCGGCGCCGGCCATCTGATCGATATCGTCATGGGCAACGAGACCGACAAGGTGCGCCAGAAGGGCCACGAGCAGCTGCCCACCTTCGGCGTCGGGCGCGAGTTTGACAAGCGCGGCTGGCAGGCGGTGTTCCGGCAGATGATGGGCCATGACCTGATGCGCCCCGATCCCGAACGCCACGGCGCGTTGCGGATGACCGAGGCCGCGCGGCCGATCCTGCGTGGCGAGGCCGCGATCACCCTGCGCCGCGACACGATTGCCAGGGCCCAGGCGAAACGCCGCCCGGCGGTCAAGGCGATGGTCAGCGAAGAGGATGCGCCGCTCCTGTCGGCGCTCAAGGCCAAACGACGCGCGCTGGCCGAGGCGGCAAGCGTGCCGGCCTATATCATCTTCAACGACCGCACCCTGATCGAGATGGCCGAGACCAAGCCGTCGAACCTCGACCAGATGGCGCGGATCTCGGGCGTCGGCGCCAAGAAGCTCGACAGCTACGGCGCCGATTTCCTCGCCGTCATCACCGGCGCGGCGGAAGAGATGCACCCGACCCGGCGCAAGCTGGCCGGGCGCGACGCCGGCGCGGTCTATGACCGGCTGATGCAGGTCCAGGCCGATCTGGCGCGCGGCGCCTGTGGCACCGAAAAACCGCTGTCTTGCTCGGCTTCGCTGCTGGCCAAGGTGGCCGAACGGCGGCCCTCGCTGCCCGAAGAGCTCGAGCGGCTCTTGGGCGAACGGCGCAGCGAACGTTTTGGCGCGGCCTTTCTGGACGTTTTGCGCGAAGCATCCTAAGTCCGGGCGAAACGGAGGGATGCGATGCTTGTGGTGATTTCCCCGGCCAAGCGGCTGGATTGGTCAGAGGTCGATGTCGAGACGACCGCGCCTGCGATGCAGGAAGAGGCGCTGCGGCTGGCCAAGACCGCGCGCAACCTGACCCTGGGCGACCTCAAGGGGCTGATGGGCCTCAGCGACGATCTGGCCCGGCTCAACCGCGACCGATTCAAGGCCTTCGCCGCCGAGCCCACGCCGGAGGCCACCCGCCCGGCGGTCTTCGGATTTGCCGGCGACACCTATCAGGGGCTCGAGGCGCGGTCGCTCGAGCCGGACGAGCTGCGTTATGCCCAGGATCACCTGCGGGTGCTGTCGGGGCTCTACGGCGTGCTGCGCCCGCTCGATGCGATCCAGCCCTACCGGCTTGAAATGGGGTCGCGGCTCAAGACGCGGCGCGGCAGCAATCTTTATCACTACTGGGGCGACCGGATCGCCCGGGCGCTGAACGCCCAGGCCGAGGCCACCGGCAGCGCGGTGCTGGTCAATTGCGCCAGCCAGGAATATTTCGGCGCGGTTGATCTCAAGGCGCTGAAGCCGCGGGTGGTGACGCCGCAGTTCTATGACATGAAGAACGGCCAGCCCAAGATCATCAGCTTCTTTGCCAAGAAAGCGCGCGGCGCGATGGCGCGTTATGTGGTGCAGACCAGGCTCACCGCGCCTGACGACCTGCTCGGCTTCGATCTCGGCGGCTATCGTTACAACGAAGAGCTGTCGGAACCGGATCGCCCTGCGTTCCTGCACGACGACAGGGGCTAGGCCGGGCGGGTGTCGGCCCGCCCCTGCGCGGCCGACACCCCTCAGCCGGCGCGCATCGTCGCCTTCCGGGGCGTGTATTTTGTCAGCATATCCTCGATGGCGGCGCGTTTCAGCGGCTTGGTGATGTAATCGTCGAGCCCCGCCGCGATCAGCGCCTCGCGGTCGCCGGTCATCGCATGGGCGGTGCAGGCGATGATCGGGGTGCGGTGCCCGCCGCCCTCCTCGAGCTTGCGGATTTCCAGGGTGGCCGCCTTGCCGTCCATCTCGGGCATCGAAATATCCATAAAGACGATATCGGGCCGAAGCTCGCGAAAAAGCGCCACCGCCTCGACGCCATTGTTGGCGAAATGCAGATCGACCGGCAGGGATTTGACCATCTTGCGGAAAACGAACTGATTGGTCCGGTTGTCCTCGGCGGCGAGGACTCGCAGCCTGACCGCCTCGGGCGGCTCTGGTTCCGGCTTTTCCGCGGCCGGCGGCGGCGGCAGTTTTGGTAAGGACGGAGGTGCGGCGACTAGCGGCGCCTCGGTGACACCGCTGAGCACCTCGAATAGCCGGGCACGCGGCACCGGTTTTTGCAGGATGGCATGCAAATGCCTGGCGGCCGGATCCTGCTCGGCAAAGCCGGTGTTCGAACTGAGCATCACGATCGGCGCCTCTTGCCCGGCCGCGCGCAGCGCCTCGGCAAGCTCGAGCCCGTCAAGTTCGGGCATGTTGTGATCGGTCAGCACGAGGTCGAACCCGCCGCCCTGGCTGACCAGGTCAAGTGCCTCGCGACCATTGGCGCAGCTCGCGGTTTCCACCAGCATGACCTGAAGCTGCTTTTCCAGGATCAGCCGGTTGACCGGTTTGTCATCGACGATCAGCACCCGGCGCAGATGGCGCGGCATCACCGGCGGTTGCACGGTCTCGCCCGAGGGGCAGGGCAGGGTGAGGGTAAAGCCGAAGCTAGAGCCCTGGCCCTGCACGCTGTCGACCCAGACTTCGCCGCCCATCAGGCCGATCAGCCGCTTGGTGATGGCCAGCCCCAGCCCGGTGCCTTCGAATTTCCGGTTGCGCTCGCTCTCGACCTGGTTGAATTCGCCGAACACATGGCCAAGCTGGTCGGGCGGAATGCCGATGCCGGTATCCTCGACCGTGACATGGATGGCCGATGTGCCATCGTCGCGCGGCACCCCCACCACGCGGGTGAGCACATGGCCCCTGAGGGTGAATTTCACCGCATTGCCGATGATATTGGTCAGCACCTGGCGGATGCGCCCGGGATCGCCGAAAAATTGCGTCGGCAGGAAGATGTCGTAATCGACCAGCAGGTCGATCCCCTTGTCGCGGGCCGTGGGTTGCAGCAGCATGACGATCTCGTGGATCGCGCGTTCGAGATCGAAGGTTTCGGGGTGCAGTTCGAGCTTGTCAGCCTCGATCTTGGAATAATCGAGCACGTCGTTGATGATCACCAGAAGCGCCTCGCCAGAGCTGCGCATGGTGTTGACGTAAAGCCGCTGTTCTTCGCTCAGCTCGGTATCGGTCAACAGTTCGGCCATGCCGATCACGCCGTTCATCGGAGTGCGGATCTCGTGGCTCATATTGGCGAGAAAGGCCGATTTGGCGCGGTTCGCCGCCTCGGCCCGGTTGCGCGCCCGGCGCAGGTCTTTTTCATAGCGGATGGTGTCGGTGATATTGAGCACAAGGCTCACCACGTCGCCGGCCTCTCCGCGCCGGTCATGCACGCGGATGTAATTGTCATTCCAGAGCCTGAGGGTCACCGGTTCGGGGCTGGGCGATTGCCAGCGCCCCAGCATCATCGCGCGCCAGTCGGCCGGGACAAGATCGTCGGTGTCGACGATGCCCTCTTCGGTCAGCAATTGCAGGACGCGGGCAAAGGAGATGCCCGGCTGGATTTCCTCGATCCCGTCGAACACCGAGAGATAGGCGGAATTGGCAAAGATCAGACAGTGATTGGCGTCGAAGAAGGCAAATCCGTCCTCGATGGTTTCCACCGCCTGACCCAGCCGGCGTTCGGCGACCTCGAGGTTTTCGGTGGCGCGGGTGAGGTCGGATTTCACCCGCTGGTTCTCGTCGCGCACCGTGGCCATTTCGGCGCGCTTTTCGACGATCTCCTCGCTCAGCGCGCGGGCATGATGGCCAAGCTTGCGATTGGCGGCAAAAAGCTCGGCCTGCTTGAGCTCGAGCAGGCGCTCCGCCGCAAGGCGGGCGCGGCGTTCCTCGGCAAGTTTGCTGGCGAGAGTCATCGCCCGGCTCCGGTCGTTCTTCGGCTCATTGGCGGCACCTTGGCGGCAAGGGGTGAAGATCTGTTTAAGCCGCGCCGGGAACGGCAATTGACGCAGCATTGACGCCAGGGCGGGAATCGTTGCCAGGTCGGGCCGGCACATGAGACACTGGTGGCATTTAGCCCGGAGGTCTTTTCATGCGCCGCTTTCTCTTTGCTCTGTCGCTTGTAACCCTTGCCGTGCCGGCGCTGGCCGAGGATATCCTGCCTGACCGGCGTGTGGTCGTATCGCGCGACATCGATTTCTTCGGCTCCGATCTTCAGGCGCTTTTCGATACCTCGCTGGAGGCCTGCCAGCGGATTTGCCTGTCCGACAACGCCTGCGCCGCCTTTACCTTCAACAGCCGCTCCAACGCCTGTTTCCCCAAGACCTCGGTAAGCGAGCGGCAGGCCTATGAAGGGGCGATTTCCGCCATTGTGGTGCCGACCGATCCCGAGGTTATGGCGCGGGCCGAACCGCGCGCGGGCGATCTGGCCTTTCTGCCGAGAGCCGATCTCGATGCGGCGCTGGCGCAGGCCGAGGGCCTGGGCCAGAGGCACATGGGCGGCAAGTGGACGGTCGAGGTGCTGCTGACCGCCGCCCGCGAGAAAGAGGCCGAAGGCGATCTCGGCAATGCGCTGCACTGGACCGGCGCGGCACTGGCGCAGAGCGATGCCGCCGATCTCTGGGTCGAATATGCCCGCCTGGCGCTGGCCATTGGCGCGGCCGCGGACCGCAGTTCGGAGCAGCGGCAGCTGGCCGACAGCGCGGTGGCGGCCGGCGTCAACGGCTATCTGCGCGCGCCGGCCGAGGCGGGCCGCGTCGCGGCGCTGCTGGTGCTGGCCGAGGCGCTGGAAGCGGCCGGGCGCGGGAAAGAGATGGTGCCGACATTGCGGCTGGCCGAGGCCCTGCTGCCGCGCGCCGACGTGGTGGCCGCGCTGGATGATGCGATTGGAAAATACGGCTTTCGCGTCACCGATCACCGGGTCGAAAGCGACCGCGCCGAGCCGCGCATCTGCGCCGCCTTTTCCGAAGATCTGCTGCGCGCGGGGCTGGATTACACGCCATATGTCCGGCTGCCCGATCCCGGCCTCGTGGTCAGCGCCACCGAGCGGGAAATCTGTGTCGGCGGCGTGGCGCATGGCACGCGCTATGCGATCACCCTGCGCGCCGGGCTTCCGGCCGCGTCCGGCGAACGGCTGACCAGAGATGTGACCCTCACGCAATATATCCGCGACCGCGCGCCGGCCGTCACCTTCAAGGGCCGGGCCTATGTGCTGCCACGGTCGCAGGATGCCGGGCTGCCGATCGAGACGGTCAATCTCTCCGAGGTCGATCTCACGCTGCGACGGGTGTCGGACCGCAACCTCCTGCGCGCCATCCAGGACAGCTATTTCGGCGCGCCCATGGGCTATTACACCGAGCGGCGGTTCGAGCGGGAGGTGGGCGAAACCATCTGGCAGGGCACCGGCGAGGTCGACCAGCAGCTCAATCGCGATGTGACCACCCGCTTGCCGATGGGCGCGGTGCTGGCCGATCAGCCGCCGGGGATCTATGCGCTTACCGCGCGGGTGCCGGGCGAGGATGAATATTCCGACAATTCGGCGACGCAATGGTTCGTGCTCTCCGATCTGGGGCTGGCAAGCCTGTCCGGCACCGACGGGCTGCATGTCTTCATTCGCGGTCTCGGCGATGCGCGCGCGCGCGACGGCGTGGCGGTGCAGCTGGTTTCCCAGGCCAACCGGGTGCTGGCCGAAGCCCGGACCGACGCGGCCGGTCATGTGCGCTTCGACCCCGGGCTGACCCGCGGCACCCAGGGCGCCGCCCCGGCGCTGCTGGTGGCCAAGACCGCCGACGACATCGCCTTTCTGTCGCTGACGGATCCGGCCTTCGATCTCTCGGACCGCGGCGTCGAAGGGCGTGCTCCGGCCGGCCCGGTCGATGTCTTTCTGGCCACCGACCGGGGCGCCTATCGCGCCGGCGAGGTGATCCATGCCACCGCGCTGGCACGCGATGCCCGGGCCCGGGCCATCGAGGGCCTGCCGCTGGTGGCGGTGCTGACCCGTCCTGACGGAGTGGAATACGCCCGCCACCTGTCGCAGGCCCCCCGGGCCGGCGGCCATGTCTTCGAGATGCCGCTGGGCACCACCGTGCCGCGCGGCACCTGGCGGATCGCGCTGCATTCCGACCCCGAAGCGCCCGCCCTGGCGACGCGGAGCGTGCTGGTCGAGGATTTCCTGCCCGAGCGGATCGATTTCGACCTCTCGCTGCCGGAAGGCCGGGTCACCCTGGCCGACAGCCCGGAGCTGACCATCGATGCGCGCTATCTCTTTGGCGCGCCGGGGGCCGATCTGCCGGCCGAGATCCGGGTGCGGCTTTCGCGCGCCGAGGCCATCGACGGCTGGGAGGGCTACCGCTTTGGCCGGCATGATGTGGCGTTCGATCCGCGCACGCGCTACCTCGAGGGCGATCTGCGCACCGATGCGGCGGGGCGGCTGACCACGCCGCTGAACTTTCCCGAGATCGACGGCGCGGCGGCCGACCTGCCGATGCAGGCGCAGGTCGTCGTCTCCCTCTCCGAAGGCTCCGGCCGGCCGGTGGAACGCCGGCTGACCCGCGCCTTGGCCGCCGCCGGCCCGGTGATCGGCATCAAGCCGCAATTCGACGGTGTGGTGCAGGAGGGCGGCGAGGCGCGATTCCGGCTGATCGGGCTGGATGCCCGGGGCCAACCTGCCGCGCTGCCGGTGAAATGGACGCTGAACCGGGTGCGCACGCGCTATGAATGGTATCGCCTGCACGGCGAATGGAACTGGGAGCCGGTGGTCACCCGCACCGAGGCCGCCAGCGGCGAGGTCACGCTGGGCGCCACCCCGGTCGAGATCGGTGCGGATGTCGACTGGGGCAATTACGAGCTCGTGGTCGAACGCCAGGGCGGCGACGGCTATGTCGCCGCCTCGACCGATTTCTGGGCCGGCTGGTATGCGCCCGCCGATGCCACCGAAACGCCGGATATGCTGGAGCTGTCGCTCGACAAGCCGGCCTATCGCCCGGGCGAGACGGCCACCCTGCGGCTGGTGCCGCGGTATGCCGGCACGGCGCTGATTACCGTGATGTCGCACCGGGTGATCGACATGCAGAGCGTCGCGGTCAGCGAGGGCGAGAACACCGTCGCCCTGCCGGTGACCGACGACTGGGGCGCCGGTGCCTATGTCACGGCCACGGTGATCCGGCCGATGGATGCCCCCTCCGGGCAGGCCCCGGCCCGGGCGCTCGGCCTGGCCCATGCGGGCATCGATCCCGGCGCGCGGGCACTCGATGTCTCGCTGATCACCGGCGAGACCTCGGCGCCACGCGGGCCGCTGAGGGCACAGGTGCAGGTCGATGGCATCGCCGAGGGCGAAACCGCCTATGTGACCGTTGCCGCGACCGACCTGGGCATTCTCAACATCACCGGGTTCCAAAGCCCCGATCCGCAAGGCCATTACTTCGGTCAGCGCAAGCTCGGCGTCGAGATGCGCGACCTCTACGGCCGGCTGATCAACGGGCTCGACGGCGCCATGGGGCGAGTCCGCTCCGGCGGCGATGCCGGCGAGGCCGGCCGCTATGACAGCCCGCCGCCGACAGAAGAGCTGGTGGCGCTGTTCTCCGGGCCGGTGCAGGTCGGGCCCGAAGGCCGGGCCGAGCTGACCTTTGACATCCCCGAGTTCAACGGCACCGTCCGGCTGGCTGCCATGGCCTGGTCGCCCACCGGGGTGGGGCAGGCCGAACGCGATGTGCTGGTGCGCGACCCGGTGGTGGTCAGTGCCAGCCTGCCGCGCTTCCTGGCCCCCGGTGACAGCAGCCGGATGCTGCTGGAAATCACCCACGCCGAGGGGCCGGCCGGGCGGATCGACCTCGCGGTCACCGGTGCGGGTCTCGGCCTCGACACCGGGGCCATTCCCGAAAGCCTGATGCTGGGCGAACAGGCCAAGGCGCGGGTTGTCGTGCCATTCACCGCGCAGGCCGCGGGTGACCACGCGATCACCGTCGCGCTGACCACCCCGGCGGGGCAGGTGCTGCGCAAGCGGTTGACCGTGGCGGTGCGCAACAACGATCCCGAGATCTCGGAAACCCGCCGCTTCAGCCTGGCCCCCGGCGAGACTTTCAGCTTTGACGACAATGTCTTTGCCGGGCTGCGCCCGCGCGGCGCCTCGGCGCTGGTCTCCGCCGGGCCGCTGGCGCGGTTCGATGCGCCGCGCATGCTCGCCGCGCTCGACCGCTATCCCTATGGCTGCACCGAACAGATCACCAGCCAGGCGATGCCGTTGCTTTACATGTCCTCGGTGGCCGAGGCGATGGGCCTGACCGAAACGACCCGCATTCAGACGCGCATCGATTCGACCGTTGCCCGCATCCTGACGCGGCAGGCGCCGAATGGCGCCTTCGGTCTCTGGCAGGCCGAGTCGGGCGATTTCTGGCTCGACGCCTATGTCACCGATTTCCTGAGCCGCGCGCGGGCGCAGGGGTTTGCCGTGCCCGATCAGGCCTTTCGCCAGGCGATGGACAATCTGGGCAACCGGGTGAACTACGCCCCCGATTTCGACACCGGGGGCGAGGATATCGCCTATGCGCTGATGGTGCTGGCACGCGAAGGCGGCGCGGCAATGGGCTACCTGCGCTATTACGCCGATGTGAAAGGCCGCGATTTCGCCACGCCGCTGGCCGCCGCGCAATTGGGCGCGGCGCTGGCGATGTATGGTGATCAGACCCGCGCCGATGCCATGTTCCGCATCGCAATGGACAAGCTGGCCCCGCCCTCCGAAGCCGAGCCGCCGCTCTACCGGGCCGATTATGGCACCGGGTTGCGCGATGCGGCGGGGCTGTTGTCGCTGGCGGTGGCCGCCGGCTCTTCGGCGGTGGATCGCGCCGCGCTGGTACAGCGGATTGCGACCGCCCGGCCGGAGCTTTCGACCCAGGAGCAGGCCTGGTCGCTGCTGGCCGCCCATGCCATGGTGACCGAGCCCGCGGTCTCCGGCATCCTGCTGGACGGCGAGCCGGTCACCGGCCCGCTGGTGCGCCGGTTCGACGGCGGTGCGGCGCCACGCAGCATCACCAACGGCGGCGATCAGTCCACCGATGTCACCCTTACCACCTTTGGCACCCCTGCCGGTGCGGTCGCGGCGGGCGGTTACGGCTACCGGCTCGAGCGGCGCTATTTCACCATGGAGGGCGCGCCGGTCACCGGGCCGGTGGCCATGGGCACGCGGCTGGTGACGGTGCTGCGGGTGATCCCGGCGGAAGAGACCGGCGCGCGGCTGATGATCGACGACCCGCTGCCGGCGGGCTTCGAGATCGACAATCCGAACCTGTTGCGCTCGGGCGACATTCGCGCCCTCGACTGGCTCGATCCGGTTCCCGCGCGACATGCCGAATTCCGGGCCGACCGCTTTCTTGCGGCGGTCGAACATGACGGCGCGCAGGCCTTCGAGCTGGCCTATGTCGTCCGCGCCATCTCGCCCGGCGATTTCCACCATCCGGCGGCGGTGGTCGAGGACATGTACCGCCCGCAATACCGTGCGCGCACGGCATCCGGGCGGCTGACGGTGACGGAATGAGGCGCTTCGGCCTCTTTGCGCTGGTGCTGCTGCTCTGGGGCGGGGCCGCTGCGCGGGACGGTTTCGAAGATTGGGTGGCCGCCACCGTGCTGCCGCCGGTGCTGGCCGAGACCTCGGTCGAGGTCCGCGACCGCGACGGGCGGCTGCTGCGCGGCTATACGGTCGAGGACGGGCGCTGGCGGTTTTCGGTGACCCTGGACCAGATCGATCCGAAACTGGTCGCCATGCTGATCGCCTATGAGGACAAGCGGTTCTGGCGGCATCCCGGCGTCGATGTCAGGGCGGTGGCCCGCGCTGTCTGGCAGGCGCTGAGCCATGGCAGGGTGGCCTCGGGGGGCTCGACCCTGACGATGCAGGTGGCCCGGCTGCTGGAAGATAGCGGCACCGGCGCGCTTTCGGGCAAGCTGCGCCAGGCGCGACTGGCGCTGGCGCTGGAGCGGCGGCTGACCAAGCGCGAGATCCTGACGCTCTATTTCACCCATGCGCCCTATGGCGGCAACCTCGAGGGGGTCCGCGCCGCGACGCTGGGCTATTTCGGCAAGGAACCGCGCCGGCTGACCCCGGCCGAGGCCGCGCTGCTGGTGGCACTGCCGCAAAGCCCCGAAGGCCGCCGCCCCGACAAACGCCCGGCCCGCGCGCTGGCGGCGCGCGACCGGGTGCTGGCGCGGATGCGGCGCTTTGCGGTGATCGACGCCGAGACCGCAGCGGCCGCCCGGCGCGAGCCGGTGCCGGCCGCACGCCGCGATTTCCCGGTGCTGGCGGCGCATCTGGCCGACCGCGCGCGCGAGGCCGCGCCCTTTGCCCCGGTGCATGAACTGACGGTGGACCGCGCCGTGCAGGCGCGGCTCGAGGCGCTGGCGGCGCGGGCGGTGCAGGGCAAGGGCGATCACCTCTCCATCGCGCTGGTGGTGGCCGATCACGCGACCGGCGAGGTGCTGGCTTCGGTTGGCTCGGCCGGGCTGGGCGCGGCCGAGACGCGCGACGGCTTTGTCGACATGACCCGCGCCCTGCGCTCGCCCGGCTCGACGCTGAAACCGCTGGTCTATGCGCTGGCCTTCGATCGCGGGCTGGCTCATCCGCAAACGCTGATAGACGACAGCCCGGTGCGCTTCGGGCCTTACGTGCCGCAGAATTTCGACGGTCGGTTTCGTGGCGAGGTGACGGTGGCGCGCGCCTTGCAGATGTCGCTCAACATCCCGGTTGTCCGCATCACCGAAGCCTTGGGCCCGGCGCATCTGATGGCTGCCCTGCGCCGCTCCGGCGCGGAACCGGCCTTGCAAGGTGGACAGCCGGGGCTGGCCATTGCGCTGGGCGGGCTCGGGCTGACGCTGGAGGATCTGGTGCAGCTTTACGCGGCACTGGCGCGGGGCGGGTCGGCGCGGCCTCTGCATTGGCGCCAGGGCGCCGCCGCTGCGCCGGGAGCGGATGTCACCGGCGCGGTCGCGGCCTGGCAGGTGGGGCAAATCCTGTCGGAGATCGCGCCGCCTCCCGGCGCGCCGCGTGACTGGCTGGCATACAAGACCGGCACCTCGTATGGCCACCGCGACGCCTGGGCGCTGGGCTATGACGGGCGGCATGTGGCGGGCGTCTGGCTGGGCCGGCCCGATGGCACGCCGGTGCCCGGTGCCTTTGGCGGCGAGATCGCGGCGCCGGTGCTGTTCGAAGCCTTCCAGCTCTTGAAGCCCGCGCCGGCCGATCTGCCGCCGCCGCCGGCGGCGACGCTGTTGGTCCGCAATGCCGATCTGCCGCAGCCGCTGCGGCGCTTTCGCGCCCGCGACGGGCAGTATCGCAGCGGCGCAAGTCGGCTGGAGCTGGCCTATCCGCCCGATGGCGCGGTCCTGGGCGGGGCGGAGGTGACGATCAAGCTGCGCCACGGTACGCCGCCCTTTACCCTGCTGGTGGATGGCGCGCCGCGCGTCACCGCCACGCGCGACCGGGTGCTGCCGGTGATGCTGCCCTCGGCCGGATTCTCGCGCCTGTCGGTGATCGACGGGGCGGGGTCCTCGGTGGCGGCGACGGTGCGGCGGCCGTAGCGAGGTGTCGCCAGGGGGAGGGCGGGGGTTTCCCCCGCCGGTCCCCGCTTCAGACGCGTTCGATGGCGAGCGCGATGCCCTGGCCGCCGCCGATGCACATGGTGATCAGCGCGGTCTTGCCGCCGGTCCGCTCCAGCTCGTAGAGCGCCTTGACCACCAGGATCGCCCCGGTCGCCCCCACCGGATGGCCCAGCGCGATGGCGCCACCATTGGGGTTCACCTTGGCGGCATCGAGCCCAAGCTCGTTGTTCACCGCCAGTGCCTGGGCGGCAAAAGCCTCGTTCGATTCGATCACGTCAAAGGCGTCGAGCGTGAGGCCGGTGCGCTCCAGCAGGTTGCGCACCGCCGGCACCGGGCCAATGCCCATGACTTCGGGCCGCACCCCGGCATGGGCATATCCCAGGACCCGGGCCTTGGGGCGCAGCCCGGCCTTTTCGGCCGCCGCGCTCCGCGCCAGAACCACTGCCGCCGCGCCGTCGTTGATGCCCGAGGCGTTGCCCGCAGTGACGCTGCCATCCTTCTGGAACACTGCGCGCAGCCCGGCCAAGGCCTCGGCGGTGGTGCTCTTGGGGTGTTCGTCCACTTCAAAGGCCACCATGTCGCGTTTGACCCGCACCTCGACCGGGGCGATCTGCTCGGCAAAGCGGCCTTCGGCGATGGCCCGGGCGGCCCGCTGCTGGCTTTCCAGCGCAAAGGCGTCCTGATCCTCGCGGCTGATCTGGTGCTCGGCGGCAACGTTTTCCGCCGTCACCCCCATGTGGCCGGTGCCGAAGGGGCAATGCAGGGCACCGAGCATCATGTCGAGCGTGCGGATATCGCCCATTTTCTGGCCGAAACGCTGCGACGGGTTGATGAAAGGCGACCGGCTCATGCTCTCGGCGCCGCCGGCAACGGCGAAATCGGCATCGCCCAGCATCAAGGATTGCGTGGCCGAGGCCACCGCCTGGGCGCCCGAGCCGCATAGCCGGTTGACGTTCATCGCCGGGGTGGTCTCGGGGATACCGGCCTCGATGGCGGCGGCGCGGCTGAGGTACATGTCGCGCGGCTCGGTGTTGATGACATGGCCAAAGACCACGTTGCCGATCTGGCCGGGCTCGACCCCGGCGCGCGCCATCGCCGCCTTGGTGACCTGGGTGGCTAGGGCGATGGGCGGGGTGGCGGCCAGCGCGCCGCCGAAGGTGCCGATGGCGGTGCGGGCGCCGCCGAGAATGACGATATCTTCAGACATGTGCTTTCCTCTCTCCGATTCTGGCCGGAGTATGTCGGCCGCCGCCGCCGCTGTCAGCAGAACGTCGGGTCACTGCCCGCTTGAACTGCCACAGGTTTCGCCCCACTATTCCGCCATGACGGATACATCAGACGATATTCTGGCGCTGCTGCCGGCACGGCTCAAGGAGGCCCGCCGGGCGCAGGGCCTGTCGCTCGACGCGGTGTCGAAGCTTTCGGGCGTGTCGCGGTCGATGGTGAGCCAGATCGAACGCGGCGAAAGCTCGCCCACCATCGCCACCCTGTGGAACCTGACCCGCGCGCTCCAGGTGGATTTTGCCGGGCTGCTGGAAGAAGAGGCGCAGGCCAACCGCATCGAGGTGCTGCGCGCAGACCAGATCCCGACAATCGACAATATGGGCGCGGGCTGTCGCATCCGCATCCTCTCGCCGCCCGAGGAGGCCGGGCGAAACGAGCTTTACGAGCTGCGCTTTGACGAGGGCGGCCGGCTTGACAGCCAGCCGCACAAACGTGGCACGGTCGAGATCCTGAGCGTGATCAGCGGCACGGTCGAGATCACCTCTGACGAGGCAAGCGCGCGGCTCGCCTGCGGCGACAGCGCGCGCTACGCCGCCGATCTGCGCCATTGCATCCGTGCGGTGGATGGGGATGCCAAGGTGTTCCTGGTGGTGCAGGACAGCGGGTAGGGGGTGCAATCCTCGTCGGCGATATCCGGTATACTGGATTTATTCCGCTAATCCGAAAATCCGCTATTTCGGATTGTCGTCTGTTGTGCTAGAAGGGGTGACGAAAGGAGTCGCACCATGGCGCAGGCATTTCTGGAACATCTCACCGACACGCTGTCACAGATCGAGGCAGACGGGCTGAAAAAGGTCGAGCGGCCGATTTCCGGCCCGCAGGGTGCCAGAATGCAGGTGCAGGGCCGTGAGATGATCAATCTCTGCGCCAACAATTACCTCGGGCTGGCCGATCACCCGGCGCTGATCGAGACGGCCAAACAGGCGCTCGACAGCCACGGGTACGGCATGGCCTCGGTGCGCTTCATCTGCGGCACGCAGGAACTGCACCGTGCACTGGAGCAGAAGCTCGCCAGCTTTCTCGGCCAGGACGACGCGATCCTCTTTGCCGCCTGTTTCGATGCCAATGGCGCGGTCTTCGAGCCGCTGCTGGGGCCGGAAGACGCGGTGATCTCGGACGCGCTCAACCATGCCAGCATCATCGACGGCATCCGCCTGTGCAAGGCGCGGCGGTTCCGCTACGCCAATTCCGACATGGCGGATCTCGAGGCCAAGCTGAAAGAGGCCCGCGAGGGCGGCGCGCGGCATGTGATGATTGCCACCGATGGCGTGTTCTCGATGGATGGGTACCTGGCGAAACTGGGCGAGATTCGCGCGCTGGCCGACCGCTATGACGCGGTGCTGATGGTCGACGATTGTCACGCCACCGGCTTCATGGGCCCCGGGGGCGCCGGCACCCCGGCCCATGCCGGGGTTTCTGCCGATATCCTCACCGGCACGCTGGGCAAGGCGCTGGGCGGGGCGATCGGCGGCTATGTCGCGGCGTCGCAACCGGTGGTGGACCTGCTGCGCCAACGCGGCCGGCCATATCTCTTTTCCAACGCGCTGCCGCCGGCGGTGGTGGCCGCCGGGATCACCGCGCTCGATCTGGTGGCGCAGGGTGACGACCTGCGGGCGCGGCTGTTCGAGAACACGGCCTATTGGCGCGCCGGGCTGGAGCGGCTCGGGTTTGACCTCTTGCCCGGCGAACATCCCATCGTGCCGGTGATGCTGGGTGAGGCCCGTCTGGCGCAGGAGATGGCGGCGCGGCTGTTCGACGAGGGGGTCTATGTCTCGGGCTTCTTCTTTCCGGTGGTGCCCAAGGGGCAGGCCCGGATCCGGACACAGATGAACGCTGCGCTGACCCGCGCCGATCTGGATGAGGCGCTGGGCGCCTTCGAGCGCGCCGGCCGGGCGGTGGGGGTGCTGCCATGAGCGGATTGGCCGGAGAGGCCCTGGCGCTTTATGCCGCGCACGGGGCGGCGCTGATCGACCGCTACGACAGGGTCGACAGCGCCACGGTGCTGGCGCCGGTGATGGCGCATTTCCCCGGGCCCCCGGCGCCGGTGGCCGACATCGGTGCCGGCACCGGGCGCGATGCCGCCTGGCTGGCGGCGCTGGGCTATGCCGTGACGGCGGTGGAGCCGACCGAGACCCTGCGCAGTGCCGGCCAGGCGCAACACCCGGGGCTGAGCTGGCGCGACGCGCAGCTTCCGAAGCTGGCCGGCCTCGCGTCGCGGGGCTTTGACGTGGTGCTGCTCAACGCGGTCTGGCATCATCTTGATCCGGCGGATCGCGATGCGGCCCTGCGGCGGGTGACCGAGATCCTCCGCCCCGGCGGCCGGGCCGTCGTGGCCCTGCGACATGGCGCAGAGGGGCAGGGGGTCGCGGCCCTGGACACCGAGACGGAAGCCGCGCGGGCGGCGGCGGCCGGGTTCGAGACCCTCGACCGCATCGACACCGGCGCCAGGGCGGGTGAGCCTGCCTCGGCCGGCATCACCTGGACCTGGCTGATCCTGGAAGGAGCACGGACATGAGAAACGACATGAAAGCGCTGGTGAAGGCCGAGGCGCGCGAAGGGCTCTGGATGCAGGATGTGCCGGTGCCGGAAATCGGCCCCGACGACGTGCTGATCAAGGTGCGCAAGACCGGCATCTGCGGCACTGACGTGCATATCTGGAACTGGGACGACTGGGCGCAAAAGACGGTGCCGGTGCCGCTGGTGACCGGCCATGAATTCGCCGGCGAGATCGTCGAGATCGGCCACCGGGTGGAAGACCTGGCCATCGGCCAGCGCTGTTCCGGCGAGGGCCATCTGATCGGCAAGCATTCGCGGCAATCGCGCGCCGGCAAGTTTCATCTGGACCCGGAAACCCGCGGCATCGGCGTCAACGAGCAGGGCGCCTTTGCACAATACCTGCGGCTGCCCGCGTTTAACGTGGTGCCGCTGCCGGACGAGATCGACGACGAGATCGGCGCCATTCTCGATCCGCTGGGCAATGCGGTGCACACCGCGCTGAGCTTTGATCTGGTGGGCGAGGACGTGCTGATCACCGGCGCCGGCCCGATCGGTATCATGGCGGCGGCGGTGGCGCGCCATGTCGGTGCGCGGCATGTGGTGATCACCGATGTGAACCCCGAGCGGCTGGCGCTGGCCGAAAAGGTTGCCGATGTGGTGCCGGTGAACGTGGCCGAGCAGGATCTCAACGACGTGAAAGCGGGCCTGAAGATGAAGGAAGGCTTTGATGTGGGGCTCGAGATGTCCGGCAATCAGCGCGCCTTGGACCAGATGGTCGAGGCGCTGGTGATGGGCGGGCGGATCGCGCTCTTGGGCATTCCGCCGGGCAAATCGCCGGTCGACTGGAGCCGCATCGTCTTCAAGGCGATCACCATCAAGGGGGTCTATGGCCGCGAGATCTTTGAAACCTGGTACAAAATGATCGCCATGCTGGAGAACGGGCTCGACGTGCGCGGGGTGATCACCCATCGCTTCAAGGCGGCAGAGTTCCAGGAGGGGTTTGCCGCCATGCGCTCTGGCAACTCCGGCAAGGTCGTGCTGGAGTGGTAGGGGCCGGAGCGCCCGGGCAGGTGGGTTGCAAACCCACCCTACCGCCCGTTCATCAGCCCCGCCATGCGCTGAGGGGTAGGGTGGGTTTGCAACCCACCCTCACGCCCCACACCCGCGCCGGACTTCACGCGCCGTAGGGCACCCAGATGTTCTTGACTTCGGTCGCCGCATCGAGAAACGCCCGGCCTTCGCCCTCGGCGCCGAACCAATCGCGCTTGCGGCCGTTGTTGACCCAGGTGCGCTTGAGGTTCGCCGCCGCGCCCCGCTCGATCGCGCCCGAAAGATCGCTGGAGGAGAAGCTCCAGACCGCATCGACATCCATGTGATCGGCCAGCGTCTTGGCCAGCTCGCCATGGCTGCCGGTGAGGATATTGACTACCCCGCCGGGCACATCCGATGTCTCGAGGATCTGGTAGAAATCGGTGGCCGCCAGCGGAAAGGCCTCGGAGGCCACCATCACCGTGCGGTTGCCCATCGCCATCGCCGGCCCGATCACCGAGACCAGCCCCAGAAGCGGCTGCGCATCGTCGCAGAGCGCGCCGATCACGCCCACGGGCTCGCGCATGGCGAGCGCCACGGCGCGGATCGGCACATTGTGCACCTGACCGTCGAACTTGTCGGCCCAGGCGCCGTAGGTAAAGAGCCGGCTGATCGCCGCCTGCACCTCCCTGGCGCCATCCTTGCGCCCGGTCAGCGCCTCGATCCGGTTGGCAAATTCATCCGCCCGGGCCGAGAGGTTCTCGGCGATGTAATAGAGGATCTGCGCCCTGAGATGGCCGGTCGTCGCCCCCCAGGAGGCCGCGCCCTTGGCGGCCTCGACGGCGTTCCTGACATCCTTGCGATTGGCCAGGCTGACATGCCCCAAGAGCGCGCCCTCGGGGCCATGGACGCCGCGCGAATAGCCGCCGTCGGGCCGCGCCTGCTTGCCGCCGACATAGAGCTTGGCGGTGCGGTCGAGCGGATCGCTGGGGCCGGCGTCGCTCTTGAAGGCGATGACCTCTTCCAGCTTGTCCGCTTTGCCGCCCGGCCGGGTATAGGCGCTCATGCCTTCCCAGCCACCTTCGCGGCCGAAACCGCTCTCGCGCACGCCGCCAAAGCCGGCGGCGGCGTCGAACATGTTGGTGCCGTTGATCCAGACCACTCCGGCGGCCAGCTTGGGCGCGATGTCGAGCGCGACATTGATGTTCTCGCTCCACAGCGTCGCGGCCAGGCCATAGCGGGTGTTGTTGGCGATCTGCACCGCCTCTTCCGGGGTGCGGAAGGTGGTGCCGACAAGCACCGGGCCGAAGATCTCGTCCTGCATCAGCGCGTCGGACGGGTGCAGCCCGGTGATCAAGGTCGGCGGATAGAAACAGCCCTCTGACGGCAGCTCGACATTGGCGCGATAGATTTCGCCCGAGGTGTTGCTGTCGACCATCTTCGAGATGGTCTGCAATTGCACCGGATCGACGATGGCGCCGACGTCGATGCATTTGTCGAGCGGGTTGCCCATGCGCAGCTTGTCCATCCGCGCGCGCAGCCGGCTGTGGAAGGTCTCGGCGATGCCCTCCTGCACGATCAGCCGCGAGCCGGCGCAGCAGACCTGGCCCTGGTTGAACCAGATCGCATCCACCAGCCCCTCGATGGCGCTGTCGATATCGGCATCCTCAAAGACGATGTAAGGCGACTTGCCGCCCAGTTCGAGCGTCAGCGCCTTGCCCGATCCGGCGGTCGCGGTGCGGATCGCACGGCCCACCGGGGTCGAGCCGGTAAAGGCCACCTTGTCGATGCCGGGGTGGCTGACGAGGGCTTCACCGACCTCGCCATCGCCGGTGACAATGTTGACCACGCCGCGGGGCAGGCCGGCCTGGGTGCAGATGTCGGCAAACAGAAGGGCGGTCAACGAGGTGTATTCGGCGGGTTTCAGTACCACGGTATTGCCCGCCGCCAGCGCCGGGGCGATCTTCCACGCCAGCATCAGGAGCGGGAAGTTCCACGGGATGATCTGGCCGCAGACACCATGCGCTTCGCGGCCCGGAAGCTCGGCCGCCATCAGCTGCGCCATGCCGGCGTGATAGTAGAAATGCCGCTGCGCCAGGGGAATGTCGATGTCGCGGCTCTCGCGGATCGGCTTGCCGTTGTCCAGCGTCTCGAGCACCGCGAAGAGCCGGGAATGTTTCTGCAACAGCCGCGCAATGGCATAGAGATAGCGCGCCCGCCCGTGGCCCCCGAGACCGGCCCAGCCCGGCTGGGCGGCGCGGGCGGCGGCGACGGCGTCGTCGATCTCCGAGGGGATCGCCTGGGTCAGATCGGCCAGGGTTTCGCCATTGGCAGGGTTTCTGGAGTGGAACTCGCCGCGCGCCGCGGTCCAGTCGCCGTTGATGTACATGCCGAAGCGGCTGCCCTGATCGACAATCCAGGCCAGAGCATCGCCGGCGCTTTCGGGGGCGGGGCCGTAATCCATGGTGTCGAAGATCTCTTTCACGGTCATTGCGGCGTTCCTTTCAGAACAGAATAGAGGGTGTAGCCCAGCCAGAGAAACGCCAGCGCCCAGATCGCCCGCTGCACCCAGCGGGTGCGGTGGTGCAGGGCGGCATAACGGCGCAGACCCTCGGGCAGCTCGCCTTCGGAGGGCGGTGTAAACAGCGGCTCGGGCCCCAGCAGGCGCTGCATGCGGGTCGGCAGGTCGCGCACGGCCCGCCGGATGCGGCCCCGGCGCCACTGCGCGCTGCCCATGACAAGCAGGGCAAAGAAGGCGAAGGCCGCGGTTTGCGGGGACAGCTGCATGGGGTCAGCCGATCGCATGCCGGTGGCTGGCCGAATAGCGGCCGGTGACATGGTGTTCGAGCTGGCGTTCGATATCGCCCAGCAGCGACGAGGCGCCAAAGCGGAACAGGTCGGGCTGCAACCAGCGGTCGCCCAGTTCGTCCTTCATCAGCGCCAGGTAGGTCAACGAATCCTTGGCCTTGGAAATCCCGCCGGCCGGCTTGTAGCCGACCCGCACGCCGGTGCGCTGGTGATAGTCGCGGATCGCGCGGATCATCACCAGCGAGACCGGCAGGGTGGCGTTGACGCTTTCCTTGCCGGTCGAGGTCTTGATGAAATCGGCGCCGGCCATCATGCAGACCAGCGAGGCGCGGGCGACGTTCTTGAGCGTGCCAAGCTCGCCGGTGGCCAGGATCGCCTTGACGTGGGCTTCGCCACAGGCGGCGCGAAAGGCCCGCATCTCGTCATAAAGCGCCTGCCAGTTGCCTTGCAGCACATGGCGACGGGAGATCACGATATCGATCTCGCGCGCGCCGGCCTCGACGCTGGCATGAATTTCGGCGACCCGGAGGTTGAACGGCGACAGCCCGGCCGGAAAGCCGGTGGAGACGGCGGCAACCGGGATATTGCTGCCCTCGAGCGCGCGCACGGCGGTGGGCACCATGTCGTGATAGACACAGACCGCGCCGGTGGTCAGCCCCTCCATCCCCAGCTCCTGAAGGATATCGGCGCGCACCGGCTGGCGCGCCTTGGCGCAGAGCCGGCGAACCCGGCCTTCGGTGTCGTCGCCGGACAGCGTCGTCAGATCGATGCAGGAAATCGCCCGGCACAGCCAGGCGGCCTGATGGTCCTTTTTCACGCTCCGGCGGCCCGGCAGGGTGGCCGCGCGCCGCTCGATCGCCGAGCGGTTGGCATGAACGCCCAGCACCCAGTCGAGATCCAGCGCCATGCCGGGGTTTCTCGGCTCGAAGGTCTGGGGCAGATGCGTGGTGTCGTCTTTGGCTTTGGTCTTGGTGGCCATGGGCCGTGCCTCCGGTCGCTTTCGGGAAACCGTGCCATGGGCGGCGTCAGGCGGCAAGAGGTCCCTTGGCGGCAAGGCGGGGCCAGCGGAGGCGCGCGGTACGGGGCCGGGACAGGGGCGGGCGTTTGACTGCCGTACCGGAAGTGCGCCAGGCGCGGCTCAGCGCACCCAGACCTCGACCCGGCGGTTGGCCTGCCGGCCCCAGGCGGTCTCGTCGCAGGCCAGGGGCAGTGCCTCGCCAAAGGCCGCGATGTCGACATGCACGCGCTCGAGATTGGCGGTTTCCGCCGCGGACACCACCGCATCGCGTACCGCCTCGGCCCGGCGCGTGGCGATGGCGCGGTTGGTCGATGCCGCGCCCTGGCCGTCGGAGAATCCGACGAAGAGCACCGAGCGGGTGTCGTATTTTCCGGCCTCCAGCGCGCGCGCCAGCTGTTGCACGTTCGACAGAGACTGCGCGTCCAGCAGGGTCGAGCCGGCCCGGAAGCGGAAAGAGGTGGAAAGCCGGTGCCGGGTGCCCAGCGTGCCGACCAGCCGCTTCAGCTCGTCCAGCGAGGTTTCTTCGCCGGCGGCGGTGATCGCATTGGCGAAACGGTCGCCCTGGGCGTTGATCGCCACCTCCTCGGGGGCCTGATCGACAAAACCGGCGCGGCGAATGACGATCTGCGCCGGGTCGGAGCGGGTGAAGGTGAGGAAATCGCGCGCCAGCTTGGGCAGGCGGCGGGCCGGGAGATAGAGGAACATCGGCGCCGTCAGCGGATAATCCTCGGTCTTGATCGCCAGCCGCGAGGCGCGGAGCTGAAAGCCGCAGCGCCCGGTCAGCACCACCGGCTTGGCATTGCCGATCTCGGAATGACTGGTGATGCCGATGGCCAGCACGTCGCCTGCCACCGCCTCGGCCAGCTCGGTGTTGTCGGCATGGCGTTCGACCCCGGCCGCAAGATCGGCGCGGGCCGGCGCCATCAACTTGTCCTGCACCGATTGCGCCAGGCCCGAGGTCTCTTGCGGCAGATGCAGCACCACTGGCGCATCGGGTCCGCCCATTTGCAGCCAGTTCGAGATTTCGCCGCTGAAGAGCCGCGCCAGTTGCGCCGGGCTGATCGCATTGAGCGGGTTCCGCGGCGAAACGATCGGCACCATGGCATCAAGCGCCAGCACGCGCGAGCGGTTCGGGCCGGTCAGATCGCCCAGCCCGGCCTCGCGCGCCGCGCGCACCTCGGAGGGCCGGACTTCGCGCAGCGACATGACGATATCGCTGTCATCGGCCAGAAGATCGGCAAAGCCCTCGTCGGTGTTGGTGGTGTGAAACCGGAACAGGCCTTTCTCGACCCCGGTCTCGCGGTCGCGCAGGGCATAGTCGAAACGGTTCTCACCCACCTCGCTGCGGCTGGCTAGAAGCCCGTTGCGCAGCGCGAAGGCCTCGATCAATGCCGGCATCAGCACCCGGCCCATGGTGGCCGAGCCGGAGACCCGCATCTCGGCCACGAAGGCCTCGAGATTGGGGCAGCCCGGACCGGCGCAATTCACGCCCGAGGCATCGACGGTGATCTCGCCATAGACGGTGTCGAGGCGATAGAACTCCCCGTCGAAGCCCTTGAGCGTGCCTTCGATCTCGACCGCGCCATCAAGCGAAGTGAGCACCACATCCTGGGCCAGCGCCGGCGACGGCAGGGCCGCCGCAAAAAGGAATAGTGCGGCGCAGAACGCCGCACACAACTTGTACATTCAGGCCAGGCCTTTTGTCGCGTTCAGTTGGCGGCGACTTTCAGGTCTTCAAAGAGATTTTTCAACACCAGAAAGTCTCCGTTGGCATCGCAGGCCGGCATATCGAGCGTCACATCTCGGCTGCGCAGGGTTTCGCCGGGCTTGAGTTGCAGGGTCTGGGCCGCGATCTGCCTGCCGCAATTGGCCGCCGTCACTTCCGCCTCGACCGAAAGCCCGATGCGCCCGGCGCTGTCCGAGGTCAGCGTGGGGAAGGTGTAGACTTCGGCCATCAGCGCATCGGCGCCGGCATTCTCGCCAAAGCGGGTGAGGAAACCGGAGCTGCCGCTGGCCGCCGCGCTCATGTCGCCGGGGCTGGCGGAATACACGTGACCCTCACCGAAATAGGTGGCGTCGAATTCCAGCGCATGAAGGCCAAGTCCGGCATCACCGCGCCATTGGGCCACCACGCGGTCATAGAATTCCAGCGTCGGCACTTCGATCTGAGCCACCGCGCCTTGGGAATTGTCGAAGGAAGCGATAAAGACGGCATTTTCGGCCAGCGCCGGGACGCGCAGGCTGCTCCGGCCGTTTTCATCGGTGAGCGCATGAAACATCATGCCACTGTGATGCAGGGTAAACCGGGCGTCGGACAGGCAGGCCGCCTCGACGATCAGATCGACCATTGCCGCCGGTGCCGGATCGGCGGTCATTGTCACCTCGCAGGGGAGGACCGGCGTGTTCAGGGCCGCGCCGCCGGGCGCGATCTCCAGCGCCGCCGGGTCAAGCGGCTCCGGCACGGCGGTGTCCTGAAGCGCGGCCAGAGCGGTGACGCCCCGGCCCGGCTCGGTTTCGGTGGCCGGAACGGCGACCGAATCGCGCGGCAGGGGGGGCAGCGGCCGGTCCACCGGCAGGACGCCGGCCGAGGTCGGGGTGATGGCGCTGAGATCGGCGCTTTCCACAAGCGTGTTGGGCAATTCGGCGGTCTGCACATCGGGCCGCTTTGCATCCTGGAGCGAAGAGGCCGGGTGGGTGCCGAAATTCTGAAGCACGAAGCCGACCGAGAAGATGATCACGCCGCTGCCGAAGGCGAGCGTCGATTTGGTCAGCGGGATACGCCGTGGCATGGCGAATTTTCTCTTGGTCTTGGCGGCGCCCTTGGCCGCCGGTGCCGCGGCCCCTGACCCGGATGCCCCGCGCCTGATCGATCGTTTGGCCTTCATCTCTGCCTCCTTGCCCGGAACCGGGCTTTTCCTAGGCTCAGATATCGCTGGGGAAGGCGGCGGAGATGGGGCGGGCTAGCGGAGTCTTTTTGGCCCTCTGCCCGAGATTGTCCGCATTTGCGACACAATTCAGGGTGGTGTCCAGGCATTGTCCTGCCCGGTCCGGCGGGCGTCCGACAACGAAAAAGGCCGGGCGTCGGGCCCGGCCTTTGATCCTCTGGCAGCCTCTCGGCGTTCTGGTGCGTTTACACGCGGCCGTGGCAATGTTTGAATTTCTTGCCCGATCCGCAGGGGCAGAGCTCGTTGCGGCCGGTGTTGGCCCAGGTCTCGGGCTTGCTTTCGTCAAAGCCCGGCGCGGCGCCTTCCGCCGTTTGCTGCGGCGGAGCGTTTTCCCCCACAGGTTGCGCCTGTTCGGTCAGCTTCTTCTGCGCCGCCTGCTGCTCCTGGATCTGGCGCATCAAAGCGGCCTGCTCCTCTTCGGTCATCGGGCGAATCTGCGACAGCTTCTCGCTGACGTCCTCGCGCAGGCTCTCGAGCATCGATTCGAAGAGCTGGAAGGCCTCGTTCTTGTACTCGTTGAGCGGGTCGCGCTGGGCATAGCCGCGGAAGGCCACCACCGAACGCAGGTGCTCGAGCGTCAGCAGGTGCTCGCGCCACTTGGCATCGATGGTCTGAAGCAGAATCTGCTTTTCGATGTTGCGCATGGTCTCGGGGCCAAAGGCGCTGGCCTTCTGGGCCATGTATTTGTCGCTCTCGTCCTCGAGACGTTCGCGCACGACCTCCTGATCGACGCCCTCTTCCTCGGCCCAGTCACGGATCGGCAGGTCGAGGCCAAGATACTTGATCACCGCGCCCTGAAGACCCTCGGCATCCCATTGATCGGCATAGGATTTCGGCGGCAGATATTGATCGACCAGCTCGTCGATCACCTCATGGCGCATATCCTGGACGATTTCGGACAGATCCTCGGCTTCCATGATCTCGCGCCGCTGGCTGAAGATCACCTTCCGCTGATCGTTCATCACGTCGTCGAACTTCAGCAATTGTTTCCGAATGTCGAAGTTGCGGCCCTCGACCTTGGCCTGAGCGCGTTCCAGCGACTTGTTGACCCAAGGGTGCTCGATCGCTTCGCCTTCCTTCATGCCCAGCGTGTTGAGCACCTTGTCGAGCCGTTCGGAGCCGAAAATGCGCATCAGGTCATCGTCGAGCGACAGGAAGAACGAGGACCGCCCCGGGTCGCCCTGACGGCCCGAGCGGCCGCGCAGCTGGTTGTCGATCCGGCGGCTCTCGTGGCGTTCGGTGGCCAGCACGTAGAGCCCGCCGGCCTTTTTGACTGCCTCTTCGTCGGCGGCATGTTCCGCCTCGATCCGTTTGCGGATCTCCTCGGGGTCGCTGTCGGGGGCGGCGGCGATGGCTTCCATGATCTGAAAGTCGACGTTGCCGCCCAGTTTGATGTCGGTGCCGCGGCCGGCCATGTTGGTGGCGATGGTCACCGCACCCAGCTTGCCGGCATCGGCGACAATCTGTGCCTCCTGCTCGTGCTGGCGCGCGTTCAGGACGTTATGCGGCAGCTTGGCCTGGGTCAGCGCCTGGCTGAGCATTTCGGATTTCTCGATCGAGGTGGTGCCGACAAGCACCGGTTGGCCCTTGTCATGCGCCTTCTGGATCTCGTCGATGATCGCCTTGTACTTCTCGTCGTTGGTGCGGAACACCTTGTCATCGTCGTCGATCCGCTCGATCGGCTTGTTGGTCGGCACTTCGACCACGCCCAGCCCGTAGATCTCCTGGAATTCCTCGGCCTCGGTTGCCGCGGTGCCGGTCATTCCGCCCAGCTTGTCATACAGGCGGAAGTAGTTCTGGAAGGTGACCGAGGCCAGCGTCACGTTCTCGGGCTTGATCTCGCAGCCTTCCTTGGCCTCGATCGCCTGGTGCAGCCCGTCGGACAGGCGCCGGCCGGCCATCATCCGCCCGGTGAATTCGTCGATCAGGACAACCTCGTTGTCGCGGACGATATAATCCTTGTCCTTGAGGAACAGCTTGTGCGCCCGCAGGCCCTGGTTGACGTGGTGCACCACGGTGGTGCTTTCGGGGTCGTAAAGCGATTGGCCCTCGGGCAGCAGATCATGCGCCCGCAGCTGCGCTTCGAGAAATTCGTTGCCGTCGTCGGTAAAGGTGACGTTGCGGGTTTTCTCATCGAGCGTGTAGTGATCTTCCTGCAAATGCGGGATCAGCTTGTCGATGGTCTGGTAGAGATCCGAGCGGTCCTCGGCTGGGCCGGAGATGATCAGTGGCGTCCGCGCCTCATCGATCAGGATGCTGTCGACCTCGTCGACGATCGCGAAGTTGTGGCCGCGCTGGAACATGTCCTTGAGCTCGGATTTCATGTTGTCGCGCAGATAGTCGAAACCCAGCTCGTTGTTCGTCGCATAGGTGATGTCGCAATTGTAGGCGTCGTGCTTTTCCTGCTCGGATTGCCAGGGATAGACCACGCCGGTGGTCAGCCCCAGGGCGCCGTAGACCTTGCTCATCCACTCGGCGTCGCGTTTCGCCAGGTAGTCGTTGACCGTGACGATATGCACGCCCTTGCCGGTCAGCGCGTTCAGATAGGCCGGGAAGGTGGCGACAAGCGTCTTGCCCTCGCCGGTCTTCATCTCGGCGATATTGCCCTGGTGCAGGAAGATCCCGCCCATCAGCTGCACGTCGAAGGCGCGCAGGCCCAGCGCCCGCTTGGCGGCCTCGCGGCAGTTGGCAAAGGCTTCCGGCAGAATCGCGTCCAGGCTCTCGCCGCCCTTGGCGCGGTCGGCCAGCGCCTTGGTCTTGTCCTTCAACCCTTCGTCGCTGAGCGCTTCGAACTCGGTTTCCAGGGCATTGATCTGTTCGACCAGCGGGCGCGTCGCCTTGATCTTTCGGTCGTTCGGTGTTCCGAACACCGATCTGGCGATTTTTCCAAAGCCCAGCATACTCTCTCCGTCGAATAATGCGCACATCTTTGTGTCCGCGCCTTGCCCGTCCGCATCGCAACCCATATGCCTTTCGGGAACGGGGCGCCCAACGGGACAAAAGCGATGTAAGGGTCGCCCCTACCAGTGTCAACGCCGCCCTCGTGCGCGGCAATGAATGAAGGAACACTTGATGTTGAAAAGCGTGAAAACCGCCGCTCTCATGGCCTTTCTGGCCGTCCCCGCCCTGGCTGAACAGCATGAGCAGGTGGATGTGAACGAGGTTGTGGCCACGGTCAACGGAACCGAGATCACCCTCGGCCACATGATCATGATCCGCGCTTCGCTGCCCGATCAGCTGCGTCAACTGCCCGACGACGTGCTCTGGGACGGCATCATGGACCAGCTGATCCAGCAGACCCTGCTGGTGCAAGCCGGCCCCGACGAGGTGTCGCAACGTGTGGCACTGTCGCTCGACAACGAAGAGCGCGCCCTGCGCGCCGCCGAGCAGGCGCAGTCGGCGATGGATGAGGCGGTGACCGAAGCGGCGCTGACCGACGCCTATGCCGAGGCTTACGAAGGCGAGAATCGCGGCATGGAATTCAATGCCTCGCATATCCTCGTCGAGACCGAGGAAAAGGCCGCGGCCCTGGCCGAACGCGCCCGCGAGGGCGAGGATTTCGCCGAGCTGGCCAAGGAAAACTCGACCGGTCCCTCCGGCCCCAATGGCGGCGAGCTGGGCTGGTTCGGTGCCGGCATGATGGTTGCCGAATTCGAGGCGGCGGTGCAGGAGCTGGGCGAAGGCGAGATCTCCGATCCGGTGCAGACCCAGTTCGGCTGGCACGTGATCAAGCTCAATGAGACCCGCGTCGCCGAAGCGCCCGAGATGGAGGAGGTCCGCCCCGAGCTGGAACAGGCGGTTCGCAATGCGGCGCTCGAAGGCGTGCTTGGCGAGCTGACCGAATCGGCCGAGATCACCCGCACCGACAAGGCCGATGTCGACACCTCGGTCCTGCAAAACATCGATCTGATCGGACAATAACATGGCCAAACCCCTGCCTGTTTCGCCTCTGGCGCCCGCGCAATTCCCCGAGATGCCGGTGATCGAGGGTGTCACCTTTGCCTCGGTCGAGGCGGGGGTGCGCTATGCGGGCCGCAAGGACGTGATGCTGGCGCTGCTCGCTCCGGGCAGCGCCGTGGCAGGGGTCTTCACCCGGTCGGCAACCCGCTCGGCGCCGGTGCTCGACTGCCAGAAGAAACTCGGCGGCGCCGGGGACGAGGCCGCGGCGATCCTGGTCAACGCCGGCAATTCCAACGCCTTCACCGGCAAGCGTGGCGATGCTTCGGTCGCGGCGATCACCGAGGCCGTGGCCCGCGCCGCCGGGCTGCCGCAGGATCGGGTCTTCACCTCCTCCACCGGGGTGATCGGCGAACCTCTGCCGCATGACCGGATCATCGACGTGATCGACCAGCTGATCGCGGGCCAGGACGCGGGCGCCATCAACGACGCCGCCCGTGCCATCATGACCACCGACACCTATCCCAAGGGCGCTGCCCGCAGCCTCGAGATCGACGGCAGGACGGTGCAGATCGCCGGTATCGCCAAGGGCTCGGGCATGATCGCGCCGGACATGGCAACGATGCTGGTCTATATCTTTACCGATGCCGCCTGCGCCCAACCCAAGTTGCAGGCGATGCTTGCTGATCTCACCGACCTGACCTTCAACTGCATCACCGTCGACAGCGACACCTCGACCTCGGATACCCTGCTGCTGGCCGCCACCGGCGCCTCTGGCGTCGACGTCGCCGACAATGCGGCGTTCGAAGAGGCGCTGTTCGAGGTGATGATGGATCTCGCCCATCAGGTGGTCCGCGACGGCGAAGGCGCCACCAAGTTCGTCCAGATCGACGTCACCGGCGCCGCCAGCGATGCCGAAGCGCATACCCATGCCATGGCAATCGCCAATTCGCCGCTGGTCAAGACCGCCATCGCCGGCGAAGACCCGAACTGGGGCCGCGTGGTCATGGCGATCGGCAAGAGCGGAGCCCAGGCCGACCGCGACCATATCACCATCCGTTTCGGTGACACGCTGGTGGCCGAAAACGGCTGGGTGCATCCCGACTATCAGGAGGCCGACGCCGCCGCCCACATGAAAGGCGACCACATCGCCATCGCGGTCGATCTTGGCATCGGCGATGGCAAGAAACGCGTCTGGACCTGCGATCTGACCCACGGCTACATCGACATCAACGCCGATTACCGCTCCTGAGGACCGTGAACACCCGGTGCCGGGCCGAATAATCCGGCCCACCGGCAACCCGGCGGCGGGGTATTGCACTCCGCCGATCCCTGGGCCAAATCCGCCCCATCTTTCCGCAGCCACACCGATGCCATGACCAAAGTGATCCTTGTCTCCGCCGTTGCCCTGATCGACCGTGACGGCCGCGTTCTGCTGGCCCAGCGGCCCGAGGGCAAGAGCATGGCCGGCCTCTGGGAATTTCCCGGCGGCAAGGTCGAACCGCGCGAGACACCGGAAGCGGCGCTGATCCGGGAGTTGCAGGAAGAGCTGGGCATCGACACCTGGGCCTCCTGTCTGGCGCCGCTGACCTTCGCCAGCCACGCCTACGAGAATTTCCATCTGCTGATGCCGCTCTTTGCCTGCCGCAAATGGCAGGGGGTGCCGCAGGCGCAAGAGGGCCAGACCCTGGCCTGGGTCAAGCCCAACCGGCTGCGCGATTACCCGATGCCGCCCGCCGATATCCCGCTGATCCCGATCCTGCGCGACTGGCTCTGAGCCGCAGACACCGGCGCCGGGGCTTCGCCTTCCAATTCCCAAGCAATTCCCAAGCACAAAAAAGGGGACAGATCGCTCTGTCCCCTGTGTCGATTCTGTATCCGGCGCCGGATCAGTCGAGCTTGCGCTCGACTTCCGTGCGCTCGAAGATCTCGATGACATCGCCGGGGCGGATATCGTCGTAGTTCTCGAAGGCCATGCCGCATTCCTGGCCGGATTGCACCTCGGAGACCTCGTCCTTGAAGCGCTTGAGCGTCTTCAGCGTGCCTTCGTGGATCACCACGTCGTCACGCAGCAGGCGGACACCGGCGGAGCGGCGCGCCACCCCTTCGGTGACCAGACAGCCGGCGACCTTGCCGACGTTGGAGACCTTGAAGACCTCCTTGATCTCGGCATAGCCGATGAAGTTTTCGCGCACTTCGGCGGACAGCAGGCCCGAGGCCGCGGCTTTCACGTCATCCACCAGGTCGTAGATCACGCTGTAATAGCGGATTTCCACGCCTTTCTGGTTGGCCGAGTTCCGCGCCGAGGCATTGGCCCGGACGTTGAAGCCGAGGATCGGCGCATTGGACGCCTCCGCCAGGCCCACGTCGGTCTCGGTGATCGCGCCGACACCGTAATGCAGCACGCGCACGCGCACCTCTTCGTTGCCGATCTTCTCCATCGCCTGGACGATGGCCTCGGCAGAGCCCTGCACGTCGGCCTTGACCAGGATCGGCAGCTCGGCGACGTTCTCGTCTTCCTTGGCCTTGGCCAGAAGCTGATCGAGCGTGGTGGCGGCACCGGCGGCGGCGCGTTTGTCCTTGGCGGCCTGCTCGCGGTATTCCGCGATCTCGCGCGCCTGCGCCTCGGTCGACACCACGTTGAGCACGTCACCGGCTTCCGGCGTGCCGTTCAGGCCCAGCACCTCGACCGGCACCGACGGCCCGGCCTCTTCGACCCGTTCACCGGTGTCCGAGATCAGCGCCCGCACCTTGCCCCATTGCTCGCCCACAACGAAGATATCGCCCTGTTTCAGCGTGCCGTTCTGCACCAGAACCGTGGCCACCGGGCCGCGACCGACGTCGAGCTGAGCCTCGATCACGGCGCCATGGGCGGCGCGGTCGGGGTTGGCCTTGAGCTCGAGGATCTCGGCCTGAAGCGCAATCGCTTCAAGCAGCTCGTCGAGGCCCTTGCCGGTGATCGCCGACACTTCGATATCCTGCACATCGCCCGAGAGCTTCTCGACGATGACTTCGTGCTGAAGCAGGTCGGTCCGCACCTTGTCGGGGTTGGCGGCGGGCTTGTCGCATTTGTTGATCGCCACGATCATCGGCACCTCGGCCGCCTTGGCATGGGCAATCGCCTCGATGGTCTGCGGCATCACCGCGTCATCGGCGGCAACCACGAGCACGACGATATCCGTCACCTGTGCCCCGCGCGAGCGCATCGAGGTAAAGGCGGCGTGGCCCGGCGTGTCGAGGAAGGACAGGACCGCACCGCTGTCGGTCTCCACCTGATAGGCGCCGATGTGCTGGGTGATCCCGCCGGCTTCGCCAGCGACAACCTTGGCGTCGCGGATCGCGTCCAGGAGCGAGGTCTTGCCGTGGTCGACGTGGCCCATGATGGTGATGACCGGCGGACGCGGTTGCAGATCTTCTTCCTTGTCCTCGACCTCCTTGATGACGTCCTCGACGTCGGAGTCGGACACGCGCGTCACCTTGTGGCCGAATTCCTCGATGATGAGTTCGGCGGTGTCGGCGTCGATCGTCTGGTTCTGGGTGACCATCATGCCCATCTGCATGAGCGATTTGACCACGTCAGCCACGCGTTCCGCCATCCGGTTGGCCAGCTCGGAGACGACGATCGCCTCGGGCAGCTTGACCTCGCGGACAACCTTTTCCCGTTCGACCGGGCCACCCATGGCTTTCTGCCGGGCGCGTTCCTGCTTGCGCTTCATCGCGGCCATCGAGCGCTGCCGCCCGCCTTCGCCGCCGGTCAGCGCCTGGTTCACGGTCAGCTTGCCGGAGCGGCGGCCGCCGTCGCGCCCACCCTTCCCACGGTTCTGACGATCCTGTTCGCGGTCGGGCTTCTTGGCCGGCGCCTGCTTGGCACCGCCGCGCGGCTGATCGGCCTCGGCGGCGGGGGCAGCGGCCTTGGCGGCTGCGGCCTTGGCCTTGTCCTCGGCGGCGCGACGCTTGCGCTCTTCTTCCTCGGCCTTGGCCTTGGCTTTCTCTTCGGCCTCGCGCTGTTCGCGCTCCTTGGCCTCCATCTCGGCCCGGCGGCGCTCGCGCTCCTCGGCGCGCGCCTCTTCCTCGGCCTTGCGGTTCGCCGCCTCTTCGGCTTCGCGCGCCTTGGCGGCCTGAACCGCCTTCAGCCGGCGTTCCATCTCGGCATCAGTGATCCCGGCGGGCCGTTTGCCAGCACCGCCCACGCCACCGCCAGCCCCGCCGGAGCCGGACTTGGCACCGCCCGGCTTGGGCACGACCACGCGTTTGCGTTTGGTTTCCACCACGACGTTTTTAGTCCGCCCATGGCTGAAGCTCTGCTTCACATTGCCCGGACGGGCGCCGCCACGTAAACCAAGGGTCTTTTTGCCGTCATTATCGCTCATAAAGCTCTATTTTCCTTTCCGGCGACCGCTGCCGCCGTCGTCTTGCGCGCGCAGATTTTTCAATCTTGCGGCTTCCTCTACTACACGTTCCGTGAGTCCACCAGACGCCAGCGCGCCATGTATCACAGTTTGTCGGCCGAATGCCAATCCTAACTCGTCCGCGGTCAGCCAGCCGATGAATGATCCGCCATACGGCGTGCTCAGTTTCGACTTGCCCCTTTCGGAGCCATCGCTGGCCTGGATCAGGACGCGGGCCTCTTCCTTCTGAAGCCAGTCCTTGACCTTTTCATAGCCGGCGACCGCCTGCCCGCCCTTGCGGGCGAGCGAAATCAGATCCACCACGCGGCGCGCGATTTGCCTTTCGATCTCGGCCACCAGCCCATCGGGGACGGTGACCGGTTGCTTGGCGCTGCGGGCAAACAGCTTTTTCGACACCGCCTTGTCCAGCGCCGCGCGATCCGACGACACCCAGATACCGCGCCCGGGCAGCTTGCCCAGGACATCCGGTACCGCCTGACCCTCGGGGCCGACCACAAAGCGTATCATCCGCGCCACCGGCAACACCTCTCCGGTGGCGATGCATTTGCGCTCCGGTCCGGTGTCACCCCGGTCCTTGTCCTTGCCGCCGCGTGTCATTGCCTCGCCTCCGCGACCGTTCAGTCCCGTGCCTCTTCGGCCGCTTCCGCGTCCTCTTCGGCAATGAGGTCGTCACCGTCTTCGTCTTCGCTGTCGTCTTCCGCGGTTTCCAGATCGGCCGGATCCACCCAGCCAAGCTCGACCCGTGCGGTCATCACCAGGCCCTGTGCTTCCTCGAGCGAGACTTCAAAGGGCTCGAGCAGGCCGTCGTCCTTGACGCGTTCGCCATTCGCGGTGGTCCAGCCGCCGGCCAGTTCCCAATCGGCGCAGGTGGCGAAATCCTCGAGGGTCTTGATGCCATCCTTGGCGAGAACCTCGATCATTTGGGGTGTCAGGCCGTCAAAGTCAATAAGGCTGTCCTCGGCGCCCAGCTCGCGGGCATTGGCCAGTGCCTTCTTGGCCTGCTCTTCCAGGTGCTCGCGGGCCCGGGTCTGAAGCTCTTCGGCGGTGCCTTCGTCGACGCCGTCGATCACCAGCAGCTCGTCCTGCTCGACATAGGCCACCTCTTCGAGATTGGTGAACCCTTCCGACACCAGCAGCTGGGCGAAGAATTCGTCAAGGTCGAGGGTGTCCATGAAGAGCTGGGTGCGCTCTTCGAATTCCTTCTGGCGGCGCGCCGATTCCTCGGCCTCGGTCATGATGTCGATATCGAGCCCGGTGAGCTGCGACGCCAGGCGCACGTTCTGACCGCGACGGCCGATGGCCAGCGACAGTTGCTCTTCCGGCACCACAACCTCGATGCGCTCGGCTTCCTCGTCGAGAACCACCTTGGTGACCTCGGCCGGTTGCAGCGCGTTCACCAGGAAGGTGGGCTGGTCCTCGTTCCACGGGATGATGTCGATCTTTTCGCCTTGCAACTCGTTGACCACAGCCTGCACGCGGCTGCCGCGCATACCGACGCAGGCGCCCACGGGGTCGATCGAGCCGTCATAGGAAATCACGGCGATCTTGGCGCGCGAGCCGGGGTCGCGAGCGACGGCCTTGATTTCGATGATGCCGTCATAGATCTCGGGCACTTCCATCTTGAACAGCTCGGCCATGAATTCCGGTGCGGTGCGCGACAGGAAAATCTGCGGGCCACGGGCTTCGCGGCGCACATCCTTGATGTAGCAGCGGATGCGGTCGTTGGGGCGATAGCTCTCGCGGCCGATCTTTTCGTTGCGGCGCAGGATCGCCTCGCCCCGACCCACGTCGACGATGACGTTGCCGTATTCCTCGCGCTTGACCTGGCCGTTGATGATGGTGCCGGCGCGGTCCTTGAATTCTTCGTACTGGCGGTCGCGCTCGGCTTCGCGGACCTTTTGCAGGATCACCTGTTTGGCCGATTGCGCCGCGATCCGGCCCATTTCCACCGGCGGCACTTCCTCGACATATTGATCGCCCACCTTGGGCTCGGCCATGTATTGTTTGGCCTGCTCGACGGTCATCTCGGCCTGATAGTTCTCGAGCTCTTCTTCCTCGACCACGGTGCGCACGCGGGTAAAGGTGGCCCGGCCGGTGCGGCGGTCGATCGAGACCCGGATGTCCATCTCGGAGCCGTAACGCGACTTGGCGGCGCGGGCGAGGGATTCCTCCATTGCTTCGACCACGAGACCGGGGTCGATCATCTTTTCGCGCGCCACCGCCTCGGCGGTCTGCAAAAGCTCAAGCTGGTTGGCTGAGGTGATTGCCATTATTCTTTCTCCTCTTGAGACGCCGCTTCTTCGGTCTCGATCTCGTCAAACTTGGTTTCGTCCACGTCCGCCGCCTTGCGCTGGCGCAGCATTTCTCGGATCAACTCGTCGGTCATGACCAGCTTGGCATCGCTCAGCCAGTCAAAGTTCAGGCCCAGGGTCACGGTTTCCTCGCCTTGGCTGGAGCCATCGACGTTGATCAGCACTTCCTCGCCCTCGATGCCGGCCAGCACGCCCTTGAAGCGCCGGCGGCCGTCGATCAGTTCGGTGGTCTCGATCTTGGCCTCATATCCCTCGAATGTCTCGAAATCCTTGAGCCGGGTCAGCGGCCGGTCGATGCCGGGGCTGGAGACCTCGAGCGTATAGGTGTCGAGAATCGGGTCTTCGACGTCCAGCGTGGCGCTCACCGCGTTGGAGATGGCGGCGCATTCGTCGACCTCGATGCCGCCGCCGGGGCGCTCGGCCATGATCTGAAGCGTCTGGGTCTTGCCGCTCATCAGCCGGATGCGGACCAGTTCAAAACCCATATCCTCAATCACGGGACCGATAATTTCGGCCAGACGACGGTCGATCGCGGCTTTGGCAATCAGGGTATTTGACAGAATATCACTCATACGGCTTCCTGCGGGTTCGGCCCGGCGGACGGGCACAAAAAAACGGGCGCGCGGCCCGTCGAACTTATCCGGTGGAGCTTCGGGTGAGGCCCGGCGCGCCGCTGTTGAAGGGCGATATACGCGCTGCCGCCCGCTGACGCAAGGGGGCAGCGCGCAGCTTCTTGTCCGGGGCAGGTTTTCCTCGTCAACCGCGCTCTCCTCTGGCGGGGCGCCTGCGTCCGGTCGGGCGATTCGGGCCTATTTGGCCCCCAGACGGCCGGCGGATTCCTTGATCGCGTCGTATTGTCCGGCGGGGCGGAAACGCCAGAGGTAATCCGGCAGCACCGCTTCCATCGCGGTCGGGCGAATGCCGAGGTCGGCCAACCCGCGCGCGCCGTCGCTCACCACGTTGTCGCGGCCGAGCGAGCGCACCTGATCGCGGGTCAGGATGCCATTGCCGAACAACCCGAAGGTCAGCGTCGACAAAAGATCGAAACCCCGCGCCATCAGGCCGGCGGCCCAGAACGGCATGTTCAACACCAGCCGGCGGCGGCGGATCACCTTGAGCATGTCCTGCATCAGCTCGCGGAAGCTGCCGACATCGGGCCCACCCAGTTCATAGACACCCCCCGGGGCGGTGCCCATGGCGCCCATCGCGGCGGCCCGGGCGACGTCGTTGACATAGACCGGTTGGAATTTCGTATCCGCGCCGACCACCGGAAGCACCGGCCCCATCCGCGACATCCCGGCGAACCGGTTGAAGAAATTGTCTTCGGGGCCAAAAATCACCGAGGGTCGCAGGATCATCGCGTCCGGCATATGCGCCAGCACATTGGTTTCGCCCTCGGCCTTGGTCCGCTGGTAATCGCTGTCCGATGCGGCATCGGCCCCGATCGCCGAGATCTGCACCATGCGCGCCACGCCGCTTTCCGCGGCGATCCGGGCCACGCGGCCCGCGCCTTCGGCCTGCACGGCATCAAAGTTGTTCTTGCCGCGGGCGTCGAAGGTGCCGACGCAGTTGATCACCGCCGCTGCGCCCTGCATCACCTGCCGCACGCTGTTGTCGTCGCGGATGTTGCAGAACACCGGTTCGACCTGACCGACAACGCCATAGGTGCGCACGAAATGGGCCTCGTTCGGGCGCCGACAGGCGACACGCACGCGCCAGCCTTCCTTGGCCATGTGCCGTGCAATGTACCGGCCGAGAAAGCCGGAGCCGCCGTAGATCGTCACCAGTCTGGACATCGGAGCCTCGCGTTTTTCGATGCTTACAGGGAATATAACCGGCTCTTTGGTGTGACAAGACGATATGCGGTCGCGTCTGTGGCATTTCTTTCAGATTCCGCGTTGACACTCCCCCTGGCTCGATTTAAACGCCTGCCTCACGACACCTGCCCAGGTGGCGGAATGGTAGACGCGCTAGCTTCAGGTGCTAGTGTCCGTATGGACGTGGAGGTTCGAGTCCTCTCCTGGGCACCAATTCCCCTTGCAGATATGGCCGGAATACCGAGCGTCCCGAGGATCGGGCCGTCGTCCGGGGGCTGTCAGAACAGCCCGGCATCCTTGGCCACAATGGCCGCCTGCGTGCGGTTCGACACGCCGATCTTGCGATATAGGGTCTTCATGTGCAGCTTGACCGTCGGCTCGCGAATGTCGAGGTCGCGGGCGATCTCCTTGTTGGATTTGCCCTGCGTCAGGCCTTCGAGCACCTCGAGTTCGCGCGGAGAGAGCTTGTCGGTCAGCGGGTGGGCCTCGTCCTCTTCGGCCGCGCGCATGAAGTCGAGCGGGGCGTATTGCTCGCCCACCGCCATGAAGCGCACCGCATTGACCAGCGATTTTCCCGAAAGCGTCTTGGGCAGGAAGCCGGCGGCGCCCTTGGCCAGCGCCGTCTCGGCGACCGAGCGGTTGGCGGTGCCCGAGATGATCGCGACCCGCTGCGCGCCATCCTGCGCCATCATCCTGGCCAGCCCGTCGAGCCCGTTCATCCCGGGCATGTCGTAATCCAGCAGGATCAGATCAAAGGCCGCGCCGGCGCGCAGCTTGGCTTCGGCATCGGGCAGGCTAGCGGCGGTGACGGTCTCGAAACTGCCCTCGGCGTCGAGAAAGGCCTTGAGCGTATCCCGCAGAAGATCGTGATCGTCGGCGATCAGCACCCGCATCATTTTGATTGCTCCTGCCTTTCCCATCCTGCACGCGGCGCCTGATCGAACGGCCCACCGTGTCAGCGCGGGCAATTGCAAGGCGTGTCAGGCGATCTTGCCGCAGGATGCGCTGTGGCCCAAGGGGAAAAGCCGGGCGACATTGGCCTGACCGGACGGATGGGGCGTCTCTGCCCAATGGATGCGGCACCTGAGCGAAGGGGCAGGCGGCGGCGCGGCCGGTGCTGGGGGGCACCATCCGCACAGTTGAGAATCCCCCTGCGGTCGGCGCACCTCTTCGGGCGTTCAGTTGCCACTTCAGGAAAACCGGTATGAGTTTCGCCCCTCTTTCGCCCGACTTCATCCGCGCCCTTTGTGCCGCCGCCGCGCCGACGCTGCCGCGGGTGCGGCTGTTCGGTCTCGACCTCGTCAATGCCTCGCCCGCCATGGTGGTCGATGCGCTGATGGTGGTGCAGCAGCCGCAGCGGCTGACCTTTTTCAATGCCGATTGCGCCAATCTCGCGCTGTGCGATGGCGAATACCGGGCGGCGCTGACTTCGGCCGATCTGATCCTGCCGGGCGGCCGCTGCGTGCCGCTGGCCGCCCGCATGGCGCGCCGGCCGCTGGTGGCGCGCCACAGCGGCCCCGCATTGCTCCCGCGTCTGCTCGCGCGGGCGGCGCGGGCCGGGCGAAAGGTCTTTCTGGTGGGTGGCCCGCCCGGCGTGGCGGAGCGGGTGGTCAATCGGCTCTGCCTGGCCATTCCCGGTCTGCGGATTGTCGGCACCCGCGACGGTCTGGACGGCATCGAGAACGAGACCGAAACCGTCGCGGCGATCAATGCGAGCGGCGCGGATATCGTCATCGCCGGTCTCGGGCTGCCGCACAGCGACGTCTGGCTCGCGGATGTCTCGCCCAGGCTGACCGCGCGCCTTACCCTGGCCACCGGGCCTCTGCGCGATGTCGGCTCAGGCCACATGCGCCGCACGCCCCGGCTCCGGGGGCTGACGCTTGCCCCGCAAGCCGGCATGGCAGCCCCCGGAGCCGGGCGTTTCTGAGCCGGGGGTCCGGCGCCGTCGGGGCGGATTGCGCCGGTCGCGGCACGGCCGGAGCGGGCTTTGGCAGGCCAAAAGGTCGGAATCGGGCCTGGAAAGATCGGTTTTCGTACCTGTGGCCGTCAAATTCCGTCCCACACTCCTCCGACGAGGAGACCGGATGTGACAGCAACGCGCAGTGATCGGCCAGAATGCGGGACCGGCGGACCAGAGACCGCCCCGCCCGTTGCCGAATCCGCCGCGGAACGACCGGCCGCCGCCGCCCGCGCCGGGGAGAGCTGAGGCCCATGGTTGCAAGCCAGAACAGGCCGTGCGAAAACGACACCTCTGTCGCTTTTGACACTCCTGCTGCAATCGTCACAAGAGGCCAGTTTGCGAAAAAGGCAAGAGATTTCGACATTTTGAGTGGATTAGCGCCGACGATCATGTTTCGATGGTGGTGTCGTTTTCCCGCAGAGGAACGACGCATCCGGCACCGGGGGCTGGCGTTGCCAAACCGGTTCGAGAGCGCGCGCGCCTGTGCGGATGTCACACAGGAACATAGGGATGAGCATTTCAGAATGCGTCGATCGACAGACCCGTCCTGCCGCGTGAGTGGACAGACAGACATGACCTTCGGTCGATGTGCCCCCGCAGGGGCCACGGCATGACCCGCACCTCAAGGGCGGGCATTCGCATGACAACAGGGAGACACAGACCATGCGTAACAAAAAAGACCTGAGCCTGATCGACAGGCTGTCCCACGAGGCGCGTCTCGGCCGCCTGTCGCGCCGCGATTTCATGCGCCATTCGGCCGCCGCCGGCCTGACCGCCGCCGCCGCCACCGGCCTGTGGACATCCGAAGCCAAGGCGCAGCCCAAATCCGGCGGCACCTTCCGCGTCGCGATCCACGACAACAACACCTCGGACACCCACAACCCGGGCACCTATCTGTCGATCCAGCAGATTTTCCTGGCCCACACCCATCGCGCCTATCTGACCCTGATCAACACCGACCAGACCCTGGGCGGCGACGTGGCCGAGGATTGGTCCGGCTCCGAGGATGCCTCGGAATGGACCTTCAAGCTGCGCGACAACGTGACGTTCCACGATGGCCGCAAATGCACCGCCGATGACGTCATCGCCTCGATGAACTTTCACCGCGGCGAGGCCTCGACCTCGGCCGCCAAGGCGCTTCTGGCCGATGTCGCGGATATCACCAAGACCGATGACCTCACCGTTGTGTTCACGCTTACCGGTCCGAACGCCGATCTGCCCTGGCTGATGACCGACTATCATCTGACCATCCAGCCGGCGAGCGAGGACGGCATCGAATGGCGCAACGGCATCGGCTGCGGCCCCTACAAGATCGTCGATGGCGAATTCGGCGTCGGCTTCAAGCTCGAGCGGCATGACGGCTGGCACGGCGAAGGCGCCTATTTCGACGCGGTAGAGATGATCGCGATCAACGATCCCAATGCCCGCCAGACCGCGCTTGTCACCGGTGACGTCGATGCGGTCTCGGCCATCGACCTCAAGACCATGGCGCTGATGCAGCGCAATCCGCAGCTGATCGTGGACAACGTGCCTTCGGCCTCGGCGATCACCATGCCGATGCACACCAACACCGCGCCTTATGACGATGTCGATGTGCGCATGGCGCTGAAACTGGCGATGAACCGCGAAGAGATCGTCGAAAAGATCGCCTTTGGTGCGGGCACCGCCGGCAACGATTTCCACCATTCGCCGGCCCAGCCCTATTATCCCGAGGGGCTCGACCAGCTCAGCTACGACCCCGACCAGGCCAGGGCTCTGCTCAAGAAGGCCGGTCACGAGAACCTCAAGATCAACCTGTCCTCGGCGGAATCGATCTTCTCGGGCGCGGTCGACATGTGCGTTCTTTATTCCGAGCAGGCCAAGGCGGCGGGGATCGACATCACCGTCGTGCGCGAGCCCAACGACGGTTATTATTCCGACGTCTGGCTGAAAAAGCCGTTCTGTGCCGTGGCCTGGGGCGCGCGCCCGACGCCCGACGTGATGTACACCCTGGCCTACAAGGCGGATGCCGCCTGGAACGAAAGCTTCTGGGTCAACGACCGCTTCAACGAGCTGCTGTTGCAGGGCAAGTCCGAGCTGGACGATGCCAAGCGGTCGGAAATCTATCGCGAAATGGCCCAGATCGCCCGCGACGATGGCGGCACGATCATCCCGTTCTTCCGCAACTTCGTCTACGGCCGCCGCTCCAACGTCCAGAACACCGGCGAGCTCGCCGCAAGCTGGGAAATGGACGGCTGCCGCGCCGCCAGCCGCTGGTGGTTCGACGGCTAAGCCGTGCAATCAGCCGTGGCGGTCCGGGGTGTTCCCGGGCCGCCGCACCGGCCTCTGACCGGGCCCAAGAACCCGCGCACCCCGCGGCATAAAAGCAAAGGGAGAGCCTCATGGGGGACATTCTCGGCCTCGTCCTGAAGCGTCTGGGCTTTGGCCTCATCACGCTTCTGATCATTTCGATCATCATCTTTTTCATGGTCGAACTGCTGCCCGGCGACATCGCCGAAGCGGTTCTGGGCCAAGGTGCGACACCGGAAAACCTCGCCGCCCTGCGCGAGGAAATGGGGCTGAACAAGCCCGCCTTCGTGCGATATTTCGAATGGCTCGGCGGTGCCGTCGTCGGAGATTTCGGCAATTCGGTCGTCTCGGGCGAACGGGTCAGCACGCTGATCACCGAACGTTTCATCAACACGCTGTTCCTGGCCGCCTATGCCGCGGTGATCGCTGTGCCTTTTGCCATCACCCTGGGCGTGATCGTGGCGCTGCTGCGCAACACGCTGTTCGACCGGGTGGCCAATGTGCTGACGCTGACCTCGATCTCCAGCCCCGAGTTCTTTCTCGGCTACATCCTGATCCTCTATCTCTCGGTCAAGACCGGCATGTTCCCCGCCATTTCCAGCCTGCGGGCCGACATGTCCTTTGCCGATCTGCTGCATCGCACCTTCCTGCCGGCGCTGACGCTGGTGCTGGTGGTCACCGCGCATATGATGCGGATGACCCGCGCCGCGATCATCAACCTGCTGGCCTCGCCCTATATCGAAATGGCGCGACTCAAGGGCACGCCGCCGTGGAAGGTGATCGTGAAACACGCGCTGCCCAACGCCTGGGCGCCGATCATCAACGTCATCGCGCTGAACCTGGCCTATCTGATCACCGGCGTCGTGCTGGTCGAGGTGGTGTTTGTCTATCCCGGCATCGGCCAGGCGCTGGTCGACGCGGTGTCCAAACGCGATTTCCCGATCGTCCAGGCCTGTTGCCTGATCTTCGCCGCGACCTTCATCCTGCTCAACCTGGCGGCGGATGTCGGCGCCATTCTCACCAACCCGCGCCTGCGGCATCCGAAGTAAGGGAGAGAGATCATGAGCGTATTTGTCGTTCTCTACTTCGCCTGCCTGATCATCGCATCATGCCTGGCGGCCTTCTATGAAAAGCGCGGGCCGTTTATCCTGCTGTTCTCGCTGACCCTCATCAGCTTCATCCTCGGTATCGTCGGCGGCACCGGTGCGCTGCGCTTTGTCGCCATCGCGGCCGCGGTGCTGGCCTTTGCCGCCGGGGTCGCCTTCTGCTTCCGCGAGTTCCTGGTGGTGCTGCTGCCCACCAAGATCGGCAAGGAGCTGAAAACCGCGCCGCTGACCGCCGCCTTCGGCTTGTTCGTGATCTTCACCTATGCCATTGCCGCGATCTTTGCGCCCTGGATCGCGCCTTACGGCGAAAGCGAGGTCATCGCCTCGTCCTTTGCTCCGGCGGACGAAAATATGCTGCTGGGCGCCGATCAGCTTGGCCGCGACATGTTCAGCCGGATCATCTACGGCGCGCGCAACTCGGTGGGTCTGGCGCTGGCGGCGACCATCGCGGCCTTCTTCCTGGGCGCGGCGGCCGGGCTTCTGGCGGCCACCAAGGGCGGCTGGTTCGATCAGTTCATGGGCCGCTTCGCCGATGTGATCATGTCGATCCCCTCGTTGATCTTTGCCCTGTTGATGCTGTCGATCTTCGGGCCGCAGGTTTTTGTGATCATCGTCGCCGTCGCCATCATCTATGCGCCGCGGGTCTTCCGCCTGACGCGGGCGGTGGCTGGCAACGTGGTGGTGATGGACTATATCGAAGCTGCCAAGCTGCGCGGCGAGAAGGACAGCTATCTGATCCGCAGGGAGATCCTGCCCAATTCCACGGCGCCGCTGATCGCCGAATTCGGGCTCGAGTTCTGCTTTGTCTTCCTGCTGGTGGCGGGGCTGTCATTCCTCGGCCTGGGCATTCAGCCGCCAACCGCGGACTGGGGCTCGATGGTGCGCGAAAACGCGACGCTGATCTCGTTCGGCGACATCACCCCGCTGATCCCGGCGGCGGCGATCGCCCTGCTGACCGTGGCGGTCAACTTCGTTGTCGACTGGATGCTGTTCCGGTCCTCCGGCCTGAAGGAGTAACCTAGATGGTACACGACAAATCCGTTCTGCTCGAGATCAAGGATCTCAGGATCGAAGGCTACACCGGCGAGGTCTGGGTGCCGATCATCAAGGGCGTCGACCTGACCCTGCACCGCGGCGAGGTGATGGGCCTGATCGGCGAATCCGGGGCCGGAAAATCCACCATCGGCGCCGCCGCCATGGGCTATGCCCGCGACGGCACGCGCATTGTCGAAGGCTCCAAGATCGAGTTCGACGGCATGGAGCTGACCACCGCCACCGAAGGCGAGCGACGCGCGCTGCGCGGCTCGCGCATCGCCTATGTGGCGCAATCGGCGGCGGCGTCTTTCAACCCGGCGCACAAGATCATCGACCAACACACCGAAGCGCCGCTGCACTACCGCATCCAGAAGCGGATGGAGGCGCAAGAGGATGCGATGGACCTCTACGAGCGTCTGCGCCTGCCGAACCCCAAGGAAATCGGCTTCCGCTATCCGCACCAGGTCTCGGGCGGGCAGCTCCAGCGGGCAATGACGGCGATGGCGATGTCCTGCCGGCCCGACCTGATCATCTTTGACGAGCCGACCACTGCGCTCGACGTGACCACCCAGATTGAGGTGCTGGCGGCGATCCGCGACATCGTGGATCAGTTCAACACGGCGGCGATCTACATTACCCATGACCTCGCCGTGGTGGCGCAGATGGCCGATACCATCAAGGTGCTGCTCAAGGGCGAAGAGGTCGAGCAGCAGCCGACCGAGGAGATGCTGGACAACCCGCAGGAGGATTACACCAAGTCGCTCTGGGCGGTGCGCAGCTTTGAACGGCCGCAGAAATCGCGGCCCGAGGGCGAGACGCCGCTGATCTCGGTGCAGGATGTCGATGCCTCTTATACCGGCGGCGACAAGGTGCTCGATGGCGTCTCCTTCGACATCCACAAGGGGATGACCGTCGCGGTCGTGGGCGAATCCGGCTCCGGCAAATCCACCACTGCGCGGGTGATCACCGGGCTCTTGCCGCCGTCGAACGGCCAGGTCCTGTTTCAGGGCGAGCCCCTGCCGCCGCGCTATCAGGACCGGACCAAGGACCAGCTGCGGCAGGCGCAGATGATCTATCAGATGGCCGATACCGCGCTCAATCCCAAGGTGCGGATCTCCGAGATCATCGGTCGCCCGGCGCAGTTCTATTCCGGCCTCTCGGGCACGGAGCTGAAACACCGGGTGGACGAGCTGCTCGACCTGATCGAGCTTGATCCCTCCAAGTTCTACAACCGCTATCCGCCAGAGCTGTCCGGCGGACAGAAACAACGCATCGGCATTGCCCGGGCGCTGGCGGCCGAACCCAGCTTCATCATCTGCGACGAGGTCACTTCGGCGCTCGATCAGCTTGTGGCCGAGGGGATTCTCAAGCTGCTGGACCGGCTGCAAAACGAGCTGGACCTAGCCTATATGTTCATCACCCACGATCTGGCGACCGTGCGGTCGATCGCCGATGAGGTGGTGGTGATGCAGCATGGCAAGGTGGTGGAGCAGGGGCCCAAGGACAAGATGTTCACCCCGCCGCATCACCCCTATACCGACCTGCTGCTCAGTTCGGTGCCCGAGATGGACCCGAACTGGCTGACCACCCTGCTGGAAGAGCGCGGCGTCGACAACGTCGGCGAGGCGGCCGACGTCTGACCTTCCGGGGCGCGAACGCGAAAACCTGTCCGGTCCATGAAGAACCGGATTGAAGCTGATTGCAAAAGGGGTTAGAAGGCCGCGACGGCGTCAGGTCATTGCCATTCCGGTGGCCACCATCGTGGCCAGCAGAATGCCATAGACGACAAACACTGCCGGCAAAGTGCCGGCGCGGGTGCGCGCATCGCGGATGATTTCGTCACGTGTCATCATTGGTCCACTCCTCGGGTATTGAGCGGTTGGCATCCAATGGCGCTTGGCCATGAATCGCAGGTAGGCCAACCATCTGAGTCGAACAAGCGCTCTCTGTTCAAAATCAATGAATCGCCTGCATACCCGGTTTGCGTCTGGCGCATACCGGGGGCAATCGTGCCGTTTCCGGGACAGTCCCGTCGCAATTGGACCTCGCGCCGCGCCGGACAGCTTCTAGCGTCCCCGCAGGTAAAGGGAGACATCAGCCATGGCAAATTTCGACTGGCACGCCGAGCGCAGCGATTTGACCGCCATTGCGCTGCTCGACCGCGCGCCGGAAAGTGCCGCCATCGACCTGCGCGCGGTCTATCACTATCGCCGCGACCGGCTGCGCCACGAGATGGCGGCACGCGGGTTCGGCGCGGTGATCCTCTCGGACCCGGTCAACATCCGCTACGCCACCGGCACCCGCAACATGCAGGTGTTTTCGATGCGCAATGCGCCGTCGCGTTATCTGTTGCTGACCGCCGACCGCGCGATCCTGTTCGAATTCACCGGCTGCCTGCATCTGGCCGATGGCTTCGACACCATCGACGAGGTGCGCCCGGCGCGCACCGCCAGTTTCGTTGCCGCCGGGCCAGAGATCGCCGCGCGCGAAAAGGCCTGGGCGGCGGAAATGGGCGATCTGATTGCCGGGCTTGTCGGCCGCGGCGCCAAGGTGGGCATGGAGCGGCTGAACGCCGGCACGGCAATTGCGCTTGGCGAACAGGGGTTCACGGTGGCGGACGCGCAGGCGCCGGTGGAAATGGCCCGCGCGATCAAATCGGCGGAAGAGATGAAATGCGTCCGCGCCAGCCTGCGCGCGACCGAGGCGGCAGTGGGCGAGTTGCGCGCGGCCCTGCGGCCGGGGATGACCGAGAACCAGCTCTGGGCGGTGATGCATCAGGCGGTGATCGCCGGCAATGGCGATTACTGCGAGACCCGGCTGCTCAATGCGGGCGCCCGGACCAACCCCTGGTTTCAGGAAAGCGCGCATCATGTGATCGGCGCAGGCGATCTGGTGGCGCTCGACACCGATGTGGTCGGCTGCCACGGCTATTATTCGGATTTCTCGCGTACCTTTCACGCCGGGCCGGGCAGGCCCACGGGCGCGCAGAAAACGCTCTATCAGACCGCGCTCGAACAGGTCTATCACAACATGGAGATCCTGCGCCCGGGCCTGAGCTTTCGCAAGTATGCCGAGGCCGCCTGGGAGATCCCGGACCGCTATTTCGCCAACCGCTATTACCTGTCGTCGCATGGCTGCGGCATGACCGGCGAATATCCCTATCTCTACCACCGCGCGGATTTTCCCGATGCGGGGTATGACGGGGTGATCGAACCGGGGATGACGATCTGTGTCGAAAGCTACATCGGAGAAGAGGGCGGGCCCGAAGGCGTGAAGCTGGAACAGCAGGTGCTGATCACCGAGACCGGCATCGAACTGCTGTCGGAATTTCCCTTCGAGGCGTCCCTGATGGACGCCTCGTTTCAGCCGGCCTTGCCGGTGCCCCGGATCTGAGCGCGGCTATTCCGCCGCCCAGCCCGACACCGCCTTGACCTCGAGGAACTCATCGAGGCCATGCGCTCCGCCTTCGCGGCCGTTGCCCGACTGCTTGTAGCCGCCGAAGGGCGAGCCCTGGGCAAAGCCCTGGCCGTTGGTCTCGATCATCCCGGCGCGCAGACGCCGTGCCACTCGGCGGCGCTTGTCGTCATCCCGGGTCTGGACATAATCGGCGAGGCCATAAGGCGTGTCATTGGCGATCGCCACCGCCTCGTCCTCGCTGTCGAAAGGCTGGATCGACAGCACCGGGCCAAAGATCTCTTCCTGCGCGATGGTCATGTCGTTGCTGACATCGGCAAAGACCGTCGGGCGCACGAAATAGCCGCGATTGAGCCCCTCGGGCCGCCCGGGCCCGCCGGCCACCAGCCGTGCCTCCTGCATGCCGGTCTCGATCAATTTCTGGATCTTGTCGAACTGCACTTCCGAGACAACCGGTCCGATGAATTTGCCCGCCTCCGAGGCCGGGCCGACCCGGGTTGCCTCGGCCACCTGCACCGCGGTCTCGATCGCCGCGTCATAGCGCGAGCGTTCCACCAGCATGCGCGTCGGCGCGTTGCAGGATTGGCCCGAATTGGCAAAGCAATGCCGCGCACCGCGTTTGACCGCATCTTCATCGGCATCGGCAAAGATGATGTTGGCGCCCTTGCCGCCCAATTCGAGTGAGACCCGCTTGAGCGTATCGGCGGCGGCCTTGGAGATGGCGATCCCGGCCCGGGTGGAGCCGGTAAAGGAAATCATGTCGACATCCCGGTGCTTCGAAAGCTGCGTGCCCACGCCCGACCCGTCGCCATTGACGAGGTTGAAAACCCCCTTGGGAAACCCCGCCTGATCGACGAATTCGGCAAAGAGCAGCGACGACAGCGGCGCCACCTCGGAGGGCTTCAGCACCACGGTGCAGCCGGCGGCCAGCGCCGGAAAGACCTTGAGCACCACCTGGTTCATCGGCCAGTTCCACGGCGTGATCAGCCCGCAGACGCCGATCGGCTCTTTCAGGTGCTTTTCGGTGGCGGTGAAGTCGCTTTCGAAGCGGAACCCCTCGAGCGCCTTGAAGAAGCCGCCCATGTGCCAGATGCCGGCGCCGACCTGGTTGGCGTTGGCATAGTCGATGGGCGCGCCCATCTCCTTGCTGATCGCGGAACCCATCTCGGCGGCGCGGGATTTGTAGATCTCGTAGAGTTTGCGCAGCAGCGCCACACGGTCTTCCGGCGGCGTCGCGGCCCAGCCGTCAAAGGCGGCGCGCGCGGCGGCGACGGCGGCATCGGTGTCGGCCTGATCGCCGAGCGAGATCACCGCGCAGGGCTCTTCTGTGGACGGGTCGATGACGTCAAGATCGCGCGGCGCGGCCGGGTTCACCCAGGCACCGTCGATGTAGAACTGGCGTTTCTCGATCATTGGTTGACCTCCCTTGGATTAGCGGCACTGTGTCACCACATCAGTGGGGTCACAAGAGACCGAACGCGAAATTTGATCAAATCTTTCGGCGCCGCCGGAAGGGCAAACCAGAGGAGTTACCATGGGACTGCGCATCAACGACACCGTGCCGAATTTTACCGCCGAGACGGACCAGGGCAGCATCACGTTCCACGACTGGATCGGTGACAACTGGGCGATCCTGTTCTCGCACCCCAAGGATTTCACCCCGGTCTGCACCACCGAGTTCGGCGCGGTGGCGCAGCTTGCCGATGAATGGGAAAAGCGCGGCACCAAGGTGCTCGGCATTTCCGTCGACGGCGTCGAGGATCACAAGGGCTGGAAAAAGGACATCGAGCTTGTTGCCGGCACCAAGGCGGGGTTCCCGATCATTGCCGACAACGGGCTGGCGGTGTCCAAGGCCTTTGACATGCTGCCGGCCGAATACTACCTGCCCGACAATCCGACACCGAACGACAGTGCCACGGTGCGCGTGGTCTATATCATCGGGCCGGACAAGCAGCTCAAGCTGTCGATGACCTATCCGATGAATGTCGGCCGCAACTTCGCCGAGGTGCTGCGCGCGCTCGACGGGCTGCAAACCGCCGCCAAACACGGTGTCGCCACCCCGGCCAACTGGCAGGTTGGCCAGGACGTGATCATCCCGACCGCCGTCAACGACGAGGCGGCCAAGGAAAAGTTCGGCGAATTCGAGACCGTTCTGCCCTATCTGCGCAAGACCAAGGCGCCGGCCTGAACCAAGCCATCTAGCTTCGGGAAGGCGGCCCCGCGTCGCCCTCCCTTGGCCCCTTCGGCCTCAAGGTCGAGGCCCCGGCGCGGCGGCCGGGGCGCGGCCCCCGAAACCACCCCGTCCCGGCCCCCGCGCCGGGACCTCTGCGCCGACCTCCGCCCCAACATCCCCAAGCGACACATTCCGGCATTATGCATGGCGGGCGCGGAACGCCGGCCATGGACAATCTCACCCGGATGCCTCCTAATCCCGCGACGCGACAGACAGGAGAGGGTCGGAAGACGAAGATGACGAAACGGGCGGCATTTGAAATCGGCGGCAAGACGTTTGAACCCGGCAGCGACGGGATCGTCGAACTGCCGGTCAGCCAGATGCCCGATCACACACCGGTCACCATGGCGGTGCATGTCTTTCACGGCAAACGCCCCGGCCCGGTGGTCTTTGTCTCGGCGGCGATCCACGGCGACGAGGTGATCGGCGTCGAGGTGGTCCGCCGCCTGTTGCGCGCCAAGCCGATCGAGCGGCTGGCCGGCACCCTGCTGGCGGTGCCGATCGTCAATTCCTTCGGCTTCATCAACCATTCGCGCTACCTGCCCGACCGGCGCGATCTCAACCGCTGTTTTCCGGGGCATCCCTCGGGCTCGCTGGCGGCACGTCTGGCGCATATCTTCATGACCGAGATTGTCGCCCGCTCCGACCTTGGCATCGACCTGCATTCCGCCGCCATCCGGCGCGAGAACCTGCCGCAGATCCGCCTGACCCCCGGCAATGCACGGCTGGCCGAGCTGGGCCGCGCCTTTGGCGCACCGGTGATGCTGCAATCGCGGCTGCGCGACGGGTCGCTGCGCCATGCCGCCGAAGAGATGGGGTGTGACGTGCTGCTCTACGAGGCGGGCGAGGGGCTGCGGTTTGACGAATACGCCGCCCGCGCCGGGCTCTCGGGGATACTGCGGGTGATGCATAAGCTTGGCATGATCGGCGCCCGCGGCGTGCCGCAGGTCAAGACGCCGCCGCTGCTGTCGGAACGCTCGAGCTGGCTGCGCGCGCCCCTGGGCGGGCTGCTGCGCACCTATCGCACCATTGGCGATTACGTCACCGAGGGCGAGGTGCTGGGCGTGGTGGCCGATCCCACCGGCGATGTCGAGGAAGAGGTGCTGAGCGAGATCGAAGGCATCATTATCGGCCGCACCAACATGCCGGTGGTCAATGAGGGCGACGCGCTGTTCCACATCGCGCTGACCCCGTCGGAGAAGGTGGCCGAGGCGGTGGTGGGCGAGATGTCGGCCCAGCGCGAGGCCGCGCCGCTGTTCGACGAAGACGAGATTATCTGACGTAAGGGCAGGAAAACCTGCCTTTTCGCAAGCGCGCTCAGGGGGCTATCATTCGGCAGCGGGACAGGACGGAAGGGATCATGCCATGCGTTGCCACGAGGTGGATTACGAGGTTTTTGGCGACGACATGCAGATCGTCGAGGTCGAGCTCGATCCCGGCGAGACGGTGATCGCCGAAGCCGGCGCCATGAACTACATGGAAGACGGCATCACCTTCGAAAGCCGCATGGGCGACGGCTCCACCCCCACCAGCGGCGTGATGGGCGCGCTGATGAACGTCGGCAAGCGGGTACTGACCGGCGAATCGATCTTTCTCACTCATTTCACCAACCAGGGCCGGGACAAGCACCGCGTCGCCTTTGCCGCGCCGTATCCGGGCAAGATCGTGCCGCTGGACATGGCGCAGCTCGGCGGCGAGATCATCTGCCAGAAGGATGCCTTTCTCTGCGCCGCCTTCGGCACCCGCACCGACATCGCCTTTCAGAAGAAGCTGGGCGTCGGGTTCTTTGGTGGCGAGGGCTTCATCCTGCAACGGCTGAACGGTGACGGCATGGCCTTTGTGCATGCCGGCGGCACGTTGATCCGGCGCGATTTGCAGGCCGGCGAGGTGCTGCGCGTCGACACCGGCTGTATCGCGGCCTTTACCTCCGGGATCGATTATTCCATCGCCCGGGCCGGCAACCTCAAGAGCATGGTCTTCGGCGGCGAAGGCCTGTTCCTCGCCACCCTGCGCGGCCCCGGCACGGTCTTTCTGCAAAGCCTGCCGTTCTCGCGGCTGGCCGACCGGGTGCTGCAAGCCGGGGGCATCGGCGGCAACAAGGGCGAAGGTTCGGTCCTCGGCGGATTGGGCGACATGTTCGGCGACCGCTGACGGCGGCGCTGGCGCGATCCCCGTCCCGGACCCGATCCGGGACCTCACCCCCCCTGCCAGCCATGAGGCCCCGGATCGGGTCCGGGGCGCGGCGCGTGTCTGACCTGTCGCAGCGCAATGAAAAAAGCCCCGGCGTCTCCACCGGGGCTCTTCGTATCTCGCATGAGGCGCGGGTTATTCCGCGCTCTCTTCCTTCTTGGCCTCTTCGCCGGTCTCCTGATCGACGACTTTCATCGACAGGCGCACCTTGCCGCGATCGTCGAAGCCCAGCAGCTTGACCCAGACTTCCTGGCCTTCCTTGAGCACATCCGAGGGATGGTTCAACCGGCGGTTCTCGATCTGGGAGACGTGCACCAGGCCGTCACGCTTGCCGAAGAAGTTCACGAAGGCGCCGAAATCGACGATCTTCACGACCTTGCCCTTGTAGATCTTGCCTTCCTCGGGCTCGGCCACGATCGAGTGGATCATGTCATAGGCCTTCTGGATGGCTTCCCCGTCCGGCGAGGCGATCTTGATGATGCCGTCGTCGTTGATGTCGACCTTGGCGCCCGATTGCTCGACGATCTCGCGGATCACCTTGCCGCCCGAGCCGATCACTTCGCGGATCTTGTCGGTCGGGATCTGCATGGTCTCGATGCGCGGCGCGTGGATCGAGAATTCCGCAGCGCCGGTCAGCGCCTTGTTCATCTCGCCCAGGATGTGCATCCGGCCGTCCTTGGCCTGGGCCAGGGCGTTCTTCATGATCTCGGGCGTGATGCCCGCGACCTTGATGTCCATTTGCAGCGACGTGATGCCGTTTTCGGTGCCCGCGACCTTGAAGTCCATGTCGCCGAGGTGATCCTCGTCGCCGAGGATGTCGGTCAGGATGGCATAATCGCCGTCGTCTTCCAGGATCAGGCCCATGGCCACACCGGCCACGGCCGATTTCAGCGGCACACCGGCGTCCATCATCGACAGCGAGCCGCCGCAGACCGAAGCCATCGAGGACGAGCCGTTCGATTCGGTGATCTCCGACACCACGCGGATGGTGTAGGGGAAGTCGGTCGGCGCCGGCAGAACAGCTTGCAGCGCGCGCCAGGCCAGCTTGCCGTGACCGATTTCACGACGGCCCGGAGGGCCCACGCGACCGGCTTCACCGACCGAATAGGGCGGGAAGTTGTAGTGCAGCAGGAAGTTGGATTTGAAGTTGCCGTGCAGCGCGTCGATGAACTGTTCGTCATCGCCGGTGCCAAGCGTGGTCACCACGAGACCCTGGGTCTCGCCCCGGGTGAACAGCGCCGAACCGTGGGTCCGCGGCAGCAGGCCGGTTTCGCATTCGATGCCGCGCACGGTCTTGGTGTCACGGCCGTCGATCCGCTTGCCGCCCTTGACCACGTCGCCGCGCAGGATGCCGGCTTCGAGTTTCTTGAGCGCCGCGCCGAGATTGGCGTCTTCGAGCTGCTCTTCGGTCAGCTTTTCCTTGATCGCGGTGCGCGCGGCGTTGACCGCGGCGGTGCGCTCCTGCTTGTCGGTGATGGCGAATGCGGCGCGCATCTGCTCTTCACCGGCGGTTTTCACCGCGTCATAGAGCGCGGAGTAATCCGGCGGCTGGAAGTCGAAGGGCTCTTTCGCCGCTTCTTCGGCCAGGCTGATGATCAGGTCGATCACCGGCTGGATCTGCTCATGCGCAAAGGTCACCGCGCCCAGCATTTCCTCTTCGGTCAGCTCGTAGGCTTCCGATTCGACCATCATCACGGCGTCCTTGGTGCCGGCGACGACGAGGTCCAGACGCTGTTCGGGGTTGAGGCGCAGGTCGTGCATGTCCTCGACCTCGGGGTTGAGGATGTAGTCTCCATCCACGTACCCCACGCGGCAGCCGGCGATCGGGCCCATGAAGGGCGCGCCGGAGATCGTCAGCGCGGCCGAAGCGGCGATCATCGCCACGATGTCGGGGTCGTTGACCAGATCGTGGCTCAGCACGGTGCACATGACGAGGACTTCATGCTTGAAGCCGTCAACGAACAGCGGGCGGATCGGGCGGTCGATCAGGCGTGCGGTCAGCGTCTCTTTTTCGGTCGGACGCGCCTCGCGCTTGAAGAAGCCGCCGGGCACCTTGCCGGCAGCATAGTATTTTTCCTGGTAGTGCACGGTCAGGGGGAAGAAATCCTGGCCCGGCTTGGGCTCCTTGGCGAAGGTCACGTTGGCCATGACGGAGGTCTCGCCCAGCGTGGCGATGACCGAGCCGTCGGCCTGGCGGGCGACCTTGCCGGTTTCCAGCGTGAGCGTCTCTTCGCCCCACTGCATGCTTTTCTTGGAAATGTTGAACATCTGCGTATCCTGTATGGGGCGCTCCCGGGCGTATCCCGGGTCCCCGTTTGAATGGCGGCCCCATTGCCGCCGACCCCTTTCATCATTTCATGCGCCGGGGTCAGAGCGTCACGTCTCAGATGCCGGCTGGAATACAGGGTTTCACGCCACTTGGAAAGACGGGATGTGGATAGCTTTGTACACGGGCGGATGCGGCCCCTGGGGCGGGCGGGCTTAAGCCTTTCGTAAAGACGCTGTGCTAGTTCTCGCCGCGTCAGGCAGGCAATTGCCGGCGCGGCAGTCTTTGACACGTCGACAGGGGGCTGGACCAGTGCGAATGTCCGATTTCAGATCTCTTCTGGCGGCCGGCCTCATGCTGGCGGCGTCTGTCGCGACAGCCGCGGCCGAAGAGGCCTGTATCTTCGAGGCCTGGCTGCTGCGAATGGTGCATCAGACCAACGCGGTGGCGGCGGCGACCGGAAAGCCCGGCCTGGTGCGGCAGCAGGCCGGGCTTGCCCGGACACTTGCGGCGTTTGACCGGCCCGAGATGCGCCGTGCGATGGCGCGCGAAGGCTATGGTGATTTTGCGCCGCTGACCGGCCGGCATGTGGCCTCGGCCCGGGCTCTGCTGGCCAGCCCGCCGGGCAGCCCGGGCCGCGACGCCGCGTTGCGCCGGCTTGGCGGCAGCGGCGCGCGGCTGCTGGCGGCGGTGGCCCGGATCGATTGCGCCGCGACAAGCGAGGAGCCCGCCCGAAGCGCGACGCGAGAGGCCGGAACGGCCCCGGGCGCAGGTCGTGGCACCGGGCTCTGGCCGGCATTCGACGGATCGGCCGGGCTCGCGCTTTTGTTGGCGGCGGCGGCGTTGGCCGGGCTGCTTCTGCTGGAACACCGGACCCGTTCGCGCAAGCGGCGGAACCGGCGCTTTGTCTGCGATATCCCCTGCCGCATCAGGCTGCGCGGCAGGCTCCATGACAGCCGGATCGTCGATATCAGCGAGGCGGGCGCCAAGCTTCAGCTGGGGATGGAGGGCAGTGGCGATGCGCCGGTCGATATCGAGGCCGGCACGTTTGCGGCGGCGGGGCGGGTGGTCTGGGCCAACACGCATTATTGCGGCGTGGTGTTCGACCGGCCGCTGGCCTCGGGCCAGTTGCAGGAGGCGATGCTGGCGGGCTGCGGGCCGGCCCCGCACCCGGCATCGGTGCAGACATGACAACGCCCGCCAGTTTGCACTGGCGGGCGTCACGGAGCCTTGCGGATCCGAAAAACCTTAGCGGCGGATTTCGAGACGCTTGATCAGGTCCTGATAGCGTGCCTCTTCCTTGCCTTTGAGGTAGTCGAGCAGTTTCCGGCGCTGTGCCACGAGCTTCAGGAGGCCACGGCGGGAGTGGTTGTCCTTCTTGTGGGTCTTGAAGTGCTCGGTCAGCGTGCGGATGCGCGAGGTGAGGATGGCCACCTGAACTTCGGGCGAGCCGGTGTCGCCGTCCTTGGTGGCGAATTCCTTCATCACGCGGTTCTTTTCTTCCACAGTAATCGACATCGGGGTCTCCTTTCGGAAATCTAAAGGGTTATGGCGCAAGCCGGGATGTCGTCCAGCAGGGCCCGTGGAGATGGTGCGCCCCGGCCGCGAAGCCGGGGCAAGAGCTCCCTATAGGGCAATTTTCGCGGTTTGGAAAGGGCCGAGCGCCATGGCTCTCATGCGGCAGGGGGAAGCACCTCCCATGCGGCGGCCTCGGCCTCGGAAACCAGCAGGATATCGGCCATGGTCATGTCTTCCGCGCCGCGCAGAAGCGCTACCTCCTGGCCGTCCACTGACATGCGCAGCACGTTGGGATCGTCGGCATCTGGCGCAATTGTCACATCGACGCCGCCGGCCGGGTCATCGGAAATCAGCAGGATCCGGTCCTCGCCCGGTTCGAAATCGATCAGCGTGATCTGCTGCCCGGGATGGCCGCGCAGCACGATGTCATCGGCGCCGGCGCCGCCGGTCACGACATCGCCATCGTCGGCAAGGATCCGGTCGTCGCCGGCGTTGCCGTTGAGATAATCCACCGCATCGTCCCCTGCCTCGGTGCCATCGAGCAGGTCGTCGCCGGCGCCGCCGAACAGCGAATCGCTGCCCTGGCCGCCGATCAGCGTATCGGCGTCATGCCCGCCGAGAAGACCGTCATCGCCGGCGCCGCCGATCAGCGTGTCGTTGCCCTGGCCATCGGTCAGAACGTCGTCGCCGGCCCCGCCCCGCGACAGATCGTGCCCGCCGTGGCCATAAAGCGCGTCATTGCCGTCGTCGCCCGAGAGCGTATCCGCCCCGGCCTCGCCGTGCAGGGTGTCGTCCTCGCTGCCGCCGTGCAAGAGATCGTCGCCGGCAGCGCCCCAGATCCAATCCTCGCCGGCTCCGCCCGACAAAAGATCATCGCCGCCCCGGCCATCGATCGCATCGCTGCCGCCACCGCCGGAGATCAAGGAGACGCCCTCGCCACCGGCAAGCGTGTCGGCGCCCGCGCCGCCGGTCTGCGTGTCGGGCTCTTCGGCGGGTTCGAGCATGCCGGGCGGGCCGAGGTCGTCCTCGGTCAGCTCGGGCGCCGTCGTCCGGCCGCCCGGGTCGTCGTCGTCATCGCCAATCGTGCCGATCATCACGACCGAGCCGACAGCGGCCATGCCCAGAAGGCCCGCAATCAATAACATGGTTTCACACCCTTTGTCCCGCGGGCAGTATCCCGCCGCAGCGCCCGCAGGGCAAACCAAATCGGATCAAATGGTTAACGGTTTCAGGTATTTACCCGGCGTTTACCACAAAATGCTGTGGTTTCTGCGCGTAGGAGACATACAGCGGATGACGCGGCAGCCCGTGCCGGGTGAGCCCGAGCGCATAGAGTCGATCCTGCGCCGGTGCCATCAGCGCCAGGGCCTCGGTGTCGCGGGCGCGGTGGGTGCCATGCACGCCCCAGGCGGCCAGCACCATGTCGGCCTCGTCGCAGGCGCGGCTGAGAAAGCCGTCGTTTTCCGGCCCGACCGGCGCTTCGGCGGCACGCAGATCCTCCGGCGCCGTGGCGCGGAAGGCAAAGAGGTTGACCACGTCGAGCGCGCCGAAGCCCAGGAGCCGCGCGCGTTTCTCGCAGCGCGCGATGGTCGGATCGTTGACCTTTTCGCTGGCGGTCGAAGGGTTGAGCATGACAAAGACGATGCGCCCCGCCGTCGCGTTCCAGACCCGCGTCAGGCGGTAGCGGTAGAGCCCGCATTCGCTGTAGATCGCTTCCGAGCGGCAGTCGGGCGTCTCATGCGTTTTGGTGACGAGCATTGGCCTAGCCGGTGACAAACACGCGCGAGGGTTGCAGCTTGCCGCCGCGGTATTCGCCAACGGCCACCGGCGTGCCCTGATGGCTGACCCAGACGGTCTCGCCAAATTCGACATCGCCGCCGCCGGTCACCTCGGCCGGGTTGCCATTGCGCAGCCGGGTGGCGGATTCGACACCGCAATGCAGCTCGGGCAGATCGCCAAGACCGGTTTCCAGGGGCAGCAGCAGGGCGTCGAGCTCGGGCGTCTGTGCCAGTTCCTCGACCCGGCCCAATGCCACCGCAGTTTCAAGATCGAACGGTCCCGACCAGATCCGCCGCAGGGTGACCACATGGCCGAGACAGCCCAGCACCCGGCCCAGATCGCGGGCAATGGCGCGCACATAGCCGCCCTTGCCGCAGGTCATTTCCAGCACCGCGGTGTCGGCATCCGGCCGGTCGACCAGCAGCAGCTCCTCGACCCAGAGGGGCCGCGCCGCGATTTCGACATCCGCGCCGTCGCGGGCCAGCTTGTAGGCCCGTTCGCCGTCGATCTTCACCGCCGAGAATTTTGGCGGCACCTGCTCGATATCTCCGACGAACTGGCCCAGAGCGGCCTTGATCTCGTCGTCGCTGGGGCGGCTGTCCGAGGTCTCGATCACCTCGCCCTCGGCGTCATCGGTGTTGGTTGCGGCCCCCCAGCGCACGGTGAATTCATAGGCCTTCATCGCGTCGGTGACATAGGGAACCGTCTTGGTGGCCTCGCCCAGCGCCACCGCCAGCAGGCCGGTCGCCTCGGGGTCGAGCGTGCCGGCGTGGCCCGCCTTCTTGGCCTGAAACGCCCAGCGCACCTTGTTGACGACGGCGGTCGAAGTGGGGCCCGCGGGCTTGTCCACCACCAGCCAGCCGGAAATGTCGCGCCCCTTGCGTCTGCGTGCCATGATGTCCCCGCGATGTGTGATCAGAGCGGGCGGGATAGAAAACGCCGGCGCAGCCGTCAATAGGGCGCAAGAAAAACCCGAGCGCGCGGCGGTTCTGTGCTAGATTGGAGCCCTGCCATATTTGCGAGGGCTCTGATGGCGGGAGGTGACACGGATTTTGCCGGATCGATCCCCGAGATCTACGACGCCTGGCTGGTGCCGCTGATCTTCGAGGCGCATGCCGAGGACATGGCGCAGCGGGTGGCGGCGCTGGCGCCGAAAGACGTGCTCGAGACGGCGGCGGGCAGCGGTGTGGTCACGCGGGCGCTGGCGCCGCAACTGGCGGCGACCACACGTTATGTCGCCTCCGATCTCAACCCGCCGATGCTGGCGCGGGCCGCCGCGCGGCAGCCCGAGGGCAAGGGCGTGCACTGGCAACCGGCGGATGCGCTCGACATGCCCTTCGGCGACGCAAGCTTCGATGTGGTCTGCTGCCAGTTCGGGGTGATGTTCTTTACCGACCGCATCGCCGGCCACCGCGAGGCGCGGCGTGTGCTGCGGCCCGGCGGGCGCTATATCTTCAGCACCTGGGACGAAATCGCCGAAAACGGTTTCGCCGATTGTGTGGCCCAGGCGGTGGCCGAGGTCTTTCCCGAGGATCCGCCGGATTTCCTGGCCCGCACGCCGTATGGCTATCACGATCCGGCCGGCATCCTATCCGATCTCCGGGCGGCGGGTTTTGCCGATATCGCGGTCGACACGATCGCCGGCGAGAGCCGGGCAGCCTCGGCCCGGGAGCCGGCGGTGGCCTTTTGCCAGGGCACGCCGCTGAGAACCGAGATAGAGGCGCGCGACCGGTCACGGCTCGAAGAGGCGACGGCACAGGCGCAGGCGCGGATTGCCGCGCGCTACGGGCCGGGGCCGGTGACGGCGCCGATCCGCGGCCATGTGGTGACCGCGCTGCGTTAGGCCGGCGCGGCCGCCCGGGTTCGGAGCTCAGGGGTCGGGCACCACCACGGCGACGATCGGCCCCATGGGAAAGCCCAGATCGCTGCGGCCGATGTCGGGGGCATGCAACCGCGAGACATTGCCATCGAGAAACAGCGCCTGCGGCACGCCGAGCACGTCGCGGAAGAAGCTGGCGAATTCCCAGAAGGTCACGGTGTTGTTGGAAATCACGAAATAGGCGGTTTTCCCGTCCCCGGAGGTGCCGACGCCGTTGCGGATAAAACGCGAGGTGCCGTCGGGCAGGAAATCGGGGTGCAAGTCGCCATCGATCACCAGCATCGGGCCGGATTGCGTGGCATAGCGGCAATCGGGCGCCTGATCGAGATATCTGCGGGTCTCGATCACATCGGCGCGGCCCGGACGCAGGCAGAGCACGCCATTCGGCAGCAGGCCGAAATTGCCGGGCCCCTCGTTGGCGATCACCCGCATCTCTTCCTCGCCCTCCTCGATGTAATGGCCCACCGGGGCGCGGTCGTCGTGGTACATGCCGCCGTTGGTGGCAAAGCGCAGCTGCTTGCCCTCGGCCTGCACCGCGCGTTCGAGATTGGCAAAGGTGCCATAAGGCGCGCCGGCCTCATCGGCGCGGTAGAGCCGCAGCTCCTCCTCGCCGGGGCTCACCTTGCAGACGGTGAACCGGTTGCCTTCGTACCGCTCGTCCGAACAGGTCACCGCCATGGCCGGCGCCGCCACCAGAAGCAGCAGGGCTGTCAGTCCGCCGCGCAGCCTCATTCGTCCAGGTCGCGCCGGACGTTTTCCTGGGCGAACATCCGGCGGGTGTCTTCGAGCCGGTCGAAGGTGTCATCCAGCCGGAACCGCAGGTCGGGCGAAAACTTGATGGTCAGCTGCTTGTTGACCAGCCGGCGAATCTCGCCCTTGTTGCGCGCCAGAAGCGCCACGACGTCCTCGCCGCCCTGGCCGCCCAAGGGGCAGACATAGGCGGTGGCGATGCGCAGGTCGGGTGACATGCGCACCTCGCCCACGGTGATCGACACGCGGTTGAGATCGGGGTCATGCACCTCGCCGCGCATCAGAAGCTCGGAAAGGGTCCGGCGGATCAGCTCGCCGACCCGAAGCTGGCGCTGCGAGGCGCCCTGACCGTCTGGTATCTTGTTCTTAGCCATATCTGGCAGATACGCTTTCGCGCGGGCTTTGCCAAGTCGGGCGGCAGGCGGTATGTGGGGGCAAGCACAGGAGATCAGAGACATGAGCGCACCCCTTCCCGGCATTGTGATCACCGGCGCATCCGGCCGGATGGGCCAGATGCTGATCCGCAGCGTGAGCGAAAACGACCGGATGCGGCTGGCCGGCGCGGTCGAACGCAAGGGCCACGACTGGGTGGGGCGCGACGTCGGCGAGGCCATGGGCGGCGCAGCGCTGGGGGTGACGGTGACCGACGATGCGCTCTCGGTCTTTGCCGAGGCCCAGGCGGTGATCGATTTCACCGCGCCGGCGGCGACGGTGGAATTCGCCCATCTGGCGGCGCAGGCGCGGCTGTGCCACGTGATCGGCACCACCGGCATGGAAGAGCAGCACCTGGCCAAGATCCAGGCGGCGGCGCGCCATGCGGTGATCGTGCGGGCCGGCAACATGAGCCTCGGGGTCAACCTGCTGACGCTGCTGACGGAGAAGGTGGCGCGGGCGCTGGACGCGGAGTATGACATCGAGGTGATCGAGGCGCATCACAACCGCAAGGTCGACGCGCCCTCTGGCACCGCGCTGATGCTGGGCGAGGCGGCGGCCCGGGGCCGCGGCGTCGCGCTGGCGGATGTCGCCGACCGCGGCCGCGACGGCATCACCGGCGCACGGCAGACGGGCGACATCGGTTTCGCGGTGATTCGCGGCGGCGATATCGTCGGCGAGCATGACGTGATGTTCGCCGCCGCCGGCGAGCGGATCACCCTGCGGCATGTGGCCTCGGACCGCTCGGTCTTTGCCCGTGGCGCGCTGAAGGCGGCGCTCTGGGGCCAGGACAAGGCGCCGGGGGAATACGACATGATCGACGTGCTGGGGCTGCGGGACTAGGCGGTTCGGCCGGGCGGACGCGGGGCAGGGGGCGCTGCCCCCGGCGCCTGGCGGCGCCTCCCCCGAGGGTATTTCCGGCAAGAGGAAGCCCGCAGGCTCAGAAATCGATGGCGAGGCCCTTTTTCTCCCAGTCGCCGTAGCGCACGGGTTCGGGGCCGTCGCGGCCGCCGAGTTCGGTGGGCAGGGGCGTCTGGCCGGCCTGTTCGATGCGGCGGGCGTCGGCCTCTTCCAGGGCGCGGCGGGCGGCATCGGGCAGGGCGGCGCGGCGTTGCGCTTCGGTCTGGTCCATCGGGCTTTCCTCTTTTCGTCCTCCCAGATATACGCCGGGGCTTCACATGGGCAAGCGGTCTGGAGGTCGCGGATGGCAGCAACGGCACGTGCGGGAGCGCTCTGGCTTCTGGGGCAGGTTCTGGCCGAGGGGCGGCTTCTGTCGGAACTGACCGGCACGGCGCAGCATCTGCGGCTCGATCCGGCCGAGCGGGCGCGGGCGCAGCGGCTGGCGCTGGAAACGCTGCGCGGGCTGGAAAAGGCGGACCGCGTCGTGAAGCCCTATCTGCGCAAGATGCCGCCGCTGGCGGTGCGTAACGTGCTGCGGCTGGCCACGGTCGAGCTCTGCCAGGGCGGCGATGCCCATGGGGTGGTGAACGAGGCGGTGGCGCATGTGCGGCGCGGCAAGCGGACCGCGGCCTATGGCGGCATGGTCAATGCGGTGCTGCGCAAGGTGGCGCTCGAGGGGCCGGCGAAATGGGCCGAGCTGCGGGTGCCGCATCTGCCGAAGTGGTTGCGCCAGCCCCTGGCCGAGGCCTGGGGCGGCGCCACCGTGGCGGCGATGGAAGCGGTGCATTTTGCCGGCGCGCCGCTCGATCTGACGGTGAAATCCGACGCCCGGGAATGGGCCGCGCGGCTGGGCGGGGCGCTGCTGCCGACCGGCTCGGTCCGGCTGACGGCGCCGGGGCAGGTCTCGGCCCTGCCGGGCTTCGAGCGCGGCGACTGGTGGGTGCAGGATGCCGCCGCCGCCCTGCCGGTCCGGGGGCTGGGAGAGGTTGCGGGGCTGAGCGTGCTCGACATGTGCGCCGCCCCCGGGGGCAAGACCCTGCAACTGGCCGCCGGGGGCGCCGATGTCACGGCGCTGGACATTTCCGAGGGGCGGCTGGCGCGGGTGCACGAGAACTTGGCGCGCACCGGGCTGAGCGCCGCGGTGGTGACGGCGGATGCGCTGGCCTTCGCGGGCGGGCCGTTCGATGCGGTGGTGCTTGATGCGCCCTGTTCGGCCACCGGCACCATCCGGCGGCATCCCGATCTGCCGCTGGTGCAGCGCGGCGAGGCGATCGGCGGGCTGATCGAGCTTCAGGCAGCGCTGCTGGACCATGCGCTGACCCTGCTGAAGCCGGGCGGGCGGCTGCTGTATTGCACCTGTTCGCTGCTGCCCGACGAGGGGGAATGCCAGATCGAGGCGGCGCTGGCGCGGCATGAGGGCCTGCGGGTGATGCCCGGAGCCTTCGATCTGCCGGGGGTGGCGCCGGACTGGCGCAGCGACGACGGCGGGCTGCGGCTGCGGCCGGATTACTGGGCCGAGCGCGGCGGCATGGACGGGTTCTACATGGCCTGCCTGACCCGGGGATAACCCGGCCGCTGCCGGTCGCGGCGGGTGTTTTCAAAGGTGACTTTGTGCCGCGGCACGGCTATGCTCGGCCTCATATAACGCACGCCAAGTGCGCCAGAGGCAGTGCAGATGTCCGAGTACGAAAGCTGGTCGGCGCGACAGACGCGCCTGATGCACCGCGTTCATGCGCGGCTGGCCGCGCGGGCGCGCGCGGCGACGGCGTTCGTGTCGCAGCCCGAACCGCGCACCATCGGCAGCTTCAACCGGGGCCGGCAGCTGATCGCCGGCAACCTGATGTTCGCCGGCCATCTGATCGAGGCGAAGGGCGCCATGCTCTGGGATCTCGACCCGCCCGATCAGGCCTTCCTCGAACAGATCCACGGCTTTGGCTGGCTCGACGATCTGGCGGCGGTGGGCGATCTGCGGGCGCGGACGGTGGCGCAGGACTGGCTCTGGGGCTGGATCGACCGTTACGGGCGCGGCAGCGGGCCGGGCTGGACGCCGGATCTGACCGGCCGCCGGCTGATCCGCTGGACCCATCATGCGATCTTTCTGCTGCGCGCGCTGGAGCCGGCGCAGTCGGCGGCCTATTTCCAGTCGCTGGCGCATCAGACCCGGTTTCTCGGGCGGCGCTGGCACAAGGCGGCGCCGGGGCTGCCGCGGTTCGAGGCGCTGACCGGGCTGCTCTATGCCGGGCTGTCGCTGAGCGGGATGGAGCGCCACGTGGGATCGGCCACGGCGGCGCTGGCGCGGGAATGCGCCGGGCAGATCGACGACCAGGGCGGCATTCCGACCCGCAATCCCGAAGAGCTGCTCGAGGTTTTCACCCTGCTCACCTGGGCCGCCGCGGCGCTGGAGGAGACCGGCAATCCGGTGGCCCCCGAGCACCAGACCGCGATCACCCGCATCGCCCCCACCCTGCGCGCCCTGCGCCACAGCGACGGCGGGCTGGCGCGGTTTCATGGCGGCGGGCGGGGGCTGGACGGGCGGCTCGACCAGGCGCTTTCGGCCTCGGGGGTGCGCAAGGGCGCGCAGGGGCTGGCGATGGGCTTTGCCCGGCTCTCGGCGGGCCGCACCTCGGTGATTGTTGATGCCAGCCCGCCGCCCGAGGGCGCGGCCTCGTTCAACGCCCATGCCTCGACGCTGGCCTTCGAGCTGACCTCGGGGCGGCGGCCGCTGATTGTCTCCTGCGGCTCTGGCGCGCATTTCGGAGAGGATTGGCGCCGCGCCGGCCGCGCCACGCCGTCGCACAGCACCCTGGCGCTCGAAGGCTATTCCAGCGCCCGGCTGGGCCGCGAGGGCCGGGTGGCCGGCGCGCGACGCGAGATGCTGGAAGATGCGCCGGAGGAGGTGCCGGTCGAGATCGGCCATGCCTCTGACGGGCTCAAGCTCGAGGCCGGGCATGACGGCTATGTCGACACCCATGGCCTGACCCATGCCCGCATCCTCGAGCTGACCTTCGATGGCCGCGGGCTGGTGGGCGAGGACATGCTGCTGGCGCTGAAATCCTCCGACCGGAAGCGATTCGACCGGGTGCGTCACGCGGCTGGCAAATCGGGCATTCCCTATCATGTGCGGTTTCACCTGCATCCCGATGTCGATGCCGAGGTCGACATGGGCGGCATGGCGGTCTCGCTGGCGCTGCGCTCGGGCGAGGTCTGGGTGTTTCGCCACGAAGGCGGGCTCGAAATGACGCTGGAACCCTCGGTCTATCTCGAAATGGGGCGTTTGCGGCCCCGCGCGACGAAACAGATCGTTTTATCTCACCGGGCAATGGAGTATGCGACGCGCATTCGCTGGTCTCTGGCCAAGGCGCATGACACTGCCGTGGCGGTGCGCGACCTGACCACCGACGACGAAGACTACGATTTTGACAGCTGACCGCAGGACCCTGACGATATGACCGATGACACCCGCCTCGTGCCGATCCGGCGCGCGCTTCTCTCAGTTTCCGACAAGACCGGCCTGACCGATCTGGGGCGTGCCCTTGCCGAACGCGGGGTCGAGCTTCTGTCGACCGGCGGCTCCGCCAGGGCGCTGCGCGAGGCCGGCCTCGAGGTCCGCGACGTGGCCGAGGTGACCGGCTTCCCCGAGATGATGGATGGCCGGGTAAAGACGCTGCATCCGATGGTGCATGGCGGGTTGCTGGCGCTGCGCGACAATGACGCGCACGTGGCGGCAATGAAAGAGCATGGCATCGGCGGCATCGATCTGCTGGTGGTCAACCTCTATCCCTTCGAGGAGACCGTGGCCAAGGGGGCCGATTACGACACCTGCATCGAGAACATCGACATTGGCGGCCCGGCGATGATCCGCGCCGCGGCCAAGAACCACGGTTTTGTGACCACGGTGGTGGATGTGCAGGATTACGAAGGGCTGCTGCAAGAGCTGGACGCCAACTCCGGCGCGACCTCCTATGGTTTCCGCCAGCGTCTGGCGCAGATCGCCTATGCCCGCACCGGCGCCTATGATGCCGCCGTTTCCTCCTGGATGGCCGGGGCGCTGGGCGCCGCCGCGCCACGCCGCCGCGCGGTGGCCGGCGAGGTCAAGCAGACCCTGCGTTATGGCGAGAACCCGCACCAGCAGGCGGCTTTCTACACGGATGGCACCGGCCGCCCCGGCGTCGCCACCGCCGTGCAGCATCAGGGCAAGGAGCTGTCCTACAACAACATCAACGATACCGATGCGGCCTTCGAGCTGGTGGCGGAGTTCGCCCCCGAGGACGGCGCGGCCTGCGCCATCATCAAGCACGCCAACCCCTGCGGCGTGGCCAAGGGCGCGACGCTGCTCGAAGCTTATAAGGCGGCCTTCGACTGCGACCGCACCTCGGCCTTTGGCGGCATCGTCGCCTTCAACCGGCCGCTCGACGAGGAGACCGCACGGGAAATCACCGGCATCTTTACCGAAGTGGTGATTGCGCCTGGCGCCTCGGACGGCGCAATGCGTATTTTCAAAGAGAAGAAGAACCTGCGTCTGCTGACCACCGAGGGCCTGCCGGATGTGCGCGCCGGCGGCCAGACCCTGCGGCAGGTGGCCGGCGGCTTCCTGATGCAGGACAAGGACGTGGGCTTTGTCGGGCTCGATGACCTCAAGGTGGTGACCAAGGTCGCGCCGACCGACGAACAGATGCGCGACCTGCTGTTTGCCTGGAAAGTGGCGAAACACGTCAAGTCGAACGCCATCGTCTATGTCAAGGATGGTGCCACCGTTGGGGTTGGCGCCGGCCAGATGAGCCGGGTGGATTCGGCGCTGATCGCCGCGAAGAAAGCCGAGCGCATGGCCGAGGCGCTGGGCCTCGACACGCCGCTGAGCCAGGGCTCCGCCGTGGCGTCGGATGCCTTCTTTCCCTTCCCCGACGGGCTGATGGAAGCGGCGGCGGCGGGCGCGACCTGCGTGATCCAGCCGGGCGGCTCGATGCGCGATGACGAGGTGATCGCCGCGGCCGACGAGGCCGGGCTGGCGATGGTCTTTACCGGCATGCGCCACTTCCGGCACTAAGGGCAGGAGCGGGCAGATGCGAACGGTGTTCTGGGCAGCCTTCTGGGTGTTTCTGCTGGATCAGGTCAGCAAGATCGTTGTCGTGCATCTGCTCGATTTGCGCACCTTGGGCGAGATCGACGTGCTGCCGCCCTTCGTCAATCTGCGGATGGCGTGGAATTCGGGCATCAACTTCGGCCTGTTTTCCGGCCATTCCGATGCGGCGCGGATAGTGCTCATCGCCATCGCGCTGGTGATCGTCGGGTTCGTGCTGGTCTGGGTCTGGCGCGATCCGCCGGGACGGACCGGCCGGATTGCGGCCGGCCTCCTGATCGGCGGCGCGCTGGGCAATGTGCTCGACCGGGTGCTGTATGGCGCGGTGGCGGATTTTCTCAACATGTCGTGTTGTGGCATCGAGAATCCCTATGCCTTCAACGTCGCCGATATCGCGATCTTTGCCGGCGCCTTCGGGCTGGTGCTGTTTCCCGGATCGGGCAGCGGCAAGGGCTCGCCAAAGCGGAAAAAGGGCACGTGACCTCTCTGGAACAATCCGTTAAGTCTGGGCGCGTAAGCAGGTGGAGTGAATACGCATGACAGTCTCGCCAATTGCAAAGCGGTGCGTTTTGCTGGCGTTGGCCCTCGGGCTGGCGGCATGTGGCGAGCGTGACATCACCCTGCACGAGCTGCGGGTGCGCGGCGACGGCCCGGAAGAATTTGCCATCGTCCCGCCCAAGCCGTTGCAGACGCCGGAGAGCTTTGACGCGCTGCCGCCGCCGACACCGGGCGCGGCCAACCGCACCGATCCGACGCCCGAGGCCGATGCCGTCGCGGCGCTGGGCGGCGACGGCGCCCGCGTGGCGCCGCGGGCCGCGGGCGCGGCAGCCGGCGATGGCGCGCTGGTGAGCTATGCCGCCCGCAACGGCGTGCAGCCGGGGATCCGCGCCCAGCTTGCCGCCGAAGACCTGGAGTTTCGCAAGCGGGCCTCGCGGTTCACCTGGCAGCTGATGCGCGAAGACAAGTATTACGACGCCTACGAACGCTTTGCGATCGACCCCTATGAGGTGCTGCGCCTGTTCCGCCGGGCCGGGGTCAGAACCCCCGCCGCCGATCCGCCGGAAGAGCGGAACGACAATCGCGTGGGCGGCTGAGCCGGCTCACGCAACTGTCACGCGGTTTTTCTTGAACTCCGGGGGGGAGCGGCCATTAGTAAGGCCTGACACCCATTCAGGAGAGCCACATGTCCGCACCCCCGTTTGACCGACTGACCCCCAGCCTGCGCGCGTTCGCCGCCGGGATCGCCCTGCTCTGGGCCGGGGCCGCATTGGCCCAGACGTCGATCGAAGATCAGGTGACCACCGCGACGCTGGACAATGGCCTCGAGGTGGTGGTGATCGAAGATCACCGCGCGCCGGTGGTGGTCCACATGCTGTGGTATCGCGCCGGCAGTGCCGATGAGACGCCGGGGGTTTCCGGCGTGGCGCATTTTCTCGAGCATCTGCTGTTTCAGGGCACCAAGAACATGGCCCCGGGCGAGCTCAGCCGCGTGGTGGCCGAGAACGGCGGCACCGACAATGCCTTTACCAGCTACGATCAGACCGGATATTACCAGCGCGTCGCCGCCGACCGGCTGGGGTTGATGATGCAGATGGAGGCCGACCGGATGGTCAACCTTCAGCTTGGCCCCGAGGAAATCCGCACCGAGCGCGAGGTGATCATCGAAGAGCGCAACATGCGCACCGAGAACGACCCGGCGGCGCTGATGCGCGAGCAGGCCCGCGCGGCGCAATATCTCAATCACCGCTACGGCGTGCCGATCATCGGCTGGCGGCACGAGATGGTGGGCCTCGATCTGGAGGCGGCGCTGGAGTATTACCAGACCAATTACGCCCCCAACAATGCGCTGCTGATCGTGGCTGGCGACGTCACGCCCGACGAGGTTCTGGCGCTGGCCAAAGAGCATTACGGCCCGCTTGCGGCCAATCCCGATCTGGCGCCGCGCGACCGCCCGCAAGAGCCGCCGCAGACCGCACCGCGGCGGTTGGTGTTCGAAGACCCGCGGGTGGCCCAGCCCTATGTGATCCGCACCTACCTGGCGCCCGAACGGGACCCCGGTGCCCAGGAAAAGGCGGCGGCGCTGATGCTGCTCTCCGAAGTGCTGGGCGGCGGCCAGACCTCGGTGCTGAACGAAAAGCTGCAATTCGACCAGAAGCTTGTGGTCTATGCCGGTGCCGGATATGGCGGCGTCTCGCTGGATGACACGACGTTTTCGCTGGTTGTGGTGCCGGTCGAGGGCGTGAGCCTCGAGGCGGCGGAAACGGCGCTTGATGCGGCGGTGGCCGAGTTTCTCGAGGAAGGCGTCGACACCGAACAGCTGGACCGGATCAAGCGGCAGTTCGAGGCCAGCCGGATCTACGCCCGCGACAATGTCGAGCGGGTGGCCAATCAATATGGTCGGGCGCTGACCTCGGGGCTGACGGTCGAGGATGTGCACGCCTGGCCAGAAATCGTGGCGGCGGTGACCGAAGAGGATATCCTTGCCGCCGCGCGCGAGGTGTTCGACGACAAGGCCAGCGTGACAAGCTGGCTCATGCGCCCGCAGGAGGTGACCCAATGACCGCGCTCTTCAACGCCCCGCTGGTGAAAACATGGGCCTTTGCCGCCGCCGCGCTGGTGATGGCCGCGCTGCCGGCCCGTGCCGAGATCGAGATCCAGGAGGTCACCACCCCCGGCGGCATCTCGGCCTGGCTGGTCGAAGAGCCGTCGATCCCCTTTGTCGCGCTCGAACTGCGCTTCAAGGGCGGCGGCTCGCTCGATGCGCCGGACAAGCGCGGGGCGACCAATCTGATGGTCGGCCTGCTCGAGGAAGGCACCGGCGAGATGGATGCGCGGGCCTTTGCCCGCGAACTCGAAAGCCTGGCGGCGTCCTTCGATTACGACACGTTCGACGACACGATTTCGGTGTCGGCCAAGTTCCTGACCGACACCACTGACGCGGCCATGGCGCTGCTGCGCGGCTCGCTGGTGGCGCCGGCGTTCAACCAGGTGGCCATCGACCGGGTCAAGGCGCAGGTGCTGTCCGGGCTGGCCTCGGACCAGTCCGATCCCGACAAGATCGCCGGCCGCACTTTCGACCGGCTGGCGTTTGGCGATCACCCCTATGCCACCTCGCTTGATGGCACCCGCGAAAGCGTGATGGCGCTGAGCCGCGAGGATATCGTCGCGGCGCATGCGGCAGCCTTTGCGCGCGACCGGGTCTATGTCAGCGCGGTGGGCGACATCTCGGCCGAGGAGCTGTCGGCCTTGCTCGATGAGCTGTTGGGCGACTTGCCCGAAACCGGTGCGCCCCTGCCTGGAACGGCGCCCTTCCTGCTCGAGGGCGGCTTGACGGTCGAGCCCTTCGACACGCCGCAATCGGTGGTTCTTTTCGGGCACCGGGGGCTGGAACGCGATCACCCGGATTTCCTCGCCGCCTATGTGATCAACGAGGTCTTCGGCGGCAGTGGGCTGACCAGCCGGCTGATGTCCGAGGTGCGTGAAAAGCGCGGTCTGACCTATGGCGTCTATTCCTATCTGGTGCCCAAGGATCACGCGGCGCTGGTGATGGGCTCGGTCGCCTCGGCCAACAACCGCGTCGCCGAGACCATTGCGGTGATCCGCGAGGAATGGGCCAAGCTGGGGCAGGACGGTCTGACGGCCGAGGAGCTGGCAGCGGCCAAGACCTATTTGACCGGGGCCTATCCGCTGCGCTTTGACGGCAACGGGCCGATCGCCAATATTCTGATCGGCATGCAGATGGACGGTCTGGGGCCGGAGTATGTGACCGAGCGCAATGCGCTGGTCGAGGCGCTCACGCTGGACGAGGTCAACCGGGTGGCCGCCGAGCTTTACGACCCCGAGGCCCTGCATTTCGTGGTGGTGGGCCAGCCCGAGGGGCTGGAGACGCAATGACCGGCGCGGCCCCGGGGCCGTATTGCAGCACGAAAAAGGCCCGGCGCGATCCCTCGCGGCCGGGCCTTTCAATTCCGCAGCGGTCAGAGCCTCAGCCGGTCAGACCGGCTTGGCGCAGCCCGGCGTCGATCAGGGCGCGGGTCGGCTCGCTGACCGGCAGGAGCGGCAGCCGCACCTCGTTTTCGCAGAGCCCAAGCCGCGACATCGCGTATTTCACGCCGCAGAGCCCCGGTTCGGCAAAGATTGCCTGGTGCAGCGGCATCAGCCGGTCCTGGATTTCCAACGCCTTGGCGTAATCGCCGGCCAGACAGGCGTTCTGCAAGGCGCTGGACAACGCCGGCGCCACATTGGCGGTGACCGAGATGCAACCGACGCCGCCCTGGGCGTTGAAACCATGCGCGGTGGCATCCTCGCCCGAGATCTGGAGGAAATCGGCGCCACAGGTGATGCGCTGGGCCGAGACCCGGGCGAGATCGCCGGTGGCGTCCTTGACGCCGATGATGTTCTTCAGTTTCGCCAGCTCGCCCATGGTGGCGGGCAGCATGTCGATCACCGAACGCGGCGGGATGTTGTAGATGATGATCGGCAGGTCGACGGCCTCGGTGATGGCAGTGAAATGCGCGATCAGCCCGGCCTGCGTCGGCTTGTTGTAATAGGGGGTCACCACGAGGCCCGCATCGGCGCCGACCGATTTGGCATGGGCCATCAGGCGAATCGCCTCGGTGGTGTTGTTCGATCCGGCGCCGGCAATCACCGGGATACGGCCGGCGGCGGCCTTGACCACTTCCGACACGACCAGCTCGTGCTCGCCATGGGTCAGGGTGGGGCTTTCGCCGGTGGTGCCGACCGGGACCAGACCATGGCTGCCCTGATCGACATGCCAGTCCACGAGTTTTCGCAGCGTCTCCAGATCGACCGCGCCGTTCTTGAACGGCGTGACCAGGGCTGGCATGGACCCTTTGAACATGGTGACGCTCCTTTTCTGTCAACAGGCCCGCCCCGAGGGCGCGCCGCATGTCCGCCAGTGTCAGCATCGTGAGTTGAAGGATGCGGCGGACGGGTTATCTTCTAGATCGTGTCTATTCCTTTTCAGAACAGAAATTGCAAGTGATGATGCGTGCGCTTTTATGCCTTCTGGCACTGGCCGCTTCGCCGGTGCCCGCTCAGCAAACCTCTGATACCGGGGCCGCTGTCGACCTGACGACAAGCCTGCGCCCGCGGGCCAGAAGCTCTGGTGCGCAGGGCGATGCCGAACCCGCCGCCGAGGCCGAGGACGGGCTGCCCGCCGCCGAACCCGAAGCGATCGCGGCGGGTGAGGATGCCGCCGTGCCCGAGCCGCTGGAAGAGCTGGAAGAAGACCTCGCCGGGCTGCGCCCCAGGGTCAGGCCGAAGGGGCTGGATACAGAGCCGCTCGGGCTGCGCGTGCCTGCGGCCGATCCGGGCTTCAAGGCCGGGCTCGCCGCGATGCGCGATGGCCGCTGGGACGAGGCCCTTCGCCTTGCCGGCCCCGAAGGTTCGCCGGCGCGCGATGTCATCATGTGGCACTTTCTGCGCAGCGGCAGCGGCAGCTCGGGCGAGGTGATGGAATTTCTCGCCCGCAGCGGCGACTGGCCCGGCCTGCCCTATCTGCGCGAGAAATCCGAAGACGCCATGGCCGGGGCCTCGGTCGCGGCGCGCCTCGCCTTTTTCAAGGAGCAGGAGCCCCAGACCGGCACCGGCGCGCTGGCCCATGCCGAGGCACTGGAGGCCAGCGGCGAAACCGGCGCGGCGCAGGCCGGCATCGTCAAGGCGTGGCTGACCCTGGCGCTGTCCGACAGCGAACAGGCGCGGTTTCTCGACCGATATGGCAGCCTGCTCAAGCCGCATCACGAGGCGCGTCTCGACCGGGCGCTCTGGGAAGGCTGGGAGATCAACGCCACGCGGATGCTGCCCCTAGTCTCCGAGGGCTGGCAAAAGCTCGCCACCGCGCGGATGGCGCTGCGCGCGCGCAATGGCAATCCCGATCCGCTGATCGCCGCCGTGCCGGCGGTGCTGGCCGATGATCCGGGTCTGGCCTATGAGCGGTTTGAATGGCGGATGGCCAAGGGGCTGCGCGACAGTGCCATTTCACTGCTGCTCGACCGTTCGACCAGTGCCGAGAGCCTGGGTGAGCCCGAGCACTGGGCGCGCCGACGCCACACGCTGGCGCATCGCGCCATGCGCGACGGCGATCCGGTGCTGGCCTATCGCATCGCCGCCTCGCATTACACCGTGACCGGCCGCAATTTCGCCGAGCTGGAATGGCTCTCGGGCTATCTCGCCCTGCGGTTCCAGAAGGACCCGAGCCGGGCGCTGGCGCATTTCACCCGTTTCAAGGGTGACGTCTTTACGCCGATCTCGCTCGGCCGCGCCGGGTATTGGCTGGGGCGTGCCTATGAGGCACTGGGAAACGAGGATGCCGCCAAGGGCGCCTATGCGCTGGGCGCGGCCTATCAGACCAGCTTCTACGGGCTGCTGGCGGCCGAGCGCGGCGGCCTGCCGTTCAACAGCAATCTCGGCGGTTTCCGCCCGGTCGAGGACTGGCGCGAGGCCGCATTCACCAAATCCCGGGTGCATGAGGCGGCGCTGTTGCTTCTGGCGGCGGGCGAGGGCTGGCTGGCCAAGCGGTTCTGGACCCATCTGGCCGAGAGCCAGGACGAGGAAAACCTGCACCTGATGGGCAAGATGCTCGAGGATCTGGGCCAGCCGCATATCGCCGTGCTGCTGGGCAAACGCGCGGCGCAGGCCGGGCACGAGATCGCGGCGCCCTATTATGCGGTGCATCCGGTGGCAAAACGCGATCATCCGGTGCCGACAGAGATGGTGCTGGCCATCGCCCGCCGCGAGAGTGAGTTCGACCATTCGGTGGTCAGCCACGCCGGCGCGCGCGGGCTGATGCAGGTGATGCCGGCGACGGCGCAACTCGTGGCGCGGCGGGTCGGGCTGGATTACAGCCAGTCCCGGCTGACCGGCGATTGGCTGTACAACTCCCGTCTCGGCGCGGATTACCTGCGCGGGCTGGCTGAGGAGTTCGACGGCAATGTCATCATGATGTCGGCCGGCTACAATGCCGGGCCGGGGCGGCCGCGGAGCTGGAAGAACGCCTATGGCGATCCGATCCGGGGCGATATCGACATCGTCGACTGGATCGAGATGATCCCCTTCAACGAGACCCGCAACTACGTCATGCGGGTATCAGAGAGCCTGCCGGTCTATCGCGCGCGGCTGGGCAAGGATCCGCATCCGGTGCCCTTCTCGGAGGAGCTGGTGGGATCGACCCTGCTGCCCGAATGAGCCTTCGGCGGCAAGTTGCGGCCCGAGTTGCGCGGGCCGGGCCAATCCTGCACCAAACGCCGTAAGGCGGGTTTTCAACCTACCGCCCGCGCTTCATACCGGCGCCACCCGCCGGGCCACCCGCATCCTCTGCCGTTCGCGCCACAGGGTGAAGAGCCCGGCGCCCACGATCAGCACCGCGCCCACCACCACCGAGGCCCGCAGGCTTTCGCCAAAGATCAGCAGGCCGATCGCCACGGCAAAGGGCATTTGCAGATAGGCAAAGGGCTGCACCGCGCTGGCTTCGGCAACCTCGTAGCATTTGATCATCGTGTAATGCCCGGTCACCCCGGTCACGCAGAGCGCTGCCATCCAGATCCAGTCGGGCCCGGTCATCGGCACCCAGAACCAGATGCCGATTGCCGTCATCACCACGCAGCCCACCGTACCGGTCCAGAAAAACGACGTGGCGGCGGTGTCGCGGCGTGCGGCATACCGGTTGAGCAGCGAATAGAGCGCGAACATCGAAGCCGCCGCCAGCGGGATCAGCGCATAGATCGAGAATACCCCTGCGCCGGGATTGATGATGATCATCACCCCGACAAAGCCCACTGCGATCGCCAACCAGCGCCGCCAACCGACCTGTTCGCCCAGCACCGGGCCCGAGAGCGCGGCGACCAGCAGCGGATAGCTGACAAAGACCGCATGGCTCTCGACCAGCCCGAGATAGGTGAAAGCGGCGACCATGACACAGATCTCCAGCGCCAGCAGCACGCTGCGGAAGATCTGCACCAGCGGCTGATCGGTGCGCGCCACATCGCGCAGCCCGCCGGCCTTGCGCGCCGACAGGGCGATCACGAAGGCGGCAAAGAACCAATAGCGGATCATCACCACCATGAAGACATTGTATTCCGAGGCGAGATGCCGGCTCAGCCCGTCCTGCACCGCAAAGACAAAGGTGGTGGCCACCATCAGCCAGATGCCGCGCACCGTATCGTTCTGGGTCATAGGGTGGCCCTTGTCATGTGACGTTTGCGGCCGAAGCCGGGGATGCGGGTGACGGCAAAGCCGCCCGCGGCGAGCGCGCGGCGCACATGGCCCGCCGCGGTATAGGTGGCCGCCGTGCCGCCAGGGGCGGTGTGGCGCGCGACCTGCATCATCAGGGCCTCGCCCCAGAGTTCGGGGTTTTTGGCCGGCGAAAACCCGTCGAGAAACCAGGCATCCGCCTTGCCGGACCAGTGCGGCAGGGTCTCGCGGGCATCGCCCTGGACCAGGGTGAAGGTCAGGTCGGGCGTCTCGAAGTGGCGCGCGCCGGCCTGCCACTGCGGTGCCAGCTCTGCCGCGATCGCGGCCAGTTCGGGAAAACCGGCCTGCGCGGCAATCATGTCGTCGGCCTGCATCGGGAAGGCCTCGAAACTGGTGAAATGCAGCCGGCCGGGGGTGCCGGCGGCGCGAAAGGCCGAAAGCGTGCAGAGCAGGTTCAGCCCGGTGCCGAAGCCCAGTTCGGCGATGTGAAAGCCATCGGCAAAACGCGCCGGCAGGTCGTTGCCGGCCAGAAAGACATGCCGCGTCTCGGCCAGGCCATTATCGAGCGAGTAATAGGGATCGTCGAATCGGGTCGAGACAGGCACGTGCCCGTCGCGCCATTCCAGCTCTGCGCTCTGGTCTGTCATTTTCGGCTGCCTTAAGGGTTTCCCCCGAGGCCTAAAGCCTGACGGAGGGGTATGCAATGGACGACGTGACAGTGCGGGGGGCGGGCGTGTTCGGCCTGTCAGTGGCTTGGGCCTGCGCCCGGCGCGGCGCCAAGGTGCGGGTGATCGATCCCTTCGGCCCGGCGGCGGGCGCCTCCGGCGGCATCGTCGGCGCGCTGGCGCCGCATGTGCCGGAAAACTGGAACGCCAAGAAGGCCTTCCAGTTCGAGAGCCTGCTTATGGCCGAGGGTTTCTGGGCCGAGGTGGCGGAGGCCGGCGGGCGTGACCCCGGCTATCTGCGCTCGGGCCGGTTGCAGCCCCTGGCCGATGACCGCGCGGTCGACCTGGCCCGGCAGCGGGAAGGGACGGCGGCCGAGCTCTGGCAGGGCAAGGCGGTCTGGCGTGTGGTCGATGCGGCGGGCTATGGCGATTGGGCCCCGGCCTCGCCGACGGGATTGCTGGTCGAGGACAGCCTCAGCGCCCGGGTGCATCCGCGCCGGGCCTGTGCCGCGCTGGTGGCGGCGCTGGCGGCGCGCGGGGTCACCGTGACCCCGGAGGGGGAAGACCGGGGGGCCGTGGTCTGGGCCACCGGGATGCAGGATCTCGCGGCGATGAGCCGGGCGGCGGGGCGCAGCCTCGGCAACGGGGTCAAGGGGCAGGCGGCGCTGTTGCGATTCGCGGCGCAGGACCGCCCGCAGCTTTTTGCCGATGCGCTGCATATCGTGCCGCATGGCGACGGCACGGTGGCCGTGGGCTCGACCTCGGAGCGCGAATACGACGATGGCGCGGCAGTGGACGATCAGCTCGAGGCGGTGATCGCGCGGGCGGTGGCGGCCTTTCCGGTGCTGGCCGGGGCGCCGGTGGTGGCGCGCTGGGCCGGGGTGCGGCCGCGGGCGCGCAGCCGGGCGCCGCTGCTCGGGGGGCATCCCCTTCGACCGGGGACCTTCATCGCCAACGGCGGGTTCAAGATCGGCTTCGGCATGGCGCCGCTGGTGGGCGAGGTGATGGCGGATCTCGTGCTCGAGGGTCGCGACCGGGTGCCGGAGGGGTTTCGCCCGGAACCGCTTTAGGGCGGGCGCGACGAACCGGCGGAGAGGTCCCGGATCGGGTCCGGGACGGTGGGGCGCTATTTCTCGCGCGGCGGGCGGCTTTTGTAGACCGGCAGCATCCAGCCCCAGCGCAGGCTGCCGGCGCGCAACGCCCAGGTCACGCCGGCGCAGCCCAGAAGCGCGACGTCGCGGCCGAGACCCAGCTCCAGCAGCCCCAGCGCGGCGCCGGCACCGGCCAGCGCGGCGGTGGCGTAAAGCTCGCCCTGGCGCAGGATCACCGGCACCTCGTTGGCCACCACGTCGCGCATCAGCCCGCCGAAACAGCCCGTCGCCACCCCCATGATCAACACGATCACCGGTGGCTGATCCAGCGCCAGCGCCACCCCGGTGCCGGCGGCCACCGCCACCGCCAGCGCGAAGCTGTCGAGCCAGAGCAGCCAGCGCAGCCGGCTTTCCATCCGGTGTGCGGTGAAGAACACCAGCAGGGCCGCGCCGCAGGCGGTCGGGACGATGCCGGGATCGGCGATCCAGAACACCGGGTTGCGATCGAGCAGCAGGTCGCGCAGCGTTCCGCCGCCCACCGCCGTCAGGCTGGCGAGAAAGGCGAAACCGATGATATCGAGCTGCGCCCGCGAGGCCGCCAGCGCCCCGGTCAGGGCAAAGACAAGGACCGATGCATAGTCGAGAACACTCAGGATCATGGCGCGTCCTTGCGGCGTGAAAGCTGCGGCGGCCATAGCGGATTCGGCGCGCAAGGGGAACCGGCCGGGGCCGCGGGCTGTTGCCGATCCGGGCGGGGGTGGTTGAACTGGCGCCGGTTTCACGGCAAAGAAGCTGGGCACTTCCCCCTTAGGACATTGCCCTTCATGGCCAAGCTTTATCACGTTCCCCTCTCGCCGTTCTGCCGCAAGGTGCGACTCAGCCTTGCCGAGAAGAAGATCGAATGCGAGCTGGTCGAGGAACGCTACTGGGAGCAGGAGCCGGATTTCCTGCGCCGCAATCCGGCCGCCAAGGTGCCGGTGCTGCGCATCGACGGCAAGACCATGGCCGAGAGCGCGGCGATCTGCGAATGGCTGGAGGAGAAGTACCCCGAGCCGAGCCTGATGCCGAAATCCGCCGATGCGCGTTATGAGGTGCGCCGGCTGGTGGCCTGGTTCGACGACAAGTTCCACCATGAGGTGACCTCGAAGCTGCTCTACGAGCGGGTCAACAAGAAGGTGCAGGGCCAGGGGTTTCCCGACAGCAAGAACGTCAAGGCCGGGGCCAAGGCGATCAAGTATCACCTGGATTACATGACCTGGCTGCTCGACCACCGGCGCTGGCTGGCCGGCGATGTGATGACGCTGGCGGATTTCGCCGCCGCGGCGCATCTGTCGTCGCTCGACTATATCTCCGACGTCGACTGGAACCGGTCGGCGGTGGTCAAGGACTGGTATGCCAAGATCAAGTCGCGGCCGGCGTTTCGCCGCATCCTGGCCGATCAGGTGCCCGGATTTCCGCCGCCGCGGCATTACAATGACCTCGATTTCTGAGATCGGGCCTCGGCGGTTTCGGGGGCTCTGCCCCCGGACCCCCGCGGGTATTTCTGAACAGAAGAAGCCATGGATGCGCTGAAGGACAGACTGCTGCGCGAGGCGCGGGACCAGGGGTTTTCCGCGGCGCGAATCTGTCGGCCGGAGGCGGTGCCGGAGGTGGCCGAGCGGCTGGCCGGGTTTCTCGCGGCGGGCTATCACGGGCAGATGTCCTGGCTGGCCGAGCGCAGCCATTGGCGCGGCGATCCGGCGGCGCTCTGGCCCGAGGCGCGCTCGGTGATCATGCTGGCGGAGAATTACGGGCCGGCGCATGATCCGCTGGCGGTGCTTGAGCAGAGCGACCGGGCGGCGATCTCGGTCTATGCGCAGCACCGCGATTACCATGACGTGGTGAAGAAGCGGCTGAAGCGGCTGGCGCGCTGGCTGATCGCCGAGGCCGACACCGATCCGCCGGCCGAGGTGAAGGTCTTTGTCGATACCGCGCCGGTGCCGGAAAAGGCGCTGGGGCAGGCGGCGGGGCTGGGCTGGCAGGGCAAGCACACCAACTTGGTGAGCCGGCAGCTTGGGTCCTGGTTCTTTCTCGGGGCGGTGTTCACCACGCTGGAGCTGCCTGTGGACCCGGGCGAGGTGGATCATTGCGGCTCGTGCCGGAAGTGTCTCGATATCTGTCCGACCGCAGCCTTTCCGGCGCCCTATCAGCTCGATGCGCGGCGCTGCATTTCCTACCTGACGATTGAGCACAAGGGGCCGGTGGACGCGGCTTTGCGGCCGCTGCTGGGCAACCGGATCTATGGCTGCGACGATTGTCTTGCGGTCTGTCCCTGGAACAAGTTCGCCGAACGGGCGGCCGAGGTGAAATACCATGCCCGCGACGACCTGATGGCGCCGGATCTGGCAGAGCTGGCCGGGTTGGAGGATGCGGCGTTCCGGGCGCGGTTCTCGGGCTCGCCGATCAAGCGGATCGGGCGCGGGCGTTTCGTGCGCAACGTGCTTTACGCCATCGGCAATTCCGGCGAGGCGCGGCTCTTGCCGGCGGCGCAGGCGCTGTGCGAGGACGCCGATCCGCAGATCGCGGATGCCGCACGCTGGGCGGTGGAGCGGTTGCAGAGATAAGCCGACAGGCCGCCGGCCGACGCCCGCCGGGCCGGGAAAGCGGGGACCGGGTGGCGAGGCAACCGGGCCTGTCAGTCGGGGGACGGGGTCAGCCCCGGCCGTAGGGGTCTTTTGCCGAGCGGTCCTCGCTCAGAGACTGCTGGCGCCGCGCGACCAGCGCTTCGATCGCGTCGGCCAGGTGCACTTCGGCGATGTGGTGATCGCCCTGCGCCACCCGCCGCCGATGCGCCTCGATCATCACGTCGGCATGGGAACAGCCCATCGGCGGTTCGAACCGGTAACAGGCCAGCTCGATCAGCAATCCGAGGGGATCCTTGAAGTAGATCGAATCCATGAACCCCCGGTCCTTGACGCCGGAATGGCCGATCCCCCGCGCATCGAGCCGGTCGATGGTCTGCGAAAAGGTCGCCTTGGAGACGTTGAACGCCAGGTGGTGCACGCAGCCGGGATCGGTGGGCGTGCGCCGGTGAACCGGCGTGCGGGCCTCGTTGGTAAAGATGGTGATCAACCGCCCGTCGCCGGGATCAAAATAAAGGTGGCCCTCGTCGGGATTGTCGAGGTTGGGCTGATCGAAGATGAAGGGCATGCCCAGCACGCCCTCCCAGAAATCGAGGCTGGTCTGCCGGTCGGCCCCGGTCAGCGTGATGTGATGCACGCCCTGAACCTGAAGTTTGCGCATGTGTCGGTCCTCCTTGTCGCAAGGATAGCCGCACGGCGGAAAAAGGCGAGAGGAAGCGGCGGCGCGGGCCGTTGTCAGGCCGCCACCAGCCCCAGTTCGGCGTCGCTGGCATGGGTCAGGTACTTGTCGCGCGGCGGCCAGGGCCGGTCCGGCCAAGCCGGCTCGAAAGCAAAGCTCGAGACGTTGCGATCCTCGGGCAGGGCGCCGTTGCCGGCGCCGAGGGCGTAGTCGTAATAGAGTTTCACGATCTCCTCGCGGCTCACCTGCTGCGCCGCCGGATGAGCCAGACAGGCTTCGCGCCAGGCGCGCACGCGGGCATATTCGGCGGTGGCCGGCACGTCGAAGCCCTCGTAATACTCGAGGAACCAGAAGCGCATGAACATCGGGGTGAAGACCGTTTCGGCCAGTCCGAAATCCTCGAACAGCCAGGGCCCCTCGCCTTTGCCCTCATGGCGCAGGAAATCGTCGATCTCGCGGTAGAGGCCCCGCATCTTTTCGGCGTGCGTGTCGCGCCGGTCGGGATCCTGGTTCATCACGAAGCTGTAGCCGGCCATGGTGAAGGCGCCTTCCTTGGCGATCAGCATGCTTTCCGTCGCATGTTCCAGCGGATCGGCGCGGCGCAGCGGCGTGTCGCCCACCGTCTCGTCAAGGTAGCGCAGGATCACCAGGCTTTCCTTGAGGATCTCTCCGCCCGGCATCTCGAGCACCGGCAGCGCGGTGGTGCCACGGGTCTTTTCCAGCAGTTCCGGGTCGCGCGGTCTGGTGATGTCGACGACCTGGAAGGAAACGGCGTCGCGCACGCCTTTCAGCGCCAGCATGATCTCGAGCCGTTGCGAGAACGGACAGACCGGGATGTGATAGACGATGGGGATCCGGGGCATGGTCAACCTCTTGTCAGGGCGCCTCTCGGCAGGCGCGACAAACAGAGAACCCCCGCCCGGGGGCGAGGGTTCCCGTCGCCTGTCGGCAGCGGTCAGTTCGGGATTTCGCCGGTCAGCCCTTCGACGTAGAAATCCATGCCCGCGAGCGTGCCGTCATCGGCCACTTCGCCTTCGGCCAGCCAGGGCGTGCCGTCCTGCTTGTTGATCGGCCCAGTGAAGGGGTGATACTCGCCCGCGGCAATCGCGTCTTTCATCGCCAGCGCCTCGGCCTTGACCTCTTCCGGCACCGCGTCGGTGATTTCGCCGATGCCAACCATGCCCGGCCCGATGCCGTCCCAGGTGTCCTTGCTTTCCCAGGTGCCGTCCATCACCGCCTGCACGCGATCAATGTAATAGGGCGCCCAGTTGTCGATGATCGAGGAGACCCGCGGCATCGGCGCGTAATCGCCCATGTCCGAGGCCTGGCCGAAAGTGATCACGTTGCCCGCCTTTTCGGCGGCCGCCTGCGGCGCCGTGGAATCGGTGTGTTGCAGGATCACGTCGGCGCCCTGTTCGATCAGCGCATTGGCGGCGTCGGCCTCTTTCGCCGGGTCGAACCAGGTGTAGGCCCAGACAATCGAGAACTCGACATCGGGGTTCACCTCCTTGGCGTGCAGATAGGCCGAGTTGATGCCGCGGATGACCTCGGGGATCGGGAAGGAGGCGATATAGCCGATTTTGTTGGTCTCGGTCATGTGGCCCGCAATCAGGCCTTGGATGGCGCGGCCTTCGTAGAACCGGGCGGAATAGGTCGAGACGTTGTCGGCGCGCTTGTAGCCGGTGGCGTGTTCGAACTTCACGTCGGGGAATTTCTTGGCGACGTTGATCGTCGGGTCCATGTAGCCGAAGGACGTGGTGAAGATGATGTCGGCGCCGGACAGTGCCATCTGCGTCATCGCGCGTTCGCTGTCGGCGCCCTCGGGCACGCTTTCCTGGAACACGGTTTCGACCTTGTCGCCGAAGTGCTCTTCGACGGCCAGGCGGCCCTGTTCGTGCTCATAGGTCCAGCCGCCATCGCCGACGGGTCCGACATAGATGAAGCCGACCTTGGTCGTGTCGTCCTGCGCCATCGCCGTTCCGGCGAGGCCAAGCGCCAGCGCGGCGCTGGCAAGAAGGGTTCTGCGGTTCATGTGGATACTCCCTGAGTCTTCTTTTGGATTGTCTTGTTTTGGGTTTGGCCTCAGTGCGAGGCATGGAACGGCCGGCCGAGCGAGGCCGGCGCGCCGTGGTAGCCCCGTGCTGAAATGATGACCAGCACGAGAATTGTTATCAGATACGGTGACATCGACAAGTATTCGACCGGCAGCCTTGTGCCGGCCGCCTGAAGGTTCAGTTGCAGCACGGTGACGCCGCCGAAAAGGTAGGCACCGATCAGCACGCGCCAGGGCTTCCAGCTGGCAAAGACCACGATGGCAAGCGCGATCCAGCCGGCGCCGGCGGTCATGCCCTCGGTCCATTGCGGCACCCGGACAAGACTGAGATAGGCGCCGCCGAGGCCGGAACAGGCCCCGCCGAAGAAGATCGCCATGAGCCGGATGCGCACCACCTTGTAGCCCAGGGCATGGGCGGCATCATGGCTTTCGCCGACAGCCCGCAGGATCAGCCCGGCGCGGGTGAATTTCAGCCCGGCCCAGACGGCAGCCACCAGCGCGATCGAGAGATAGACCATCAGGTCATGCTGAAACAGCATCGGGCCGATGACCGGCATATCGGCCAGCAGCGGCAGCGGCAGGTCGGGCAGGGTGGGGGATTTCATGCCCTCGTAGGGCTTGCCGATCAGCGACGAGAGCCCGAGGCCCACCAGCGTCAGCCCGAGGCCGGTGGCCACCTGGTTGGACAGCAGAAACTGGGTCAGCACCCCGAAACTGAGCGACAGCAGCGCCGAGGCCAGCGCCGCGGCGGCAAAGCCGAGACCCGGGCTGCCGGTGTTGACCGCCACGGCAAAGCCCACCACGGCACCGGTGATCATCATGCCCTCGACGCCGAGGTTGAGCACGCCGGATTTCTCCACCACCATCTCGCCGATGGCAGCCAGCAGGATCGGCGTGGCCGAGACCATCAGCGAGGCGACCAGAAGGATGGGATTGATCGTTCCGAGATCCATCAGGCGGTTTCTCCCTGTCCGAATTGTAGCCGGTAGTTGGTGAACACATCCGTCGCCAGCAGGAAGAACAGCAACATCCCCTGGAACAGCTGGATCGAGGCGCCGGGCAGGCCGAGCATGAGCTGCGCCAGCTCGCCGCCGATATAGGTCAGCGCCATCAGCAAGCCAGCCAACAGGATGCCAACCGGATGCAGCCGGCCGAGGAAGGCCACGATGATCGCGGTAAAGCCGTAGCCCGAGTTGAAATCAATGGTGATCTGGCCGGCCGGGCCGGACACCTCGAAGAGCCCGGCCATGCCGGCCAGCGCGCCCGAGAGCCCGAGACAGAAGATCACCACCCGGCCCGGGTTGACCCCGGCGAAACGGGCGGCGCGCGGCGCCTCGCCGGTCAGCCGGATGTGGAAGCCGCGGATGTGGCGGGTGAGCAGCACATAGGCAAAGATCACCGCGACAAAGGCCGCCACCACCCCCCAATGCATGCCGGTGCCGGCGATCACCTCGGTATTGGCGCCGGCGTCATATTGCTGAAAGTTGCGCGAGCCGGGAAAGCCGCGGCCTTCCGGGTTCTTCAGCAGGCCCGAGGAGACCGAGGCCAGCCAGGCCTCGGCGACATAGACCAGCATCAGCGAGACCAGGATTTCGTTGGTGCCGAATTTCACCTTGAGCAGCGCCGGGATCATCCCCCAGGCCCAGCCGCCAAGCGCGCCGGCGATCACCATCAGCGGAAAGACGATGAAACTGTCGAGCGGGTAGAAGGCCAGCCCGACCGCGGCGCCGGTGATCGCGCCCATGATATACTGGCCTTCGGCGCCGATGTTCCAGATGCCGGCGCGAAAGCCGATCGACAGGCCGATGGCAATCAGGATCAGCGGCCCCGCCTTGACCAGAAGCTGCGGCCGCGAATAGGCGGCGAATTGCGGATGGAACAGCGGATCCCAGAAGATCGTGCGGATCGCCTCGAGCGGCGGCTTGCCCAGCGCGGCGAACATGATGCCGCCGACGAACATGGTCAGCACCACGGCCAGCAGCGGCGTCACCGCCGTCCAGACCCGTGACGGCTGCGGGCGCTTGACGAGATGGATCATGCGCGACCTCCCCCCGATTGCGCCGTCCTGCGCTTCTTCTCTTGCAAAATACGCTCCGCGACGCTGGCCAGGCGCGCCCCGCCAGCTTCTCTAGGCCTCCACATGGGCCACCTCCATGTCATGTGCGCCGCCCATCATCAGGCCGATCTGTTCGACGGTGAGGCCCTGCACCGGGCGGATATCCGACAGCCGGCCTTCGTTCAGCGCGGCAAACCTGTCGGCCACCTCCATCAGTTCGTCGAGATCCTGGCTGATGACGACGACGGCCGCGCCCTCACCTGCGAGATGCAGCAGCGCCTGGCGGATCGCGGCGGCGGCGGCGGCGTCGACCCCCCAGGTGGGCTGGTTGACGACAAGCACCTCGGGGCGCTGCATCACCTCGCGGCCGATGACGAATTTTTGCAGGTTGCCCCCCGACAGCGCCCGGGCGGCGGTGCCGGGGCCGGGGGTGCGGACGTCGAAGGCCTTGATCACCTTTTCGGTAAAGCCGCGGGCGCCGGACCAGTCGAGAAAACCGTTCTTCATCAGCCCCTCGCGGGCGGCGGCTGTCAGGATCGCGTTCTCGGTCAGGCTCATGTCGGGGGCGGCGGCATGGCCCAGCCGCTCCTCGGGGGCCGAGAGCAGCCCGGCAGTGCGCCGTGCCTCCGGGCCCTGGCCCCCCACCGGCGTGCCGTCGAATTCCACCATCTCGGGCCTGGTCACGATCTCGCCCGAGAGCGCGGCGAGCAGCTCGTCCTGGCCGTTGCCGGCAACCCCGCCGATGCCCAGCACCTCGCCGGCGCGGACCTCGAAGGAGACGTCCTTGAGCGCGGTGCCAAAGGCATTGGGCGAACGCGCCGACAGGTTGTGCACCGCCAGCCGCACCGCGCCCGGGGCCCGCGCCTCGCGGGTGACGGCGTCGAACGAGGCGCCGACCATCAGTTCGGCCAGCTGCCGCGCGGTGGTGTCGCGCGGATCGCAGGTCTCGACCACCTTGCCCAGCCGCAGGATGGTGGCGGTTTCGCAAAGGCTGCGGATTTCCTCGAGCTTGTGCGAGATATAGAGGATCGCGGTGCCCTCGGCCGAGAGCTTGCGCAGGGTCTGGAACAGGATCTCCACCTCCTGCGGGGTCAGCACCGAGGTCGGCTCGTCCATGATCAGCAGTTTCGGTTCCTGCAACAGGCAGCGGATGATCTCGACCCGCTGGCGTTCCCCGGCCGAGAGCCCGCCGACGGTGCGGTCGGGGTCGAGCGGCAGGCCGTAGGTCTCCGAGACCTCGCGGATCTGGCGCGCCAGATCGCGCGGCTTGGGCGGGTTCTCCATGCCGAGCGCCACATTCTCGGCCACGCTCAGCGCCTCGAACAACGAGAAATGCTGGAACACCATGGCAACGCCGGAGGCACGGGCGGCATGCGGATCCTGCGGCGCAAAGGCGCTGCCGTTGAGACGCATGCTGCCGCTGTCGGGTTTGACCAGGCCGTAGATCATCTTGACCAGGGTCGATTTGCCGGCGCCGTTTTCGCCCAGAAGCGCATGCACCTCGCCGCGGCCGATCGAAAAGGAGACATCGGAATTGGCAATGACGCCGGGATAGGCCTTGGTCAGCCCCTTGATCTCCAACAAGGTTTCTCTCACGCGTGTCTCTCCTTCAGGGCGGGCGGCTCTGCGGCCCGGGCGAGATAGCCCGCCGCCACGCCCACCGCAATTGCCTGCGGGTGCTTGCCCAGGGCCGGATCGCCGATCGGGCAGGCAATGCGGGAAATTTGAGCGGTGGCATGGCCCAGCGCGGCCAGCCGTTTGCGAAAGCGGGCCCATTTGGTGGCCGAGCCGATCAGCCCGCAGTCGCCGAAGCCATGGCGCAGCAGCGCGTCGCAGAGCCGCAGATCGAGATCATGCGAATAGGTGACGATGATGTGACTGGCGTCGGACGGCGCCAGCGCGACGGCGCGCAGCGGATCGGCGGCGACAAGCGGGGTGACGCCCTCGGGGATCGGGTCGGGCAGGCGCGCGGCGCTGGTGTCGACCAGGGTGATCTCGCGGTCCTGCAACGGCGCCATGGTGGCGGCAATGGCGCGGCCGACATGGCCCGCGCCCCAGATCCAGAGCGGTGCGGCCAAGGCGGTGCGGACGGCGGCATTGCGGGCAAAGCTCAGGGTGACCACGCCGCCGCAGCATTGGCCCATGTCGGGGCCCAGCGCCATCTTGCGTCGGGCCTCGGCGGTGCCCTCCGCCAGCATCGCCCGGGCGATCTGCGTCGCCTGCCATTCCAGCGTGCCGCCGCCGATGCTGCCCTCTTGCGCATCGGCCCAGACCCGCATCGTGGTGCCCGGTTCGCGCGGGGTCGAGCCGCGCGCCTCGGTGAGGGTGATGCGAATCCAGTCGCTCATCCGCGCGCCCTTTGCACCGCGTGCAGGATCTCTTCCGGCGTCGCCGGGGCCCTTAGCGCCGGGTAGTGCGGGCCGCAGGCGGCCACCGCGTCGGACAGGGCAAAGAAGGCCGACATGCCCAGCATGAGCGGCGGCTCGCCCACCGCCTTGGAACGATAGATCGTCTCGGCCGGGTTCTCGCCGTCCCAGAGCGCGACGTTGAAGATGTCGGGCGTGTCGGGGCAGGCGGGGATCTTGTAGGTCGAGGGTGCATGGGTGGTCAGCCGGCCCTTGTCGTCCCAGACCAGCTCTTCCATCGTCAGCCAGCCGGCGCCCTGCACAAAGCCGCCCTCGATCTGGCCGATGTCGATGGCCGGGTTCAGCGAGGCGCCGGCATCATGCAGGATATCGGTGCGCAGGATGCGGTTTTCGCCGGTCAGCGTGTCGATCACGCATTCGGTGAGCGCGGCGCCATAGGCAAAGTAGAAAAACGGCCGGCCTCGCCCCTTGATCCGGTCCCAGGCGACATCGGGCGTCTTGTAGAAGCCGGTGGCCGAGAGGCTGATGCGCGCCTCATAGGTCAGCTTGGCGGCCGCGGCGAAACTCAGCCTTTCGGCGCCGACCTGCACCTCGCCGTCGGCGAAGCGCACCGATTCCACCGGCTGCTGGTGCAGTTCGGCGAGGTGGCCGGCGATCCGGGCGCGGATCGTGTCGCAGGCGTCCTTGACCGCCATGCCGTTCAGATCCGAGCCGGAGGAGGCGGCGGTGGCCGAGGTGTTGGGCACCTTGGCGGTGTCGGTGGCGGTGATCTTGATCGCCTCGAGCGGCAGGCCAAAGCGGCTGGCGGCGACCTGCGCCACCTTCTGGAACAGCCCCTGTCCCATCTCGGTGCCACCGTGATTGAGATGCACCGACCCGTCCTGATAGACATGCACCAATGCCCCGGCCTGGTTGAGATGGGTCAGGGTGAAGGAAATGCCGAACTTGACCGGGGTCAGCGCAAGCCCGCGTTTCAGGATCGGATTGGCGGCGTTCCACACGGCCACTTTCGCCCGGCGGTCGGAGTAGCCGGCCTGCTCTGCCAACCGGTCGGTCATCTCGTGCAGGATGAAATCGGTGACCTCCATGCCGTAGGGCGTGGTCTGGGCGCCCTCGGGCGGCTCGGGCACCTCGGGCGGGGCGACATTCGCCGCCGCGCCGCGCGAGGCGAGATCCTCTTGCGGCGCCGTGGCGGGGCCCGGTCCGGCGTAGCGGTGGCCCTTGCCCGCGTTGGGGCCGGTAAAGGGCTGGCCGCTGCCGGGGCCGGTCCTGGCTGGGGCGTGGTAATAGTTCACCCGGCGCACCTCGAGCGGGTCGCGCTCGAGGTAATGCGCGATATGGTCGACCACCCGCTCGATCCCCAGCATCCCCTGCGGCCCGCCAAAGCCGCGAAAGGCGGTGGCGCTCTGGGTGTTGGTCTTGAGCCGGTGGCTCTCGATGCGGGCATGATCCAGCAGATAGGCATTGTCGGCATGCAGCATGGCGCGGTCGGCCACCGGCAGCGACAGATCCTGGGCCCAGCCGCAGCGGGCATATTGCACGAAATCGATGCCCGCGATGCGGCCGCTGTCATAAAAGCCGACCTCGTAGTCGATGCGGAAATCATGCCGCTTGCCGGTGACAACCATGTCGTCATCGCGGTCGTAGCGCATCTTGCAGGCTGTGCCCGTCACCTGCGCCGCCAGGGCACATGCCACGGCCAGCGCATTGCCCTGGCTCTCCTTGCCGCCGAATCCGCCGCCCATGCGCCGGGTCTCGACGCGGACGGCGTGCATCGGGCGGCCGATCGCCTCGGCCACTTTGTGCTGGATCTCGGTCGGATGCTGGGTGGAACTGTGCACCAGCATGTCGCCGTTGTCCTGCGGCAGCGCCAGCGCGGCCTGGCCTTCGAGGTAAAAATGCTCCTGCCCGCCCATGGTGAGCGTGCCTTTCAGCAGATGCGGCGCGCCGGCGATGGCGCTGGCGGCGTCGCCCTTGCTGTAGATGCGCGGGCCGTCCTCGAAACGGCTGTCGGCGGCGAGCGCCTGCTCGATGGTCAGAAGCGGCGCCTCCACCTCGGTTTCGATCTGGCCCAGCCGGGCGGCGCGGCGGGCGATGTGATGCTCTGTCGCCACCACCAGAAAGAGCGGCTGGCCGAGGTAATGGATGCGGCCATCCGAGAGCAGCGGCTCGTCGTGGATCGACGGCGAGACATCGTTGGCGAAAGGCAGGTCGTCGGCCGACAATACGGCGATGACGCCGGGCAGGGCGCGGACCTGCGCCAGATCCATCGCGGTGATGCGGCCGCGGGCGATCTGGCTCAGGCCGAAGGCCAGATGCAGCGTGCCGCGCGGGGCCGGTATGTCATCGACATAGCGCGCGGCGCCGGTGACATGCAGGGCGGCGGCGTCATGCGGCAGGGGTCTGGCGACGCTCATGGCAGCACCTTCAGGACGGAGGTTTCGCGGCCCTCGATCTCGTGGAAATAGCGCAGGGCGAGGTTTTTCGCCGCCTCCATGCGGTAGCGGGCCGAGGCGCGCATGTCGGTGAGCGGCGTGAAATCCTGTTCCAGCGCGGCGGCGGCCGCCCGGAGGCTGTCTTCCGACCAGGGCGCGCCGGTGAGCGCGGCCTCGAAGGCGCGCGCGCGTTTCGGAATGCCGGCCAGGCCGCCGAAGCCGGTGCGGACGGCGGTGATCCGGCCGGCCTCGATGCTGAGGTTGAAGGCGGCACAGAGCGCCGAGATATCCTGATCGAAGCGTTTGGAGATCTTGTAGCAGCGGAAGCCGGGCTGGTGTTTGGGCAGGGTGACCGCCTCGACGAATTCGCCGGGCGCGCGGTCCTGCTTGCCGTAGTCGAGAAAGAAATCCTCGAGCGCGATGTCGCGGCGGGCCTCGCCCCGGCGCAGGTGCAGCCGGGCGCCGAGGGCGATCAGCGGCGGCGGGCTGTCACCGATGGGCGAGCCATTGGCGATATTGCCTCCGAGGGTCGCGGCTTCGCGTACCTGGACCGAGCCGTAGCGGCGGAACAGCTCGACCAGGCTGGGATAGAGTTCCGCCATCAACGGCCAGAGCCGGGCGATGCTGACCCCGGCGCCGATTTTCAGGCTGTCCCCCCGGTCCTCGATCTGCTGCAAGTCGCGGACCCGGTGCAGGAAGATCACCGGATCGAGCGCGCGCAGCTGCTTGGTGACCCAGAGGCCGACGTCGGTGGCGCCGGCGATCAGGGTGGCCTCGGGGGCGGCGGCGTAGGCCGCTGCCAGTTCGTCCGAGCTGCGGGGGAGGAGGGGGGCGCTGCCCCCCGCTGCGCTCCCCCCGGGATATTTCCGGCCAGAAGAAGCATCGGAGGCGACCCATTGCGGGACCGGGGCGGATTCGGCCGCCCTGGCGGCGCGCAGGATCGGGGCGTATCCCGTACACCGGCAGAGATTGCCGGCGAGCCGGTCCGTGTGATCCGTCTGGCCGTTGGCATGGGCCACGGCCATCGAGGCGATGAAGCCCGGGGTGCAGAAGCCGCATTGCGCGCCGTGGTGGTCGACCATCGCCTTTTGCACCGGGTGCATGTCGCCGGCGTCGTCGCGCAGGCCTTCGACGGTGCGCACCGCCTTGCCGTCGAGCTGCGGCAGGAAGAGGATGCAGGCGTTGAGCGCGCGGATGCCGGTGTCGTCCTGCACCATCACGGTGCAGGCGCCGCAATCGCCTTCGTTGCAGCCCTCCTTGGTGCCGGTGAGACCGCGCTCGTCGCGCAGCCAGTCGAGCAGGGTGCGGGTCGGGGGCTCTGGGCGGATCCGGACCGGTTCTCCGTTGAGAAGAAAGCCAATGTCCATGGTGATGACCTGCCGCTCTACCTTGCGCACCTGTGCTGCGGGTCTTCGATGCGGCGTAGAAAACCTGCGTGCCTGTCCGGACAGATTAGAAAGCGCGGATCGGGCCTTGCAAGCATTTCCTTGGCCGCGGTGCAGAAAAAACCGGCGCTGCCTGCCGGATGGGCAGGGCCGGTCAGCCGAAAACCGACCATCCGGTGAACCGCGCCAGCCGTTCCGCCGCCTCGGTGCCGACCCGCGAATTGCCCCAGGCGTTGAGCCCCGGCGACCAGATCGCCACCGAGGCGCGACCGGGCACCGCCAGTAGGATGCCGCCGCCGACGCCGGATTTTCCCGGCAGCCCGGTGCGGAAGGCGAAATCGCCCGAGCCGTCGTAATGCCCGCAGGTCAGCATCAGGGCGGCGATGCGGCGGCGCTTGACCTCCGACAGCTTCAGGGGCGCGTCGGCCAGCCCGGCGATGCCGCGCCCGGCCAGGGCCAGCTGATCGGTGGTCATCTCGATGGCGCATTGGTGGAAATAGGTGCCCAGCACCAGCTCGGGCGGGTTTCTCAGGTTGTCGAAACTCAGCAGGTAATGCGCCAGCGCCCGGTTGCGATGGCCGGTTTCGGTTTCTGACGCCGCGACCTCGGCGTCGAAGTGGATGTCGCTGTCGCCGGCGCTGGTGCGGATGAAGTCGATGATCTCGGACAGCGCTTCTTTGGGCGCGCGGCCGGCCAGCAGCTCATCGGTTGTCACCAGCGCGCCGGCATTGATGAAGGGGTTGCGCGGGCGGCCGTGCTCCTGTTCGAGCAGGAGGATGGAATCGAACCGGTCGCCGGACGGTTCGCGCCCGACCCGGTGCCAGATGCTTTCGCCGAACCGGGCGAGGACGCAGGCGAGTGAAAAGACCTTGGAAATCGACTGGATCGAAAACCGTTGTGCGTATTGCCCGGCGCGCATCAGCCGGCCATCGGCCAGCACCACCGAGATGGCGAATTGCGCCGGGTCGATGCGGGCCAGTTCGGGGATGTAGCCCGCGACCTCGCCCCAGTCGGCCGCGTCGCGGACCTCGGTATCGAGGGTTTCGAGAAAGGCGGGCAGGGTGTCGAGATCGGCCATGACTGGACGCTACTGCATTTCCGACTCTTGTCCACTCTTGGCCGCGGGCGTGTGCGGGGCAGGGCGCTCTTGCAGGAAGGCGAGGATCCGGTCGATGGCGCCGCGTTGCCCGAGGATGGTGTTGTGATCGCCGGTGTCGAGCAGGGCGAGCCGCGCCCCGGGCCAGGCCGCGCCGATGCCGGCCACGTCCGAGACCGGCACCGCATAGTCGTTGCGGGCATGGATCACCAGCAGTGGCTCCGAGCGGCGCGCGGCCAGCGGCTGCCAGGGGATGTCGATCGGATAGGGGGCGCCGAGCCGGCTGACCTGGGCCACGAACCGCGCCAGACAGCGCCGCCGCAGGCCGTATTGCCGGCCGGCGAAGCGCACCAGGTTCGGCAGGGTCAGCGGCGCCGAGAGAAACACCAGCTTTTTCGCGAGCGGCACATCCTCCATTGCCAGCAGGCTGGCGTTGCAGCCGACGCAATGGGCGATTACTGCGTCATACGGGCCGCCATGGGCGCCCACCTCGCGCACTGCCCCGACAATCGCGCCGAAGCTGCACAGCCGGGGCTTCGGCCCGAGATGGCCGGGCAGGACCAGAAGATCGACCGATGCCCCGGTTTCGCGCAGGCAGCGCAGAAGGCGGCCGAACTGCCGGACATGGCCATTGTGGCCGGGCACGATCAGCAGCCGCCGGGCCGGAGCCGACCCGGCCACCCCGCCAAAGCGCAGCAGCACCTGCCGGCCCGCGGGCACAATCGCGAAACCGGGGTCGGTCTCCGCCCCGGCGATGAAACTGCCCGACGGCGTGAGGTAGCGCCGCGCCAGCAGCCGTGCGGTCGCCGCCGGGCACAGGCGCGCGGCGGCTGACAGGCAGCGGCGCCGGAGACTGTGCCGGCCGGCGCGGGACACCGGAGCCCAGTCGAAGGGTATGACGTCCCCGGGGGAATGGTGATTGGCCATTGCTCTTTAAGGTTGTGGCATTCAGGCCGTTTATTCTTGCCAATTGTGACGAAATTGCGGCGGTTCGACGGAAGCGGCCGTTGCGCTTCCATCGTGCCGGGCGCCGTTCTAATGTGCGCGCATGACGAGCTCCCCCCGATTCATCCATCTTCGCACCCATACCGAATATTCGCTTCTGGAAGGCGCCATGCGGCTCAAGAAGCTGCCGGGCCTTTGTGCCGAGATGGGCATGCCGGCGCTGGCGGTGACCGACAGCAACAACCTGTTCTGCGCGCTGGAATTCTCGGTCGGTGCCCAGGCTGCCGGGGTGCAGCCGATCATGGGATGTCAGGTCGATGTGGCCTATGTGGCGCTCAACCCGGGCGACAAGCCGGTGGACCCGGCGGCGGTTGTTCTTCTGGCGCAGAACGAGCGCGGCTACGAGAACCTGATGAAGCTCAACACCTGCCTGTATGTCGACAAGGGCGGGCAGGTGCCGCAGGTGACGCTGGAGGAGCTGGCGGCCAATGCCGAGGGGTTGATCTGCCTGTCGGGCGGGCCGGACGGGCCGGTGGGGCGGCTGCTCCGGCGCGGCCAGCGCCCGGCGGCCGAGGCGCTGATGGAGCGGCTCAAGGGGATCTACGGCGACAGGCTTTATGTCGAGCTGCAACGCCATCCCGGCGAAAGTGGATTGCCGGAGGCCGAAGCGCGGTCAGAGCGCGGGCTTGTCGAGATGGCCTATGCGATGGCGCTGCCACTGGTGGCGACCAACGACGTCTATTTTCCCAAGCCCGAGATGTACGAGGCGCATGATGCGCTGATCTGTATCGCCGAGGGGGCCTATGTCGATCAGCAGGACGCCCGGCGGCGGCTGACGCGGGAGCATTATTTCAAATCGCCGCAGGAAATGGCGACGCTCTTTGCCGATCTGCCCGAGGCGCTGGAGAACACCGTCGAGATCGCGCAGCGCTGTGCTTTCGGCTGCTATCGCCGCGACCCGATCCTGCCGAAATTCGCCGATGACGAGGTGGCCGAACTGCGCCGCATGGCCAACCAGGGGTTGCAGGCTCGTCTGGCGGTGATCCCGCATGCGGTTTCGGTCGAGGACTACCAGAAGCGGCTGGATTTCGAGCTCGGCATCATCGAGGGCATGGGATTTCCCGGCTACTTCCTGATCGTTGCCGATTTCATCCAGTGGGCCAAGGACAACGACATTCCGGTGGGGCCGGGGCGGGGGTCGGGTGCCGGCAGCCTCGTGGCTTATGCGCTGACCATCACCGACCTTGACCCGCTGCGTTATTCGCTGCTGTTCGAACGCTTCCTCAACCCCGAGCGGGTCAGCATGCCCGACTTCGACATCGACTTCTGCATGGATCGCCGCGAAGAGGTGATCCGTTACGTGCAGGAGAAATACGGCCGCGACAAGGTGGGGCAGATCATCACCTTCGGTGCGCTGCTGTCGAAGGCGGCGGTGCGCGACATCGGCCGGGTGTTGCAGATGCCCTATGGCCAGGTCGACCGCCTGTCCAAGATGATCCCGGTCGAGGGGGTCAAGCCGGTCTCGATCGAGAAGGCCTTGCAGGATGAGCCGCGGCTGCGTGAAGAGGCCAGGAACGAAGAGGTGGTCGACCGGCTTCTGACCTATGGCCAGCAGGTCGAGGGGCTTTTGCGCAACGCTTCGACCCACGCCGCCGGGGTGGTGATCGGCGACCGGCCGCTGGATGCGCTGGTGCCGCTCTATCAGGATCCGCGCTCGGACATGCCGGCGACCCAGTTCAACATGAAATGGGTCGAACAGGCCGGGTTGGTGAAGTTCGACTTTCTGGGCCTCAAGACCCTGACGGTGATCCAGAATGCCATGGACCTGGTGTTCAAATCCGGTCGGCCGCTGCATGTCTCGGCCGACGGCGTCGAACTCTACGAGCCGGCCGAGGGCGCCGAGAACCAGATCAACGCAATCCCGCTCGATGACGAGGCGACCTACAAGCTTTATGCCGCCGCCAAGACCGTCGCCGTGTTCCAGGTGGAAAGCTCGGGCATGATGGATGCGCTCAAGCGGATGAAACCGACCTGCATCGAGGACATCGTCGCGCTGGTGGCGCTCTATCGTCCCGGCCCGATGGAGAACATCCCGGTCTATTGCGAGGTCAAGAACGGGCTGCGCGAGATCACCTCGGTGCATCCGCTGATCGATTATATTCTGGAAGAGACCCAGGGGATCATCGTCTATCAGGAGCAGGTGATGCAGATCGCCCAGGTCATGGCGGGCTATTCGCTTGGCGGCGCCGACCTGTTGCGCCGCGCCATGGGCAAGAAGATCAAGGAGGCGATGGACGCCGAACGGCCGAAGTTCGAAAAGGGCGCGGCGGAAAACGGTGTCGAAAAGAAGAAGGCCACCGAGGTCTTCGACCTGTTGGAGAAATTCGCCAACTACGGGTTCAACAAGTCGCACGCGGCGGCCTATGCGGTGGTCAGCTACCAGACCGCCTGGCTCAAGGCGAACCACCCGGTGGAGTTCATGGCCGGGGTGATGAACTGCGATATTCATCTGACCGACAAGCTCGCCACTTATTTCGAGGAGGTCCGCAAGGGCCTCGGCCTGCCCTGGGTTCCGCCCTGCGTGAACCGTTCGCAGGCCAGCTTCGACGTGGTCGACGGCGCGCTGGTCTATGCGCTGGGCGCGTTAAAGAACGTCGGGCTGGAGGCGATGAAGCTGGTGGTCGAAGGCCGGCAGGGCCTTGGCCACGAGGCCCCGGATCAAGCCCGGGGCGCGAAGGAAAAACCCTTTGCCACGCTCTACGATTTTGCCCGTCGCGTCGATCTCAAGCGGGTCGGCAAGCGGCCGCTGGAGATGCTGGCGCGGGCCGGGGCCTTTGATCAGCTCGATCCCAACCGCCGCCGGGTTTTCGAATCGCTCGATGCGCTGGTGAATTATTCGGCGGCGGTGCACGAACAGAAGAATTCCAACCAGGTCTCGCTCTTTGGCGAGGCCGGCGACGACCTGCCCGAGCCGCGTCTGGCGCCGGTGAACGACTGGCTGCCCGCCGAGCGGCTGGCCGAAGAGTTCAAGGCGGTGGGGTTCTATCTCTCTGGCCATCCGCTCGACGATTACATGGCCTCGCTCAAGCGCAAGGACGTGATGACCCTCGACGAGGTCATGGCCAAGGCCGAACGCAGCCCCTGCGTCGCCAAGCTGGCCGGTGTCGTCGCCGGGCGGCAGGAGCGGAAATCGGCGCGCGGCAACCGCTTTGCCTTTTGCCAGCTTTCCGACACCACCGGCGCCTATGAGGTCACGCTGTTCTCGGAAACGCTGGAGAAATCGCGCGAACATCTCGAGACCGGGGCCAAGGTGGTGGTGACGGTCGAGGCGACGATGGAGAGCGACCAGCTCAAGCTGCTGGGCCGGTCGGTGGCGCCGATCGACGCGGCGGTTGCGGATGCCGGCACGATCGGCCTCAAGGTCTTTGTCGAGGAACCGGGGGCGATTCCCTCGGTCGCCACCATCCTTTCCGAGGCGGCGGGCAAGGTGCAAAAGGCGGCGCGGGGCCCGATCTTTCTCTACCTGATGGACCCGGCCCTGCCCGGCGAGGTCGAGATCGACACCGGTGCGGAATTTCCGGTGAACCCGGAAATCAAGGGCGCATTGAAGAGCCTGCCGGGGGTGATGGCGGTGGAAGAGGTCTAGGGTCCGGTTTGGCCGGTCCGGCGCATCGAGACGGATTGCGCATGGGCGAGGACCGGGGGGTCCCGGATCAGGTCCGGGACGCGGTCAGGCGAAATAGGCGCGGCGGATCAGGTTCAGCCCGGCCAGCAGCAGCACCGCCAGCGTGGCGCGGCGGAACACCTCCTGCTCGATCCGGTCGGACACCCGTCCGCCCAGCCACATGCCGATCATCGCCGGCACGCAGAGCCAGGCGGAAAACAGCAGCGTTTCGCCGCGGATCACCCCGCTGCCGGAATGTGCCACCAGCAGCAACACCGCGCCCAGCCCGAAGGCCACGCCCTGAGTGCGCATCTGCAACCGCTTTTCCGTGTGCAGCGCAGTGAGATAGGCCACCAGCGGCGGCCCCCAGACGCCGGAGAGCCCGCCGATAAAGCCGGAAACGCCGCCCAGAACGATTTCGACCCAGGGGGTCTGGCGGCTCAGCCGCAGGCGCAGCCCCATGAGCTGCACCAGGCTGAAGAGCACCATCGGCAGACCGATCGCCAGAAACAGCACCCAGACCGGCAGAAAGGCATACAGCTGCGCCGAGGCCACCAGCATCACCGCGCCGGCCAACAGGTAGATGCGGAACTGTCTGACCGAGGCCACCGCCGGGCCTACCCCCTGGCGCAGCGCCTGGGCGCCGTTCGACAGCAGGGTCGGCAGGATCAGCCCGGCCAGCGCCACATCCGGCGGCAGGAAGATGCCCAGGAGCGAAATCATGATCATCGGCATGGCAAAACCCACCATGCCTTTGATCACCCCGGCCAAAAGCGCGACCATGCCGCTGGCGGCAAGGATCAGGATGGTGAATTCGGGCGATGGTGCTTCCATGCCAGCGCCCTACCATGCCCGATCCGCCGCCGCATTCGGAAAGTGCGTGGGTAATTTTTGCAATGACTGGCGATGAAAAACGTATTTTTGTTGCGCTGCGACTGCGAAGGCATTATGCACGTGCAGGATAGCAGAAGGATGACGATTCATGGCCCATGACGGACAGGACGTGACCGCGGAGGCAAGTGTGCAACTGCCCGATCTTCTTACCCTTACCGGCGCGGCGATTGCCCCGGTGGCGGCGATCTTCGACAAATCCCGCGCCCATCTGCGGGCTCTCGTGGTTTCTGATGGCCGGATCTCGGCCAGACTGGTCGAGGCCAATCAGGATGCGGCGCATGGTCTGGCCTGGCTGGCCACCTATCTGGAATCGCTCAGACAAATGCAGGGTTGGGCCGAGCGGATGGCGGCCGAGGGCCGGTTCGGCGAGCTTGAGGCGCTGATCCATCAGATTGCCTTTGGCGAATATCTCGCGCAGATCCGCGGCGGCATCCCGATGAACCAGGGCGAGATCGTGCGGCCGCGCGATTTCGGCGTCGATGCCGCGGAGCTGGCGGTGCTCGACACGCCCGAGATCGAGACCCTGCTGACCCGCGCCAATACCACTGCCGCGCGGATGCGGCTGGTCGAGCTTATGCAGGCGCAGCACGGGGCGACGATGTTCGGCGCCTCCGGTCTGGATGAAGAGCTCGAGATGATCCGCGACCAGTTCCGCCGCTATGCGGTCGAAAAGGTCGAGCCTTTTGCGCATGAGTGGCACCTCAAGGACGCGCTGATCCCGATGGAGATCATCGAGGAACTGGCCGAGATGGGCGTCTTTGGCCTGACCATCCCCGAGGAGTTTGGCGGTTTCGGTCTCTCCAAGGCCTCGATGTGCGTCGTTTCGGAAGAGCTGTCGCGCGGCTATATCGGTGTCGGCTCGCTGGGCACCCGTTCCGAGATTGCCGCCGAGCTGATCCTTGCCGGCGGCACCGATGCACAGAAGGCGCATTGGCTGCCAGCGCTGGCCTCGGGCGAGAAGCTGCCGACGGCAGTTTTTACCGAGCCCAACACCGGCTCTGACCTTGGATCGCTGCGCACCCGCGCGATCAGGGACGAGACCGGCGATTACAGGGTGACCGGCAACAAGACCTGGATCACCCATGCCGCGCGCACCCATGTGATGACCCTTCTGGCGCGCACCGACCCGGAAACCAGCGATTACAAGGGGCTGAGCATGTTCCTGGCGGAAAAGACGCCGGGTGACGAGGCCGATCCCTTCCCCACCGAAGGCATGACCGGCGGCGAGATCGAAGTGCTGGGTTATCGCGGGATGAAGGAATACGAACTCGGCTTCGACAACTTCCATGTGAAAGGCGAGAACCTGCTTGGCGGCGAAGAGGGCAAGGGCTTCAAGCAGCTCATGGAGACCTTTGAATCCGCCCGCATCCAGACTGCCGCCCGCGCCATCGGCGTGGCGCAATCGGCGCTCGATGTCTCGATGCAATATGCGCTCGACCGCAAGCAATTCGGAAAATCTCTGATCCAGTTCCCCCGCGTCGCCGGCAAGCTGGCGATGATGGCGGTCGAGATCATGGTTGCCCGTCAGCTGACCTATTTCTCGGCGCGAGAAAAGGACGAGGGGCGGCGCTGCGATCTCGAGGCCGGGATGGCCAAGCTCTTGGGCGCGCGTGTCGCCTGGGCGGCGGCGGACAACGGGTTGCAGATCCACGGCGGCAACGGATTTGCGCTGGAATACACCATCTCGCGCATCCTGTGCGACGCCCGCATCCTGAACATCTTCGAGGGCGCGGCGGAAATTCAGGCGCAGGTGATTGCACGCCGATTGCTCGATCCCCGCTGACGCGGAAGCGCCCGCCCGGTTCGCCGTCCGCCCCTTGCCCGATGTGTTGGCGGTCGACCTCCGCTGACGAGGCCGCAACGGCCGCTTCGCAAGGATGTCGAAGCCGAAGGAAGCCACCCGGCCAACAGCCGGGGGGCGCCAGCCAATTGATGCCTCAGGACATCTGCTCTCGACGCAGGAGGATCACCGTTCCGGCCGGATCCGATGTCCAGTGTCCGACCACATTGGTCAGCGGCTCCAACTCGTCCCGGATGGGGCTGCCGAGGCGCGACAGGGCGGCGTCGGGATCGTCGTCGAACAGTTCGATCCACACATCCGTCTGGCTCTGCTGCGGGACGCGATCGATCCACAGGGTCATGTTTCCGAATTCGAACCCTATACTGGTGTCCAGCTCGCGGGTGACCGTCAGCCCCACCTTGTCGCGATAGAAGGCCACGGTCTCCGACCAGCGGTGCAGCGGCACCTTGATGGCCAAGTTCTTTCCCGGTTCCATGCGTTGCCTCTCCCCTTTCAGCAATCGATTTACTTGTAGAATCCGTCCCGCAGGTTGATCCCGTGCTCCAGCCAGGCCTTCATGGCGCAGAGCATCCCGGTCCAGCCTTCGCAATTGCCGAAGCACGAGGTCAGACCTGCCTCTGTTTCCGGCCAGCCAAATTCGCTGATCCGCACCAGCGTGCGACCGTCGTCCAGTGGGCTGAATTCCATGGTCACGGTCGTCCAGGTGGCGGTTTTCCCGTCCGCCTCCCATTGCAGCACGATTTTCCGGTTGGGAACGACCTCCTGCACCAGAACAGGGAAGGCGCCGGGAAAATCATGAAAGTCCCAGGTTACCTCGGCCCCGGTTTCCAGCCGGCCCCGTGCCCCGCCGGTGGTGAAATACTGCGATAAGCGATCAGGGGCGACCACGGCCTCGAAAACCTCCTCGATGGGTTTGGCGATGCGCCCGGCCACGGTGAACTTCAATTCCATGAGACGAATCCTCTTTGCTTCCCCCTCATCATGTTATAAAAACATAACATGTCAATCGACGATAAATTTGATGCCTTGTTCAAGGCGCTTGGCCATCGGGCGCGGCGGCGCATCCTCGACCTGATCAAGGACGGCCCGAAGACCACCGGCGCCCTTTGCGAGGCGCTGACCGATCTCGACCGCTGCACCGTGATGCAGCATCTTTCGGTGTTGGAGAAAGCCGGCCTGGTGGTTGTCGAGCGGCGCGGCCGGGAACGCTGGAACCATCTCGATGCCCTCCCGATCCACGACGTTCAGAAGCGCTGGATCGGGCCTTATGCGGCGCACGCGGTCAGGATGCTCGCGGATCTGGAGGCGCTGGCCGAAACCGAGGCAAGATCGGCGGGCACTGCCGACAAGAGCAAAGTCTGAGTTGCAGCAGAAAGCCCGAACGGGGTGACCGGTCTGCTGTGTCCGCACGCAGACCTTTAGTGTGACACGCCCACGCGGAAATCTGCGTGAGCCATCGCTCGGTGACACGCCGACCGCACTGCGCCGGCGCAGTCGCGATGCACCGCATCCGGTACGGGGCTTGGGTTCTTGGTGCGCGCTTCTTATGACGCGCGGTGGCTGGCGCGGGCAGGTGGACACCCGGGATGTCCCGGCCCCCAGACCTGATGAGCATCCCGGGTGACCAGCCGCTGTTGCAGGGCATCAAGCTCGCGCAGGGCCAGTTGGGGCGTCCCGGTGCGGGCGAGCGCCCGGTCGTAGGCGCGTCGCGCGGATTTGGCGCCCCAGGGAAGCACCGCCGACGCCAGCCAGCGCCGCAGCTCGCGCGGCAGGTTGTCATAGGCGCGCATCGGATCGGCGCGGTGCCGCCGGCGCCGCAAGGAGGTATCGCCGGAATTGCCGGGCGGAGTCTGGGTCATGAAAGGCCGTGTCGGAAGGATCGTGTTCCGATACGTAATGTAATAACGTAACTTCCGTCAAGCCGCGAAGAGACCCGGGCAATGCCGGGTCTCGGGCGCTCAGGCCGCGCGGTGTTTCAGAACCGCAAATTCGCTGGAAGTCAGATTGCGCCGGGCATAGGCACCGTAAGCCTGCGGATCGTGCTCGACCTCGGGCAGCCCGGCGATCAGCCGGGCGCGGTCCTCTGCGTCCAGGGTCGAGAGCTGGGCGCTGGCCGGATGGAAGCTCTCGGTTTTCAGGCCATTGGCCCAGAGGATCTCGTGCCGGGGCAGCAGCAGGTGCACATAGGTCACCTCGCGCGCGGCATAATCGGTCTGGGCGCAGGGCGTGTCGGCCAGATCGCGGGCGGCCACCAGGACCTCGGGTGTGTTGAACAGCGCCTCGATTTGGGCGCCGCGCAGCAACAGCCGATGCTGCGGCGAGACCAGAAAGCTGGTTTCGGGCCTGTCGGTGCCGAAGGCGCCGGCGAAAATCCGCACCGGACGCAGTTCGGGCATGGCATAGAGCCGCGCGCCCGTCATCCGCCGCGCGCCGGTCCAGAGCACCTCTTGCGGGCCATTGTCGCGCGTCAGAACCCGGTCGCTTTCGCGCAGTTCCTCGACCGGACGGGGGCCATCGGGGGTGTCTATCAGGGTGCCGGGGGTAAAGCAGATGACGCCGGGGTCGTCGGCCTCGGCGCGTTGTTGATGCGCCAGGTCGAGGCTCACCACCCAAAGCGGCATGTCGCGCGGCGGCATCTCGCCCACAAACATCAGCAGGCGTTCGCGCCCGGCCGGAATCACCGTGATCGCATAGCTTCTGAGCCCGTCGGTGACGACAAAGCAGCTCTCGTCCGCCGGCGCCGGTCTTGCCTCGGGGGGTGTGCTCTGCTGTCCGGTGAGTGCCGTGCCCACCAATCGTTGTACCTTGCGTGCCGCGCGTTTGCGCAGCGCTTCGTTTCCGTCCGCTCCCTCGAGCCGCAAGACATCATTGGGGCCATCGACGCACAAAGCGTCGCCCTGCCAGCTCCAGCCTGCACCGACCCTCAGGGATGAGAGTGATGCCGCGGCGAAACCGTCGATTTCTGTCTGCGACCAGGAGATGACAAACGTGCCGCGATAGCCCGCTTTCATTCCCAGCTCTACCTCAATTATATTTTTATTGCCTCATCTATACCAAGGTTTCCGTGGTTTGAAAATGCGTAAGCCATGCGCGGGAAACAGCCGTTGCAATCTTGCCGAGACTGGACGGACGGCCCCCGCCTGGGATATGCCCGCGCCATGAAACACGCTGTCGCTTTCAGGGCGCTGGCCTTGGGGGCCGCGCTGATCGGGCTCTCGGGTTGTGGCGATCCGCTGTCGGGCGTCGACCGCCTTTCCGATCTCGAGCTGGCCGAGGATCCGCCGGCCGCCGTCGCGGCCGCGCCGACGTCGCCGAACGAGCCGGTGGCCCGCCCGGGCCTGTTCAGCCGCATGCTGGGCGGCGGCGGGGCCGGGCGTGAAGCGCCGCCCTCGGTGCCGGCCGGAACCTTGCTGTCCTTCGGCCAGGTCAAGCCGGTCTGCGATCTGCCGCGCGACAAGCGCGGCGCCGAGATCGCGGCCTTTCCCGAACCGCGTGCCGCCTATCGCCTTTATGACAGCGCGCCGGGCAAGACCACGCCGCATCCGTTCTACATCACCGGTTTCGACGATGGCTGCGCACGCACCTTTACCGCCGCCGTGGCCATGTTCGGGGCCCCGGGCATGCATGAGATGCTGCGCTATGGTCTGCCGGCCGAGGTGCATCCCTATTCCGCCACCGACACCGCCTATGAACAGATCAAATCGCGGATCTGTCGGGTGGCCAGCGGCAAGCCCTGCGGCGAGCGGGTGAGCAAGCTCGAGAAAGACACCGTCTTTGTCAGCGCCTACGAGCGATACGGCGACAATGCCACCTGGTTGGAAATGTTGCTGCACCGCGGCGACGTGATCGAGACTGACGTCAAGAGCGGCGGCACCTGAGCCTCAGTAATGCGGCGGGCGTTCGTCGCCCAGCACCACGCCGCCGGGCTGCTCCGATTGGCGTTCGGCCTCGCGGTGCATCAGCATGTCGACCTGCTGGCGCAGGCGGGCGATTTCGCCGTCCTGTCGGGCGATCACGTCTGACATGTCATCCATCATGCGGATCAGGTGGGCGAGGCGTTCTTCGACGCTGAGCAGGGGATCGGTCATGGGGTGGGTTATAGCGCAATGGCGGGCGGTGTCGCGCTGAAATGCAGGGGCGGGGCGCTTGCCCCTTGGCGGCCTTCCGGCTACACGGACGCGCGAGAAGAGAACCCGGAGCCTGCCATGGCCAAGCAGAAGAAACAGCCCCGCCCCAAGGCGATCACCCCCAAGGGATTTCGCGATTACTTCGGGCATGAGGTCACCGAGCGGGCCGAGATGCTTCAGACCATTGCCGGGGTGTATCATCGCTACGGGTTCGATGCGCTGGAATCCTCGGCGGTGGAAACCGTCGAGGCGCTGGGCAAGTTCCTGCCCGATGTCGACCGTCCGAATGAAGGCGTCTTTGCCTGGCAAGAGGACGACGAGGCCTGGCTGGCGCTGCGCTATGACCTGACCGCGCCGCTGGCGCGGGTCTATGCGCAGTACCGCAACGATCTGCCGACGCCTTACCGCCGTTATGCCATGGGCCCGGTCTGGCGCAATGAAAAGCCCGGCCCGGGGCGGTTCCGCCAGTTCTATCAATGTGACGCCGATACCGTCGGTGCGCCCTCGGTGGCAGCGGATGCCGAGATCTGCGCCATGCTGTCGGACACGCTGGAAGCGGTGGGGATTGCGCGCGGCGACTATGTGGTGCGGGTGAACAACCGCAAGGTTCTGAACGGTGTGCTCGAGGCGATGGGCGTGGCCGACGATGGCCAGCAGGCCGCCGTGCTGCGCACCATCGACAAATTCGACAAGGTGGGTGAAGCCGGTGTGCGCGAGCTGCTCGGCAAGGGCCGGCTCGATGCCTCGGGCGCCTATATCGATGGGGTGGGCCTGGCTGAAGAGCAGGCCGAACCGGTGATCGCCTTCCTCACCTCCAAGGGCGCCGATGCCGAGGCGACGCTGGCCAACCTGCGCGCCGCCGTAGGCGAAAGCGCGGTGGGTGCCGAGGGCGTCGCCGAGCTGGAACAGATCGCCGCGCTGCTGGCGGCGCAAGGCTATGGCCCCGACCGGATCGAGATCGACCCTTCCGTGGTGCGCGGCCTCGGCTATTACACCGGCCCGGTGTTCGAGGCCGAGCTGACCTTCGAGATCACCGACGAGAAAGGCCGCCCGCGGCAGTTCGGCTCGGTGGCCGGCGGCGGGCGGTACGACGATCTGGTCAAGCGCTTCACCGGACAGGCGGTGCCTGCGACTGGTGTGTCGATCGGGGTCGACCGTCTGCTGGCGGCGTTGCGCGAGAAGGGCCGGGTGCAGAGCGCCGAGCGCGGCCCGGTGGTGGTGACGGTGATGGATCGCGACCGCATGCCGGAATACCAGACCATGGTGGCCGAACTGCGTCAGGCCGGCATCCGCGCCGAGGTCTACCTCGGCAATCCGAAGAACTTCGGCAACCAGCTCAAATACGCCGACAAGCGGCAGAGCCCGGTGGCGGTGATCGAGGGCAGCGACGAGGCGGCGCGCGGCGTCATCCAGATCAAGGACCTGGTGCTTGGCGCGCAGATCGCGGAAAATGCCACGCTCGAAGAGTGGAAGGAACGGCCCTCGCAATTCGAGGTGCCCCGGTCCGAGCTTGTCGCCAAGGTGCGCGACATCCTGAAGGCGCAGAGCTGATGCCGGAAAGAGCTGCGATCATCGAGGAAGCCCAGCGGCTGCGCGCGGGGTTCGAAGCCTCGGGCGCCAAGGTCGTGCAGACCCCGGTGCTGCAACCCGCCGAGACCCTGCTCGACCTCTATGGCGAGGATATCCGTGGCCGGGCCTATGTCACCGCCGATGCGCTGCGCGGCGAGCAGATGCTGCGGCCGGATTTCACCGTGCCGGTGGTGCAGATGCACATGGACGCGATGAAAAACGGCGCGGTGGAGCCGGCACGCTACACCTATTCCGGCGCGGTGTTCCGTCGGCAGGACGAGAACCCGGAGCGCGACAGCGAATATTTGCAGGTCGGCTACGAGGTGTTCGACCGCTCGGAGCCGGCGCTGACCGAGGCGGATGTCTTCGTGCGGATCTCCGGCGCGCTGGGCGATCTGCCGCTGCGTGCCGCCACCGGCGATATCGGCTTGCTGAAGGCCGCGGTCGAGGGGCTCGACACCACCGAACGCCGCAAGGCGGCGCTGCGCCGTCACATCTGGCGCCCGCGCCGCTTTCGTGCGCTGCTCGAACGGTTTGCCGGCCGCAGCCCGGCGCCGGCCAGCCGCGCGGCGCTTCTGGCGCAGGCAGACCCGATGGCGCGCATGGGCCAGCACGTCGGGCTGCGCAGCGAAACGGAGATTGCCGCGCGCATCGCCGGGCTGCGCGAGGATGCCGAGACGCCGCCGCTTTCGGTGGCGCAAGTCGATCTGATCGAGGCGCTGCTGGCGGTGCGCGAGACGCTGCCGCATGCGCTCGAGCGGCTGCGCGACATTGCCGTCGATCTGCCCTGGGTGGCGCATGCGGTCGACCGGCTGGCGGCGCGCTGCGAGGCGCTGGCCCGGCGCGGGGTGGACATCGACGGGCTGGAATTCGAGGGCAGCTACGGCCGCACCTCGATGGAATATTACGACGGTTTCGTCTTTGGCCTCTATGCCGAGGCGCGCCCCGACCTGCCGCCGGTGGCCACCGGCGGGCGCTATGACGCGCTGACCGCGGCGCTGGGCGGCGGCCGGTCGATCCCGGCGGTGGGCGGGGTGATCCGCCCCGGCCTGGTGTTGAAGCTCTCGGAGGGCCGGCGATGACGATCAAGCTGGGGGTGCCGTCCAAGGGGCGGCTGATGGAAAAGACCTTCGACTGGTTCGGCGCCCGCGGCGTGACGCTGCAACGCACCGGTTCCGAGCGCGAATATTCCGGCGCCGTGACCGGGGCCGAGGGCGTCGAGCTGGTGCTGCTTTCGGCGGGCGAGATCCCGCGCGAACTGGCGGCCGGGCGCATTCACCTCGGCGTCACCGGCACCGATCTGGTGCAGGACAAGCTGCCGATCTGGGAACAGCAGGTCGAGCCGCTGGCCGAACTGGGATTTGGCCATGCCGACCTGATCATCGCGGTGCCGGCCTGCTGGGTGGATGTCACCACGCTGGACGATCTCGATGCCGCCGCCGCCGCCTTTCGCGCGCGCCACGGCTTCCGGCTGCGGATCGCCACCAAGTATCACCGGCTGGTGCGCGAGTTCCTGCGCGAGGCCGGGGTCGCGGATTACCAGCTGGTGGACAGCCAGGGCGCGACCGAGGGCACGGTTAAGAACCTCACCGCCGAGGCCATCGCCGATATCACCTCGACCGGCGAGACGCTGCGCGCCAACCACCTGAAGATCCTGTCGGACGGACTGGTGCTGAAATCGCAGGCGACGCTGTTCCGCGCCCGCGGCGCGGCGCTGGACCCGGGCGACCGCAAGGCGCTGGACGGGCTGCGCGAGACGCTGGGGCTGGGCGGCTAGGTTTCCGGCGGGGCGCGGTGCGCACGGGTTGTCTTGCGTTCACGCCACGCAGGCGCTGGGGGCGCTGCCCCCAGACCCCCGGCAGTATTTTCAAAGAGAAGAAGTCCGGGGTCAGAGCACGCCGATCTCGGCCAGCGCGGCGTTGAGGCTGGCGGGCAGGGGGTCTTCTTTGCGGGCGCGTTCCGACAGGTCAGCCGGGGCGTCCGCGGCGGTGAGATAGCGCCAGCCCTGGAAGGGGCGGCGCGGCATCGGCGTGGTGCGGGTGATCTCGGGGTCGAGCACAATGCCGCAGCGCGGAATGCCGTCTTGGCCGATGACCTCGTCAAGCCGGATCACCCGTTGGCGGGCGAGGCAGACGCCCTTGAACACCCAGTAGAGCGAGCCGCCGGCGAGCAGTTCGTCTGCCCGCTTGGGCCACATGCGGGTGACATGGCGGGGCAGCTTGTCGGGCAGGTCCCTGCGGCGCTGGGCCTGCCACCGGGCAAGATCGTCGGGCGTTTCGGTGCCGACACAAAGTTTGATAAGATTGATGTGGTCACTCATGCGAATCCCGCCCCCTGCGGTCCATCTATTGTAGGCCGGCCTCGGGCGGCTTCAAGTTGTTGTGCTGTTCTCTAGTTATCGGTATCTTGGACACCTTCTGAAAAAAGGGAATCGCCCCATGACCCGCTTTGCCGCCCCGATCGCCGAACAGATCTGGGATATGAAATACCGTTTTAAAGAGGCGGACGGCACGCCGGTCGATCTCTCGGTCGAGGATACCTGGCGGCGGATCGCCCGCGACATCGCCCGCGCCGAGGCCGAGCCCGAGCTGTGGGACGCGCGGTTTTACGCGGCGCTGGAGGATTTCAAATACCTGCCGGCCGGACGGATCACCGCCGGGGCGGGCACCGCGCGGTCGGTGACGCTGTTCAACTGTTTTGTCATGGGCACCATCCCCGACAGCATGGGCGGCATCTTCGACATGCTGAAGGAAGCCGCGCTGACCATGCAGCAGGGCGGCGGCATCGGCTATGATTTCTCGACCATTCGGCCCAAGGGCGCCGGTGTGACCGGGGTGGCGGCGGATGCCTCGGGCCCGCTCAGCTTCATGGATGTCTGGGACGCCATGTGCCGCACCATCATGTCGGCCGGGTCGCGCCGGGGCGCGATGATGGCCACCATGCGCTGTGACCACCCGGATATCGAGGATTTCATCGGCGCCAAGCAGGATGCCGCGCGGCTGCGCATGTTCAACATGTCGGTTCTGGTGACCGATGCCTTCATGGCGGCGGTCAAGGCGGACGGGTCCTGGGACCTGCACTTCGATGGCAAGGTCTATCACACCATCCAGGCCCGCGACCTGTGGAACCGGATCATGAAGGCGACCTATGAGTACGCCGAGCCCGGCGTGATCTTCATCGACCGGATCAATGCCGCCAACAACCTGAGCTATGTCGAGCAGATCGCCGCCACCAACCCCTGTGGCGAGCAGCCGCTGCCGCCGTATGGCGCCTGCCTGCTGGGTTCGATCAACCTGGCGCGGCTGGTGAGTGATCCGTTCTCGGACGCCGCGCATATCGACGAGGCGGCGCTTGATACGCTGGTCGCCACCGCGGTGCGGATGATGGACAACGTGGTCGATGTCTCGAAATTCCCGCTTGAGGCGCAGGCGCAGGAGGCCGCGGCCAAGCGGCGGATCGGTCTCGGGGTGACCGGGCTGGCGGATGCGTTGCTGATGAAGGGGCTGCGCTATGGCTCTGACGCGGCGGCGGCACAGACCGAGCGTTGGCTGAAGCGGATTGCCCGTGCGGCCTATCTGGCCTCGGTGGAGCTGGCCAAGGAGAAGGGCGCCTTTCCGTTGTTTGATGCCGAGAAGTTCCTGGCCAGTGGCACCATGCGCGCCATGGACGAGGACGTGCGCGCCGCGATTGCCGAACATGGCATCCGCAATGCGCTGCTGACCTCGATCGCGCCGACCGGGACGATCTCGCTTTATGCCGGCAATGTCAGCTCGGGGATCGAGCCGGTCTTTGCCTATCGCTACACCCGCAAGGTGCTGCAAAAGGACGGCACGCGGACCGAGGAGGAGGTTGTCGATTACGCGGTGCAGATGTGGCGCGAGATGAAGGGCGATGCCCCGCTGCCCGACTATTTCGTCAACGCCCAGACGCTGGCCCCGTCGGAACATGTGAAGATGCAGGCGGCGGCGCAGAAGTGGGTGGACAGCTCGATTTCCAAGACGATCAATTGCCCCGAGGACATCTCTTTCGAGGCTTTCAAGGACGTCTACATGCAGGCCTATGAGACCGGCTGCAAGGGCTGCACCACCTATCGGCCGAATGATGTGACCGGGTCGGTGCTGAGCGTGGCGGAGAGCACGGAAAAGGTTCCGGCGGAGGCCCCGGAGCAAGTCCGGGGCGCGGGGGGGCAGGATGCCGAGGTGGTCTATATGTCCGAGCCTCTGGATCGGCCGCAGGAGCTGGAGGGATCGACCTACAAGCTTAAATGGCCCGACAGCGAGCATGCCATCTATCTGACGATCAACGATATTGTCTTGGGCGGCCACCGCCGGCCCTTCGAGGTCTTCGTCAATTCCAAGAACATGGAGCATTTCGCCTGGACGGTGGCGCTGACCCGGATGATCTCGGCGGTGTTCCGACGCGGGGGCGACGTGTCTTTCGTGGTCGAGGAGCTGAAGGCGGTCTTCGATCCGCGTGGCGGCGCCTGGGTGCAGGGCAAATACATCCCCTCGATCCTGGCCGCGATCGGCGGCGTGATCGAACGCCACATGATCGCGACCGGCTTTCTCGAGGGCGAGGGGATGGGGTTGAAAACCGATCCCACGGCCAAGGTGGTGGGGCTGGAAAGCGGCACCCGCGGCAAAGCTTGCCCGTCCTGCGGGCAGTTCGAGATGCGGATGATCGAGGGCTGCATGACCTGCGCGTCTTGCGGGCATAGCAAGTGTGGATGAGTGGTCTTGTCAGAAGTTTTGTGATTGTTGTCCGACATCGGAAGTAGGGTTTTGCTGACCTGCCACGGGATTTTTCCTCCACCGTTGATTAGAGTCCG
>NZ_JARAML010000039.1:0-37812 GCF_028807375.1 Marinovum sp. PR37 | reverse complement strand
ATCCTGATTGACGCCGGATTCTCATCTTGTTTGTCGCGCTGCAAACCACGGTGTAGACCAGCGTGTGGCGGCGGACCGGGCTGATATGATCCCCGGGAAAGCCCTCATTTCTGGATCGAGTTTTCCGCATGGAGGCCTTGGCTGGGAGAGGAGCGGAAACGCATCAAACCATCGAAGTTCCCGGACGCACAAAAGGTGTTCGGCTTCAGGCAGGCGGAGGGCAGAACGTCTGTTGCGGAGGTCTGTCGGAAGACAGATTGGCGCGGCTTCCTTCAACTCACCTGGATATCGATACGCCACATCCTGTAGCGCCCGTGCCCGGTCACTTCCTGAATCAGGCCCCGGTCTTCCATCCAGGCCAGGTTGCGCTGCACAGCAGCGCGGCTTGCGCCGGTCAAGGCTTCCGCCATTGGGGCCGACACCAAAGGCCATTCGGTCAATACAGAGCGGAGACCGGCCGGTGTGCGCCCGGAGAGCCGAGCCATCGCGGCGTCTGCCCGTGCATCCCAGGCTTCGATGTCGTCCAGATGGCGTATCGCCGTCAGAATGGCGTTGTTCATCCCATCCAGCCAGCGGGTCAACCGCTCGAACGGCAGGCCAGCGGCCCGCAGCCCGCCTGCCCCACCCTTGGCGATTGGCGCGAAGATCGCACCGCGTCCGTCACCGGCCGCGATCCGGGCTGCTGTGACGGTTGCCTCGATCTGGTCGCCGTGTTGGCCGAGGCCCGCCAGGCTCCAGAGATGAAAGCCCATGCAGGCGCGCGTGATCGGGTGCAGATCGGCCGCTGCCGTCATCACGTCTATCCATCCGCCCGCGCGATCTTCGAACCGCTCGGCAGTGTCCTCGATGGTCTCGGGATCACGGCGGTCCAGGAAGGCCGCCAGATCGGTCATCGGGCCCGGGCCACCAGTCAGGCGACGAACAGCCCACCCGATCCGGGCCAAGGCATTTGAATCATCCTGAACACCTGACAGCCGCATGGAGGTCCACAGTGCCAGACGATCGGGGCTCACCCGATCACCCGCATACCAGCTGAGGTCCGCCGCCTCGATCAGAGCCAGTCTGTGCCGCCAGCCTTTCGGGCCGCGCTCCAGCCGGTCATCCAGCGCCCCCATGCGCCCGGCCACCCTTGCCAGAAGCGCAGCTTGGGCGCCTTCCGCCATTGCCCAGTCGTCGATGACGGACGTTTCGGACGGTTGCGCGCGTGGCCCGGGAGGCAAATCATCCGGGTCTTCTTCGAGCGGCCCCGGCAGAAACCAGAGATCTTCTTCTGAAGTCTCCTCATCCTCTTCGGTGGTGATGAGAGGATCGTCGGAAAGGTCATTAAAGGTAGATTCTTGCGGTTTCATATGTGCAAAATACGGAGTTTTTGCACATTACCCAAGCGGTTTTGCGTCCATGCCCCCTGCCCCGGGATCAACACGGGATGCAAAGCCCCCGCTACGCGCCGTGAAAGCCTGTGTGCGTGACGATCGCCTGCCCGCCAATGTCGCCGCGATCAAAGACGCGGACGCGGGCATTCCGTTGCAAGCAATCTGCGGCCGGCCGGAGGCGAGGCACGAATTCACGCTGCATTGCCACACCCGTTGACAGGCGCCCTCGGTCGGAATGTTGCTGGCGCGGGCCAAGCGCCTTGGGCTTATCTGAGGGGGCCCCAGATTGCCGTCATGCGTTTCGTAAGTGCCACGATTCGCAGACAAAGCTTGCCGTGCCCCCCGGGGGCAGGCAAAGGCAACACGGCAACTTATTCGCGAACCGCCCCTTCGCGCAATGGTTATTCTTATTTTCCAGACACTTACGCCATACCACCATCCTGCACCCCCGAGCGCTATCGGAATTCCGCCATCCACCAGCTTAAAAAAATTGTTGTCTGGGGATAAGTTGCGTGCGATGAGTGCTCTAGTCGCAAGAACGCGAAAATCACGCACTTTAGCGACGAAACATAATCGACCCACCAAGAGGTCACGAGGGCAGCATGAACAGCAAGGCGGATTTCCCCGGCACAAAGTCTATTGCAGGATCCATTTCCACGGATGCGGCGCGACTTTCGGAAGCCCTGAACCACCATATGCGCAACAGCTTTCAACCGGAAAGCAGAAAGACCCTGCGCAAATTCCACCCTGCCGAAGTTTCCGAGTTGACAGGCATCAGTATGTCGAACCTCCGAACGCGCCACCAGGAGGGTGACTTTCCCGACGTCGAGACGGATTCCCGAGGCCGACGCCTCTATACTGCGGAAGAAATCGACCAGATCCGCAAGGTCATGGCAAAAACCGGTCGCAACGGCGACGCCTACTTGCCAGGTCGGCGGGACGGTGACGCGCTTCAGATCCTCTCCATCGTGAATTTCAAGGGCGGGTCCAGCAAGACGACAACCGCGATCCACCTGGCCCAGCGATACGCCCTCAGGGGCTATCGCGTGCTGGCCGTGGACATGGACCCCCAGGCCAGTCTGACGACGATGTTCGGCTATCGCCCGGAAATCGAGTTTGCCGAGAGCGGAACCATATACGATGCGCTGAAATACGAAGACCCTGTGCCGTTGAGCCAGGTGGTGCGCAAGACTTACTTTCACAACCTCGACCTGGCACCTGCCGGGCTGTTGCTGTCCGAGTATGAAACCGAAACCGCCTATGCACTTCAGCACAAGGTCGACCCGCCCTTTACGCAAAGACTGGCCATCGCACTCGATGAAATCGAAGCCAATTACGATCTGGTGATTATCGATTGTCCGCCTCAGCTCGGCTTCACGACAATGACTGCCTTGCTGGCGTCCACAGGTCTCTTGATAACCGTCGTACCCAGCATGCTCGATGTTGCTTCGATGGCGCAATTCCTTGAGATGGCCGGAGAGACTGTTCGCACCCTTGAGGAAGCGACGGGGCCGATCGACTGGTCGTTCCTCAAATACCTCGTTGCGAGGTTCGAGCCGACCGACGTGCCGCAATCGCAGATGGCGGGTTTCCTCAGGTCCATTCTGCTCGACCAGGTGCTTGCCACGCCGATGCTGAAATCCACCGCGATTTCCGACGCCGGGATGACGCAGCAGACAATCTATGAGCTGGAACCGAGCCAGGTGGTCAAGAAGACCCTGGACAGGATCATGGAAAGTGTGAACGGCGTCGCGGACGAATTCGAGAAAACAATCCAACAATCCTGGGGGAGGACCGTCGACTGATGGCACGTAGAAACCTGTTCCAGCCCCCGCCCCCGCCGGATGCCGCCGCTGCTGTTTCCTCCGAGGATTCGAAGCCCCGCTTCCCGAACACGGGCGCGATGAGCGGCGTAAAATCGACGCTCAAGGATCTCTCCAGCAATGCGGTCCGGGAAATTCCCGTCGACCTGATCGAGGAAGACGGGCCAAAGGACCGCCTTGCCTTTTCCGACGCCGACGTGGTCACGCTTGCGGCAAGCATCAAGGAACACGGCCAGCAGGTGCCGATCATGGTGCGTCCGCTTGCGGAAAAGCCCGGGCGCTACAAGATCGTTTACGGTCGTCGCCGGTTGCGGGCACTGCAATCGATCGGACTGGCGGCCAGAGCCCTGGTGCGCACGCTTTCCGACGAAGAGGCGATCCTGGCGCAAGGCCAGGAAAACTCACATCGGCTGGACCCGAGTTTTATCGAAAAGGCTCTTTTCGCGGCACAGCTCAGCGACACGGGCTATGAACAGCCCGTGATCCTCGACGCCCTGGCCATCGACAAACCGATGCTGTCGCGCATGACCAAGGTGGCGCGATCGATCCCCGAACCGGTGATCGAGATGATCGGCTCGGCGCATGGTGTCGGTCGCCGCCGGTGGGAAGACCTCGCCGACAAGGTGAAGGGCAGCAATTCTGACCTTATTCAAGTGGCCTCGGACTTGGCACTCGACAAGATCCCTGCCTCGGACGACCGCTTTGCGCGTGTCAGCGACGCTGTATCCAATAGCGCCAAGGCCGCCAAAGCCACAAAACCCGCGGCACAAAAGGTCATGGCGAACGACGGCAAAACATTGGCTGAGATCAAGGACAGCCCACGCGCACTGACCGTGAAGATGTCCAAGGTCGACGCCCCGGAATTCACTCAATGGATGCGGGACAATGCCGAAATTGAGCTGAAGCGTCTCTATGAGGCGTGGAAGTCGGACAGGCAATCCGACTGATACACAGGCGAGCAGAGCAACAAAAACCACAAGGAGCACGACACACAGCCAAAAAAAGAAAGAGCCCCCAAGGTCACCCCTGGAGAGCCCAATCTGTTCTTAGCACCCTCAGATTTACCAGCTTCTCCGTAACAGTCAACAACAACCGATTCGGTTGAACGGTTTTTTGTTGCCTTTTCTCAAGAAAACGGGGGGCTGGGCCCTTTCCCGACCGGTTGTCGTGAAAAATTCATGGCATTTACGCAAGCATCCGCCTCCGTAGGAGAGCGGAACCGGGAACTGTTGTCCGCGGACAACGCCCGCCCCGAACGGCACATCGTCATCGACACGCTGCGCCAGGCGGCCCCTTTGATGGGGCTGAAAGCGTCGGTCATTGCGACGCTCGACGCGATGCTGTCTTGTCTTCCCCCGAAGCGGCGCCACAACACCGTTTTCGCATCGAATGCCACGCTTGCCTTCCGCCGGAACGGAATCTCTGACCGGACCATTCGGCGCCATGCCGCCATCCTTCAGGAATGCGGCCTTCTCGTCCGGCGCGACAGTTCCAATCGGAAACGGTTCTGCCGACAGAACAGGACGGAGGGAACCGCACTTCGGTTCGGATTCGACCTGTCACCGTTGTTCCAGCGCTTTGGCGAGCTTGTTGATCTTGCCGCCGAGGCCGTTCGCAAGAACGATCAGATCGCCTATCTCAAAGCCAAGATACGCGCCGCCGCAAATGAAATCCTGCGATCCGATCCCGACAACAGTGGTGCCACAATGGCTATCCGCGCGCTTCGCAGAAATCTTTCACTGGAGGAAAGCCAAAACCTGTTGGCCAGCCTAGACATCGAAGCCATGGACATTGAACAACCGTGCGAATGCACCGACACCAGAGAAGAAAAAATGTCCGACAGCCACGGCCAAAATGTCCGGCACCATCATAACTCAAATAAAGAAAATATTGATATTAAAGACCCGAGCCAACCCAAAGTGCCTCCATCACGGTCCGAAGCGCCAAAGATCACCATTCAGGAAATCCTGACCGCCTGCCCCGAAGCCGCGCAATTTTCATTGTCACCAGTGAAGACCATGTCCGACGTGGTTTCCCATGCCCGAACTCTTGCCCCAATGCTCGGAATCGATTCACGAAACTACCAAGATGCACAGGAGAGACTGGGCATAGAAGGCGCGGCACTGACTGTCTGGGCTGTCATGCAATTCCATGAGAAAATCCAGAAGGTCGGCGCCTACTTTCGCTCGATAACGTCAGGAAAGAACAGCGCTGGCTTTGTGCCGGAACAACTTGTGCGTCGATTGTCACGGACATGACCTGGGCAATCTCAGGCCATCGACCCCGCCAGTTTCTCTCGCGGTTTTCGCAATGATCGCGCGATGGAGCCCAGCCGTTGTCCGCGGACAATTTTGTCCGAAGTCACGGGCAGGACTTGTTCAAGGAACAGTTTATTGACGCCGATCCGCACAACAAGGCTCTGGGCTGGGGCATGGCAGCAAGCAACACTGTTCAGAGTTCAGGTCGCTGAATGTCATGCGCTCGATCCGCTTTTCGTGTTTGCGGCGCTCCGGTTGGTTGAGCCGCTCCAAGACTTGTCGCAGTCGCCCCTGCCCTTCCCAATCTTGTCGCTGAGGATGCGGCGCCGCTGGAGCGGCTTGGGTTGTATTGCCAAGCCGGCGAGCAATGGTGCGGGAATGCATGCGCTTTCCCCGATCAAGCCCGTAAGAACCCGCTTGCCGGCCTTGGCGCAGCGGTGCCTCTGGAACAGGACGCCGAGGACATCCCCCTTGACGTCAACGGCGCTCCGGAGCTGTTCCCCGTTTATCGCGGTGACGACCTCCTCGACACGCCACTTGTCCGCGAACCGGTGGCCGGCCCAGACCGTATCGGCAAAGTTTTCTCCGAGAAACCGGAAGCCTTTTGCGCCCACCAGCACCTTGGCTGGGGCGGGCATGGGGTCGCTTACCGGGCCAGGACAGCTGCATTTCGAAGGTAGTTTCCATGGCCGGCTGAGCCGGCAGGCAGCACGACAGCCCACCATCTGTCACTTCAGAGTTATCGGACGTAGCTGGAGCAGGAAGATAGGGGCGGTTATGTGGCAAATACCAGCCAGAAAGCGCCCCAGCCCGGCGGCCGTCGATCCCGGTATCAGCCGGTCTCAACCCAGGCGCCGAGTAAGGAAATCCTAGCGCAGCGCGCCGCCGCGGTCATCACCTGACGTCATGAAATCCGCAATATCGCGAGAAATTTGTTCCCGTCATCCGGCGGACGCAGGGTAGGGGCGGCGCCAGAACCGGTCGTGAAAGGCGCCTTCGGGTGGCGATTTGGCCGCTGCCACCGTCTTGTCCGCATGGCCGGCGGTCATCCCGCGCAACATTTCGGCGGTGAGCAGGGCGTCGAGCCGGGCGCGGATGTCGGGACGCGCCTTGATCAGGTTCTCCTGCTCGCCGGGATCGGCGCCCAGGTCAAACAGCGCTTCGCTTCCGGCGTGATAGCGGGCCAGTTTCCAGCGTCCCTGCCGCAGCATCACACCGCGCGAGGTGACGCCAAAGATCGCGCGGTCGGGCGTCGCGGTGCCAAGCACAGCGCCGCGCGATTGCGGGGCCGGCGGCAGAGCCGCCCAGGCCAGGAAACTCGGGAAGAGATCGACCAGCGTCACCGGCGCGGTTTCGACCTTCGCCTCGGGCTGGCGGAAATCGGCCACGATCAGCGGCACGCGGATTGAAGGCTCGTGAAAGAAGCCTTTGCCCATCAGGCCGAAATCCCCGAGGTAATCGCCGTGGTCAGAGGAGAAGACGACAATGGTATTGTCGAGCTTGCCGGTCTCTCGCAGGGCCTCGATCAGCAGCGCCACATCCTCATCCAGCCGTTCGACCGACACGGCGTAATGGTGGCGGATGGTGCGGATCTGCGCCTCGGTCAGTTCGGAATAATCCAGTTCGGCCCAGTCGCGGCGATAGCCGGCCACCAGTTCGGGCAACAGGACCGCGCTTTCCTCAGTGCGGGGCAGGGCGGGCGGCAGGCCGGCGGGATCAACCCGGTCCAGCGCCGTGGCGGGCGGGTCATAGGGGCAATGCGGACCGGGAAAGCCTACCATCATGGCAAAGGGCTGGTCGCCGGTCATGCCGCGCAGATGCGCGGCCGCGCGTCGGGCCACCCAGCGGTCGGGTTGCAGATGATCGGGCAGGGGGTTGATCGCCGCGCCCTTGGTCTCGACATAGCCGGCCATCTGATGGCCGTGCAGCTTGCCATGGCCCTCGGCGGTCAGCGCGTGGTGGTAATCGTCGCGCACATGGATATGGCGCTTGTCCTCGGAAATCACCCGGTGCTGAAACCCCTCGGCGCGGTCCCAGGGATAGAAATGCATCTTGCCGATGGCGGCGGTGTGATAGCCGGCCCGGGCCAGCAACTCGGGCCAGGTGGCAATGCCCATGGCGCGGCGGTCGGGGCGCAGCCAGCAGAGATTATGCAGGATGCCGGTCTCATGCGCCGGCTGGCCGGTCAGCATCGAGGCGCGCGCCGGCACACAGATCGGCGCCGGCGAGATTGCGGTTTCATACCGGGTGCCGGCGGCAGCCAGACTGTCGAGCGCCGGGGTGCGCAGGAAACCGGCGCCATAGCAGCCCAGGAAGTCGTGGCGGAGCTGATCGGGCAGCAGAAAGAGGATGTTGGGTTTGCGGGTCATGGCAGGTCCTTGTGAAACGTCGGGCGGCCGGCGCGGATCTGCACCGCCCCGGCCAGCAGGATGAGGCCGATGCCGGTCCAGCCGGCGAGATCGGGCAGGTAGCCCCAGAGCAGGGCGTCGAACCCCAGCGACCAGAGCACGCTGGAATAGCGCAGCGGGGCGATCTGGCTGAGTGCGGTGCGCCGCAGGGCAGCGATGATCAATACATTGGCGCCGATGAACCCGGCCGCCGCGGCCGCGATCAGGCTGAGGTCCCGCGCCGGCGGCATCACCCACCCGGCCTGTCCCGGCAGGAGCGCGGCCAGGCTTCCGGCCAGCGCCAGCGAGACCAGCGCGATGCGAATTGTATCCGTCCTGGGTGGCAGCAGCCGGGTGACGATATCGCGCAGCGCATAGGCCAAGGTCGAAATCAGGGCCAGCCCGATGCCCAGCGGCGAAAACGCCAGGCCGGGTTGCAGGATCAGCAGCGTTCCGGCGCAGGCCAGGGCAAGCGCCAGCCAGTTGAGCGCGCGCAACCGCTCTTTCAGCAGAACGCCCGAAAGGATCACCGAGACAATCGGCAGGGTGGCGTGGATCGCGGCAAGCAGCGCCAGCGGAATCTCGAAGATCGCCAGCGAAAAGCACAGTGCCGCCACCGCGTCGAGCACGGCCCGCAGCCCGCCGCGCGGGCCGATCAGCCGCGCTTCGCCGCGTCGCCGCGCCAGCACCACCAGCGCCAGCACCGCAAAGGCCATGGCCGAGCGCAGCGCGATGGCCTCGCCCGGCGGCGTGGCGCCGATCGCCTTGAGCACCACGCCCGAGGCGACGCCGCTGAACAGCGCCACCAGGGCCAGCAATTGGCCCGAGGCTGTGGGGCCCGGTTTCATGCGCGCGGGCAGGGGGCGGTAAGCTCGACCCGGTTGCCGGCGGGATCGGCAAAGAAGGTCCAGATCACGCCCGAGGCGCCCTGACGCGGCGGATGCAGTGGCGCAATGCCCTGGGCGGCAAGGTGCTCGAGCATTGGGGCGATCTCGGCGGTGTGCAGGCCGAAATGGCCCGGCGCGACTCCCTCGGTATCGGCCAAAAGCTCGATAAAGCCGCCGGCCCGGTGCATCTGGAGCAGCGCGATCCGGCCGGCGGCGTCATGGCGGGTGAACCCCCAGACAAAGCCGAACGCCTGGTAAAAGCCGGCGCTGGCTTCGGGATCGGGCGCGGCGAGGGCGACATGATTGAGGGCGACGGCGGGCGTGCTCATGCGGCCACCCGTCTCGGCCAGAGATCCTGCGCCACCCGGGTCAGCCCGGCGAGGCTGGCGGCATCGGCGTCCACCGGCAGATGGGCACGGCCGAAATGATCGAGCGCGCGGGCATAGCGGTCGGCCAGCACACCGCTGGCCAGAAGCAGAACCGGGCTGTCATCGGCGGGTTGGGCGGCGCATTCCGCCCCGATCAGCACGCCCGAGAGAAAGGCCGCAACCTCGGTGCCGGGCATCTGCCCGGTCAGCACCGAGGCGCGACCGGCAAAGACCGCATGTGAGAGCGGCAGCGCCGCGCCACGGTCGAGCCCGCGCCCAAAAGCCGCCTCCTGCATCTCGTCGCCCTCGGCCAGCGCGCCGACAAGGCTGGAGTTCAACAAGAGCTGGAACAGCTCGCCGGTGACAAAGGTCTGAAATCCGCTCAGCGTGCCGGCCGCGAGCCGGGCCCATTTGCTGTGGGTGCCGGGGATGCAGATGACCGCCTCGTCGCGCCCAGTAAGTATGGCGGCACCGAGGATCTGCACCTCTTCGCCGCGCATGACGTCGCCGCCGGTGTCGGTCTTCATGCAGGCGCCGGGCAGAATCACCACCGGATGCGCCCCGATGTGAAACCGGCCGGCATTGGCGGCAAGATCGGCAAACCGCACCGGGCAGGCGGCATAAGGCGCCTCCTGCCAGCCGCCGCGCGCGCCCACCATGCCCTGCGTCAGCACCGGCAGGGTCGGATCGGCCTCGAGCCAGTCGCCGCAATGGCGGCGGATCACCGCCTCGAAATCCCTGTCTTTCACGGACTTGAGCCCGTCCGGCCCGCTGCGCGCGGCGATCACCTCGCCGGCTGTGCTGACGGCCCAAGCGCGAAAGGACGAACTGCCCCAATCGACCGCGATGAAGGATGGCTGCGCCATGGTGAATGCTCCTCGTGCTGCAAAAACGCATTGACAGGTTACGATGGGCCTCGATAAGTTTCAACTATGAAACGGCAATTGCAAATAGTGAGACTCACAAGATGAAAGCTGCGCTGAAGGGTGTCCTGCCCATCGTCCCGACCCCCTTTGCCAAAAGCGGCGAGGTCGACGAGGTCTCGCTCAGGAAAGTCGCGGCTCATGCGATCGAGGCGGGCGCGGCGGCACTGGTCTTTCCCGGCGTCGCCAGCGAAGATCTTTACCTCAGCGCCGAAGAGCGCCGCCGCGCGCTGGGCCTCGTGGCCGATGTGGCCCGGGGCCGGCTGCCGGTCATCGCCGGTGTCAATTCTTCCGATCCGGCCGAGATGGTCGAGATCACCCGCATGGCGGTCGAGGCCGGCGCCGATGGCATCATGGCGATGGCCGTACCCGGCATGGAGGGCGATTGCGGCACATGGTTCGGCCGCATTGCCGCCGCGCTTGGCGAGGGCCGGCCGATCATCCTGCAAAACCTGTTCAAGCCGCGCGGCGCCGATCTGAGTGCCGACGAGATGCTGGCGCTGGCCGCCGAGGTGCCGGCCATTCGCTACGTCAAGGAAGAAGGCATCCCCTCGGGACCCAAGGTTTCGCGGCTGGTCGCCGGGTGCGGCCCGGATCTCGACGGGGTGATCGGCGGCGGCGGCGCGCGCTACCTGCTGGAAGAGCTCGACCGGGGGGCGATGGCCACCATGCCGGCGATCGAACTGCTCGATCTGCATGTCGCGCTCTACCGCGCCTATGCGGCGCATGACCGGGCCGAGGCGCTGCGCCTTTACGAACGCAGCCTGCCGCTCTTGCTGATCCAGGCGCCGTACCGGATGCGGCTGACCAAGCTGATCCTCAAGCATCGCGGCCTGATCGAATGCGACGACGTGCGCGAACCGCTGCCCGAAATGGATGGCGAGCTGACCGAGCTGGTGCTGGAGCTTTATGAACGCGCCAGCCTGACGCGGGAGCTGGCCGATGCATAAGCGGATCGAACGCATCGACGTCTGTGTCTTCGAGCGCAACCGCAAGGCGGCCTATCTCGGCGATCTGGGAGACGGCGAATTTGCTCTCGGCGACAGCCACATCGTGCGGCGCTTCAATGGCACGGTCTATCCGCGCTTCGACCGTTCGGTGGTGGTGCGGCTGACCGATGCCGATGGCGCCATCGGCTGGGGCGAGACCTATGGGCTGGTGGCGCCCAAGGCGGTGGCGGCACTGATCGAGGATCTGCTCGGCCCCTATCTGATGATGCTGGATCCGGCTCGCCCGGATGCCACCTGGGATGCGCTCTACGAATTGCAGCGGGTGCGGGGTTATTGGGGCGGCTATCTGGCCGACACGCTGGCGGCGCTGGATATCGCGCTCTGGGATCTCTATGCGCGCAGCCGGGGAGAGAGCCTGCAAGCGGCGCTTGGCCGGCCCGGCGCCGGCGCTCTTCCGGCCTATGTCTCGGGGCTGCCGGAGGCGACCAGGGCGGCGCGGTTGGAACTGGCGCAGAGCTGGCAGGCGCGCGGCTTCGACAAGGTGAAAATCCCGGTGAGCCACAGCGACGATGGCGACATCGCCGGCGAATTCGACAGCCTGCGCAGCGGGCTGGGCGCCGATCAGAAGATCGCGGTCGATGTGCATTGGACCTGCACCGCAGATCAGGCCATCGCCATGGCAGAGAGCTTGCGCCCCTTCGATCCCTGGTTCTTCGAGGCGCCGGTCGCCTCCGAGGACATCGCGGCGCAGCATGCGGTGGGCAAGTCCATCGCCTGCCCGCTGGCGCTTGGCGAGGAATGGCGCAGCGAATGGGATTATCACCCGCGCGCCGGCGCCGCAGCGATCGTGCAGCCCGAGATGGGCCACACCGGCGTGACCCAGTTTGCCCGCATCGCCGCGCGCGCACGCAAGGACGGCGCGCAGGTCATTCCGCATGCCACCATCGGGCTGGGGCTCTTTGCCAATGCCAGCCTGCGCGCCGGTCTGGCCACCGGCGCCGAGGCGCATGAGTTCCAGCACACCATCTATCCGGCGAATGCCGCTCTGCTCGACGGAGCGGCAGATTGCGAAAACGGGGCGTTCAGGATCCCGGACAGCGCCGGCCACGGCAGCATCCCCAACGCGGCGGGGATGGCGCATCTGAAACCCCTACTGAGCCTTTAGAACAGACCAACGAGGAGGAGACCCGTTATGACAACCCTGAGAAAAACCGCCATCGGCGCGCTGCTGGCCGCCAGCACCATGCTGACCGCGCTGCCCGCCAGCGCCGAAACGCTGACCTTTGTCAGCTGGATGAAGGACGAGCCGGGATACGGCGACTGGTGGAATGAGATCATTGCCGAGTTCGAAGAGACCCATCCCGGCACCACCATCAACATGAGCCGCGTGTCGCGGGCGGAATATGCCGACACGATGTTCACCATGTTCGCCGGTGGCAACCCGCCCGACATCGTGCATCTTGCCGCCTTCGAATTTCAGCCTTTCGCCAACGAGGGCTGGATGGAGCCGCTGGACGCGCGCATTGCCGAGGAACGCATCGACCTGAGTAATTGGGCCGGGCAGACGACCTGCGAATGGGAGGGCGAAACGGTCTGCATCATGCTGCTCTACACCGGTTTCGTGCTGGCCTATAACGAAAAGATCTTTGCCGATGCCGGCATTCCGGTGCCGACCAACTGGGACAGTTATCTGCATGCCGCACGCGAACTGCGCCAGGACACCGATGGCGACGGCATCCTCGATCAATACGGCATCGCGCTGCCGTTCGACGATCCGGCCAGCGTCATGCAGGAGGCGCAGAACTTCGTGCTCGACACCGGCGGCGCCTGGACCCTGGACGGCGAGCCCGCCTTCGACCGGCCCGAGGTGGTCGAGGGGCTGGCGCGCTACAAGCAGCTCTTTACCGAAAACCTGACGCCGAAAGAGCTGTCTTCGGCCGATGTCCGGCAATTGCTGCTGGAAGGGCGGCTGGCGATGACGGTCGATGGCGGCTGGATCAACAACACCTTCCGCAGCGCCGCGCCCGAGGTGCAGCAGCACCTGAAGATCACGCAGTCGCCGTTCTCGCCGCCGTTGGGGGGCACTTCGAACGTGCTGGGCATGCCGTCGGATATCTCGGACGAGAAAAAGGAGCTGGTGTGGGATTTCATCGCCCTGACCGCATCCGAGAAATACCAGCAGCGATTTGCCGAATGGGCCAAGACGCCGGCACCGCGCCCGGGCCTCGATTACTCCGAGCTGATGGCCGAAAACCCGTCGTTCGAGGTGCTGGCCAAGGCGGCCGCGGATGCGGCGGCAGCCAATGTCGACCGTTTGCCCAAGGGCCTGGAGCTCGAGAACAACGAGGTCGTCAAGGTGTTCTACAAGGTTGCCCAGCAGATGATCTTGCAGGATCTTGACCCGGCCGAGGCCGCCAAGCGCCTGCAAGAGCAGGTCTCGCGCATCAAGGACTGACCTTTCAGCCAACTGGCCGGCGCCCCGCCCGGGGCCCGGCCGCACAAGGGCAAGACATTCATGACCGACACAACCACACATCATCGCGGCAGAACTGGAGGCTGGATGATCCCGACCATCGATTTCAGCGCCCCGCGCCACCGCGCCAAGTTCGGCTATCTACTGCTGGCGCCTGCCGTGCTGTTGATGGCCGTGATCATCGTCTATCCGATCCTGCTGTCCGTCAGCATCAGCATGCAGGATGTGCGCATCGCGCGCATCGGCGACAGCGGCGAACCCTGGACGCTGGAGAATTATCAATGGCTGTTCGGCTCGGGCGAAACCTGGCACGCGCTCTGGGTCACGTTCAAGCTTGTGGCCGTGGTGGGCGGTCTCTCGGTCATCATCGGCTTTGCTACGGCGATGCTGGTGAACCAGAAGTTCCGCGGCCGGGCGGCGGCGCGCCTCTTTGTGGCGCTGCCCTGGGCGGTGCCCGAGGTGGTGGCCACGGTGATCTGGGCCTGGATGCTGGACAGCTCTTTCGGCCTGGTGAACTGGGTCTTGCTGACCTCGGGCCTGGTGAGCGAGCCGATCGCCTTCGGCTCGAACTCGACCGCCGCCTTTGCCGCCGTCTGTTTCGTGATGATCTGGAAAGGCTATCCGTTGATGTCGATCATGCTTCTGGCCGGCCTGCAATCGATCCCGGAAGAGCAATACCAGGCGGCCAAGGTCGATGGCGCCGGAGTCTGGCAACGGTTCTGGTACATCACCTTGCCGAACATGCTGCCGGTGTTCGGTGTCACCATGGTGATGACCACGCTCTGGGTGTTCCGCGACTTTGCCATCATCCACGTGCTGACCCAGGGCGGTCCGCTGGGCGCGACGACGACCCTGTCGATCCTGACCTTCGAACAGAGCTTTGAATTCTTCCGCATGGGGCAGGGGGCCGCCGTCGGCGTGCTGACCATGGTGCTCTGCGCAATCATCAGCCGGGCGCTTGTCGGGCGCATGGCGAAATCGGTGCACTGAGGGGGATACGATGCAACAGAGACATCCGCTGAACACCATTGCCCTCTATCTCACGGTCCTCGTGACCTGCGGGCTGCTGCTCTTTCCGATCTACTGGATGGTGGTGACGGCGCTGCAACCCGCGTCGAACCTGCGGGCCTATCCGCCGCAGTTCTGGCCCGCCGATCCGCAATGGAACGTCTTTGCCGACCTGCTGGCAAAACACCCCTTCATGCTGTGGTTCTCGAACACCATCCTGATCGCCTTTGCCACGATGACCATCTCGCTGGCGGTCTCGATCCTGGCGGCCTATGCGCTTTCGCGCTTCCGGCTGCGCGGCGGGCAGGGCCTGGGCCTGTTCATCCTGACCTCAAAGATGCTGCCGGCGACGCTGCTGATCATCCCGCTCTTTGCGATCTTCCGCTCGACCGGGCTGGTGGGGTCGCTGTGGTCGGTGGTGATCGCCCAGGCGACGCTGATCGTGCCGTTCTGTACCTGGATGCTGAAAGGCTATTTCGACACCATGCCGCCCGAACTCGAGCAGGCGGCGCTGGTCGATGGCTGTTCGCCGCTGGGCACGATCTTTCGCATCGTGTTGCCGGTGGCGGCCCCGGGGCTGGCGGCGACGGCGCTTTATGCCTTTGTCGTCAGCTGGTCGGATTTCCTCTTTGGCCGCACTTTCCTGACCACCAATGATGAAAGCTGGACGCTGCAAATGGGCATCGCCTCGCTCAAGGGCGAGTTCGTGACCGAATGGAATGTCATCATGGCGGGGTCGATCATGGCCTCGATCCCGATCATCATCGTCTATCTTTTCCTTGAACGTTTCCTCGTCGGTGGCCTGGCCGCCGGATCCGAGAAGTAACGGAGCAAAACCAATGGCAACCGTACAATTCGACCAGATCACCAAGAGCTATGGCGCCGTCGAGGCGATCCGCGATTTCAACCTCGATATCGAAGACGGCGAATTCTGCGTCTTCGTCGGCCCCTCGGGCTGCGGCAAATCCACCGCGCTCAAGATGTTGGCCGGGCTCGAGGCCACGTCGGGCGGCACCATCAGCATCGGCGGTCGCGACGTGACCGAGCTTGGCCCCGGCAAGCGCGACATCGCCATGGTGTTCCAGAACTACGCGCTTTATCCGCATATGTCGGTGCGCAAGAACATCGGCTTCGGCCTCAAGATGCACGGCCTGCCGGCGAACGACATCAACGCCAAGGTCGAAGAGGCCGCGCGGGTGCTGGAGCTGACCCCCTATCTCGATCGCAAGCCCCGCGCGCTCTCTGGCGGACAGCGCCAGCGGGTGGCGCTGGGCCGGGCCATCGTGCGCGAACCGGCGGCCTTTCTGATGGACGAGCCGCTGTCGAACCTCGATGCCAAGCTGCGGGTGCAGACCCGCTCCGAGATCGTCAAGCTGCAAAGACGGCTGGGGGTGACGACGATCTATGTCACCCACGACCAGACCGAGGCGCTGACCATGGCCGACAAGATCGTGGTGATGAAGGGCGGCGAGATCCAGCAGGTGGGCAGCGCCGAACAGCTGTTTCACGCCCCGGTCAATGTCTTTGTCGCAGGCTTCATCGGCTCGCCCGGCATGAACTTCTTTCACGGCAAGGTCGAAAGCGGCGCGCAGGGCCCGGTGACCCGGTTCGGCGGTCACGACATCCCATTGCCGGCAAAATGCGCCGGCATGTCGGGGCGCGACATGATCTTCGGCATCCGTCCCGAGCATATCCGGGTGGGCGAAGACGGCCCCGGCGTGGCGCTGTCGCTGGTCGAGAACCTCGGCACCGAAAAGATCCTGCATTTCCACACGCCGGGCGAAAACGTGCTCGAGCTGGACCGCGCGCAGGTCGGCGCCGATGAAGAGCGCGATGCCCAGACCATGCTGATCCGGGTGATCGACGATCGGCGCTACAGCGAGGCCGAGACCCTCGCGCTCGCTTTCCCGGTGGAGAAACTTCATGTATTCGATCCCGACACCCATGAGGCGGCGGCAGGATGAGCGCTTGAACAGGTTCGACGGCATTGCAGAGCGGTTTCCCGGCGCCGGCACGCTGGTCAAGGGAATCCAGATCATCGAGATCCTCGATCAGATCGGCCGGCCGGCCACCTCGGCCGAGCTTCTGGCCCAGACCGGCCTGCCCAAGGCCACGCTCTACCGGTTGATCGGGGCGCTCACCGCCTTTGGCTACATCCGCCATGATCCCCGGCTCAAGACCTATGCGCTGGGGCATCGGCTGATCGAGCTGGCGGGCAAGTCGATGGCGTCTTTCGATCTGCGCACCGCGGCCGAGACCGAGGTGCTGCGGCTGTCGAAAGAGCTGAACGAGACGGTGAGCCTGGCGGTGCTGGAAGGCGAGCGCACGATCTATGTCGACGTGCGCCGGCCCTCCAACCCGCTGGCCATCGGTGTCGAGATCGGCCGCGAGCTGCCGGCGCTGGAAAGCGCCTCGGGCCATGCCATCCTCTCGGCGCAGCCGCCGCACCGGGTCAACGGCATCATCGGCGCGCTGCCGGCAGAGGAGCAATCCGCCCTGCTGGCCGATTTCGCCATCGCCCGCGCGCGCGGCTATTCGATCGCCAATTCGCGCACCCTTGAAGGCGTGGTGGTGATCGCCGTGCCGGTCAACGGCCCGCCCGGCATGGGCCATGGCGCCATCGTCGTCACCGCGCTGGCCAGCCGGTTGAGTTATGAACGCCGCCACGTGATCGGACGCGACCTGATGGAAGCCGCGCGCCGGGTCATGGGCAATATCGGGAGCGCTCCTGTGAGCATCACCGCCAATCCGCGCCGCACCGCCCATGTCGAGGAAGGGCTCGAATGCCTCGCCGCAACCGGGGCCATCGTCGGCGAAGGCCCGGTCTGGGACGCCCGCGAAGGGGTGTTGCACTGGGTCGATGTCGCCGCGCCCGCCTTTCACGTCTACGATCCCAGACGCGGCGAAAACCGCATGTCGCAGGCGCCTTACATCGTGTCGGCAGTTCTGCCGGCCGAGGACGGCGGCATGCTGGCGCTCACCCAGAACGGTCTCGAACGCTATGATCCGGTGACCCAGGCGCTCGAGACGATCCACAACCCCGAGGCGCATCTGCCCTCGAACCGCTTTAACGATGCCAAGACCGATCCGCAGGGCCGGGTCTGGAGCGGCTCGATGAGCCTCGACGCCTCGATGCCCTCGGGATCGCTCTACCGTTTCGACCGGCCGGGCGAGGCGCGGGCGGTCGACGGCGGCTTTCAGGTGTCGAACGGTCTCGACTGGAGCCCGGACGGCCGCACCTTCTATTTTACCGATACCGCGCTCGGCATCGTCTTTGCCTATGATTACGAGGCCGCCGGCGGCACCCTGTCGAACCGGCGCAGCTTTCTCACCTTCGATCCGGCCGAGGGCAAGCCCGACGGGCTCTGCACCGACAGCGAGGGCAATCTCTGGATCGCCATCTGGGATGGCTGGCGGGTGGCCTGCTACGGCCCCGACGGCAGGCTCAAACGCGAGATCGACATGCCGGTGCCGCGCCCGACAAGCTGCTGTTTCGGCGGCGACGACATGAAACGGCTGTTCATCACCAGTGCCTCGATCCGCCTGCCGGCCAGCGTGCTGGACGAGGCGCCCCTGTCCGGCGCGCTGTTTGCCATCGATGTGGATGTGCCGGGCAAGCCGGCCACGGAGGCCCGGGCATGAGCGCCACCCATGCGGAATTTGCCGGCCGCCATGTGATGGTCACCGGTGCGGCGGCGGGCATCGGCCGGGCGACGGCGCTGGCCTTTGCCGCCCAGGGCGCGCGGGTGACGGCTGTCGATCTCAACGCCGAGGGGCTGGCCGAGACGGCGGCTGCGGCCGAGGCGATCACCCCCGCCACCTGCGATCTGACCGACAGCGCGGCGCTGAATGCGCTCTGCGCCGAGGCAGAGGCGCGGCACGGCGCGATCCGGGTGCTGGTCAACAATGCCGGTGTCGACCGGCGGATCGCCTTTGCCGAGCAGACCGAAGCGGATTGGCGCTGGATGCTGGCTGCCAACCTCGACCATCACGCCCTTCTGGCGGCGCAAGTTGCGCCGGGTATGGCGGCGGCGGGCGGCGGGGCCATCGTCAACCTTTCGTCCACCGCCTGGATGAAGCTGGCCGGCAATCTGACCGCCTATCACACCGCCAAGGCCGGGATTTTCGGACTGACCCGCGGCCTGGCGCGCGATCTCGGCGGCCAGGGCATCCGCGCCAATGCCATCGCCCCGGGCCGCGTGGTGACCGAGCGGGTGGCGGGACAGGTGAGCGCCGATTGGGTGGCCGAGACACACGCGCTGCAATGTCTCCCCGAGCTGATCCAACCGTCGGACATCGCCGATTGCGTCCTGTGGCTGGCCTCGGACGCCGCGCGGATGATCACCGGGCAATGTATTGTCGTCGATGGCGGCGTGGTCTGACCGGCGCGGGCCGCTGATCGGTGGCCCTTTCCGGGCCGGATCACCCGCCTTATGCTGCCTGTGCCCGGCAATCGCCATGGAACTTGGCGCAAGTTTGCGGCAGAAAGGCGCGCAGGAGGGTTTCTTGACCATGCCAGTGTTTCGTTCCGTGCCACCGATCCCCGCGCCCTGCCGTCCGGGGGGCCGGTGATGTCCGATACCATTGCCAAGAGCTGCTGCGCCCCCGCCCGAAGCGGCGACAGCGCCAGACCGCAAGCCCAAGACCCCATGGCGCGCGAGAGCGATCCGCCCGAACGGGTGCAGATCCCCGGCGGCCGCGGGCTGATCGGGACCGACCGGCCGGAATTGCCGATCGATGGCGAAGCGCCGCTTCGCCAGACCCGGATCAAGCCCTTCGCGATGGACGCGACCACCGTCACCAACGCCCGGTTCCGCCGTTTCATCGCGGCGACAGGCTATGTCACCGACGCCGAGCGGCTGGGCAATTCCTTTGTCTTCGCCAATCTGCTGCCGCCGGATTTCCCGCCGACCCAGGCGGTTGCGGCAGTGCCCTGGTGGCGGGTGGTCGATGGTGCCTCCTGGGCCGAGCCGCTGGGGCCGGGCTCGGGCGGGGCCTGTCTCGACGAATATCCGGTGGTGCATGTGAGCTGGAACGACGCCCAGGTCTTTGCCCGCTGGGCCGAGGGGCGGCTGCCGACCGAGGCGGAATACGAACATGCGGCGCGCGGCGGGCAAGGTGATGTGCGCTTTCCCTGGGGCGACGCAGAGCCGAACGACAGCGATCACTTTCCCTGCAATATCTGGCAGGGTCAGTTCCCCCGGCACGATCTCGGGCTCGACGGGCACCGGGGCGCCGCGCCGGCGCGCTCTTTTGCACCCAATGCCTATGGGCTTTATCATATGGTGGGCAATATCTGGCAGTACACCGCCCAGCCCTTCAAGGTGAAATCACTGAAGAAATCGGTGCAGCGGGCCCATGCCGACAAGGTCGGCTACAAGCTGGCCAAGGGCGGGTCATTCCTTTGCCACGCCAGCTATTGCTACCGTTACCGGATCGCCGCCCGCACCGGCTCCACCCCCGACAGCACCACGTCGCACCAGGGGTTTCGCCTGGTCTATGACGTCAAGGGCTGAAGGGGCGATCGCGGGCCACCACCGCGCGGCGGTGGCCCGGCGCAGGTCTCAGGCCAGCCAGGACCTGTAGTCGCTGACCAGCAGATGCGTGGGATCGGTGTCTTCCTCGATTTCGGCGAAGCGGCCGATCGGCTCGCGGAAGATATTGTCGGTCTCGTCGTCGTTCACCGTCGACACCTCGCCAATCAGCACATCGCCGCCCTCACCCCAGAAGGCATGCCAGTCGCCGGGCATCAGGGTGACGCTCTCGCCCGGGGCGAATTTCAACTTTTCGCCGGGGGCAAAGTCGCGGCGGATGCCGTCACACCAGACGGTGCCGCCCTTGTCCTCGGAGAAATTGCCCTGATCGTCAGAGCCGTAGAGCTCGATCACCATGGTGGCGCCGCCGCGATTGATGATGTCCTCGGCCTTGATCACATGGGTGTGCATCGGCGAAAGCTGATCCTGCCGCGAAATCAGCAGCTTTTCCGCGTAACACATGCCGCCGCCCCGTTGCAGATCGGCCAGCCGGCCATTGCGCAGGGTAAAGAGAAACAGCCCCATCTCGTCGAACCGGCCATCACCGTAATCGGTGATGTCCCAGCCACAGCGTGCCTCGATCACCGCGCGGGCGTCGTCCTTGCGGGATTTGAATTCGTCGGGTGTCCAATAGGCAAAGGGGGGCAGGGCAAAGCCATGGCTGCGGATCATATCGTCCGCCTGTGCCATGATGTCGTTGATGCGGGATCGTTTCATGCGGCAACCTCGAAGGTGTGAAGAATCTCGATGATCATTGCAGCGGTCCAGGTGAAATGCGCGCCGCCGCAAGGTTCGGCTGTAACGGGGTCGTGATATTCCGCAAATCCGCTGGTTTCAATCAGTCGCAGGCAATCACCCATGATCCGGTCGATGATTTCGCGTTCTCCGGCGCGTTGCAGCCCGTCGGCGACCATGAAATTGACGATCAGCCAGACCGGACCGCGCCAGTACCGCAGCCCGTCGAATTCGGGCGCGCGGGGGTCATGGCTGGGGATCAGGTAGTTGCAGACCTCGCCCAACTCTTCGATCCGCCGCACCAGTGCCGTGATGCGGTGTTTCGGGATCGGGGCAAAGGCCGCCAGGACGCCGCCGATCGAGGCGCTGGGGATCAGCTTGCCTTCGGCCCGGTCGTAACACAGGTACTGGCCCAGTTCGTCGCTCCACAGGCTTTCCATCGCCGCGACGCCCTTGTCGGCCATGGCACGGGATTCTTTGGCGATCTCCTCCATCCCCAGACGCGCGGCGAGATCGGCCACATCCTCGCAGGCGCGGATCAGGATGGCGTTGAAGCCCGGATCGACCACCTTGAAGGGTGAGGCATCGTGCAGCTTGGTGTTGTCCCAGCCGAGGCTTTTGAACTTCTGCACCAGCCAGATGTAGCGCTTGTACTGGCCGTCGGTCGGCCGGTGCGCCGGGTTGGCGTGGGCGGTGTCGCGCCGGGTGAATTCGCCGACGCCGTCGATCGGCACCCGGTCAAAGGCATCATCCCAGTCGACGGAATTGTCGCGGCCGGATTCCCAGGGATGCAGCAGCGCGACCAGCCCGGTGCCCTCTGGGTCGCGGCAGCGGTAGAACCATTGGTGCCAGACGTGGATCTTGGGCAGCAGCGCGCGCGCCTGTCTGCCGGCCAGCGCGCTGTCGCGGGCCCGGTCATGGATGCGGCGCACGGCAAAGCCCGCAACCGGCGGCTGGGTAATGCCGGTGGTCGGCACGGCGCGGCCGGTGCCCCAGACCTCGGGGCCGGGAAAATAGCCGTCGTCGGGTGCGTGAAAGATGATATGCGGCACCATCCCGTCATCCCATTGATGATCGAGCAGGGTTTCGATCTCGGTCCAGGCGCGCGGCTCGTCGTAATGGGCAAAGCCCAGCGCGCTGAGTGCCGAATCCCAATTCCACTGGAACGGATAGAGCCCGTGGGTCGGCACCGTATAGGCGCCACGGTCATTGTCGCTCAGGACTTGCCGGGCGTGCCGGATCATTTCGTCATGGTTCATTGGTCTGCCTCACGCCACGGCCAGGGTTGTTTCGGGATCGAACCAGCGCACCCGGTCCGTTTGCGGGGCCAGCGTCAGCATATCGCCGCGCTTGACCTCCATGTCGCTGTCGAGCACCGCGCGGAACAACGTGGCGTTGACCTCGCAGGTCACCAGGAGATGCGCGCCCAGCGGTTCGACGATCTTCACCTTTGCCTCAAGCCCGTCGCCGGCCGGCTGCATGTCTTCCGGGCGGATGGCGAATTGCAGCGGCGACTTGCCATAGCGCGGCCCGTCGATCACGTTGCCAGCCACACTCCATTTGCCGTCGCCCGCCGCCTCGGCGCGCAGGAAGTTCATCGGCGGGTTGCCGATGAAACTGGCGACGAATTCGGCCGCCGGGTTGCGATAGACCTCGATCGGCGAGGCGGCCTGCACGATCTCGCCCTGGTGCATGACGCTGATGCGGTCGGCCATCGACATGGCTTCGACCTGATCATGGGTCACATAGACAGCGGTGGTCTTGCTCTCTGCCAGCACGCCTTTCAGTTCGGCCCGCATCTCCATCCGCAAGAGCGCGTCGAGGTTCGAAAGCGGTTCGTCCATCAGGATCACATCGGGCTCCATTGCCAGCGCCCGGGCCACGGCAACCCGCTGGCGCTGGCCGCCGGAAAGCTCGCCGGAATAGCGTTTGAGCAGCATCTCGATATGCATCAGCGAGGCCACCCGTTCGACCCGGCGCCTGACCTCGTCATCGGGCAGCTTCTGCATCCGCAGGCCAAAGCCGATGTTCTCGAACACCGTCAGATGCGGAAAGACGGCGTAGTTCTGAAACACCATGGCGATGCCGCGATCCTTGGGAGCGAGGTGGTCGACCCGGCGCCCGCCGATCCAGACTTCGCCCTCGGTCGCGGTTTCCAGCCCGCAGATGATCCTGAGCAGCGTGGTCTTGCCGCAGCCCGAGGCGCCGAGCAGGACCATGAATTCCTGGTCGGCAATGGTCAGGTTGATGTCGTGCAGCGCCTGATAGGCACCGAATTTCTTGGCGACGTTCTTGATCTGAATTTCAGCCATTTCTCTGGTTCCTTTCATGAACCGCCTCAGCGGTTGGCGATGCCCCACATGGCGAAGAGGTATTTGCGCACCGCGAAGATAAAGATCAGCGCGGGCACGACGAGGATGAAGCCGCCGGCGAACTTCAGGTGCAGCGGCGAGGTGTCGAGGTTTTGCAGCAGAAAGGCGGTCAGCGTCCGGTTCTCGATGGTCAGCACGGCGGCCGCGAAGACCTCGTTCCAGGAGATCACGAAGGCAAAGATCGCCGACGCCGTGATGCCAGGCAGGATCAGCGGCAGAACCACCTTGGTAAAGGCGGTGAGCCTTGTGCAGCCCAGCGTCCAGGCGGCCTCTTCCAGTTCGAGCGGGATGCCCGAGAACAGTGAGAAGGTGATCAGCACCGCAAAGGGGATGGCCAGCGTGGTGTGCACCAGCGCGAGGCCGAAGGTGGTGTCGTCAAGCCCGGTCTGGATGAACATCACCGCCAGCGGCAGCGCCAGCAGCGGCAGCGGAAAGGCGCGGGTGAGCAGGATCAGCAGGCGGAACAGCTCCTTGCCGCGGAAATCGAAGCGCGACAGGGCATAGCCCGCCGGCGCGCCGATCAGGATCGACATGATCATCGTCATCCCCGCCGTTAGCACCGAGTTCTTGAGCGACGTCAGCATCCCTGCGAACTGCGCGAAAAAGGCCAGCGAGCCGAAGTCGAACTCGGGGAAGAGCGGCTTGGGAAAGCTGTTGACGGTATCCGGCGAGGACAGGGTGTTCACCAGCAGGAAGTAGATCGGCACCAGCACCCAGGCGCAGAGAAGGACCACGCCGGAGATGTAGAGGAAGCGGCCGGCGCTGCGGGTTGAGGGCGCGGCGGGGGCTTCGGCAACGGTTGCATCGGTCATATCGTTGCTCCTTTCGGGACGCGCAGGGCGCGCAGGATGACAAGCGTCGCGGCGATCGAGATGGCGAGGATGACCAGCGCCATGGCCGCCGCGGCGCCGCTGTTGAGAAGGTCGAATTGATAGGCATAGGTCTCGCCCATCAGCACCGGGAAGAGCGTGCCGCCAAGCGCGGCCACCACGGCAAAGACCTCGAAGGCCATGATTACTCGCAGCACCAGCGCGGTCTGCAAGCTGGGCCGCAGCATCGGCAGGGTGATGCGGACGAAACGTTTCCAGGGGCTGGCGCCAAAGACTTCGGCCGCCTCGTAATATTCCTTGGGGATCAGGCCGATGCCGGCGACTAGGATCACCAGCATGATCGCCGTCGCGCGCCAGATCTCGGCCAGGGCGATGGCCACGAAGACCAGCCCGGGGTTCTGGAAGGTCAGCAGGTTGGCCGGTTTGTCGACGATACCCATGCCGTGCATCATCGAATTGAGAAAGCCCGACTGCTCGAAGATCGCCAGCCAGATCAGCCCCGCCGCCAGATCCGAGATGCCCAGCGGAATGGTCCAGACATAGAGCACGAGGTCGCGGCCCTTTTCCATCCGGGTCACCATGGTGGCCATCAGCAGCGACAGCGCCAGCTGGATCGGCACCACGGCGGCGGCCAGCAGCAGCGTGTTTTTCAGCGAGATCGGGAATTTCCAGTAGCTGACCACCTCGCGAAAGTTGTCGAGGGTAAAGCCGGCGCCGGTGGTGAAGGCCTGTTTCGCGACCAGCACGAAGGGGTAGAGGAAGAACAGGCACAGAAACAGCGTCACCGGCAGGATCAGCATATAAGGCAATAGTCGAGCGTTCATGGAATCGCTCCTTGTTCCGGCGCGTCGCGCGCGCTCTGGGTGGGATCTGGGGGCAAGGGGGATGTCCGGGCCCGAAGGCCCGGACGGGGAGGGGCGCTTTGACCCCGGCGGATCATTCCACCGGGCAGGCGCCGTCCGAGGGGGCGTCCGGGGCCCAGCAGGGCGCGCCGGTTTCGTTCATGATGGCCTCGAGCCGGCCTTTCTGATCTTGCAGCACCGCTTCGATCGGCTGACCGGCCAGCACGATTCGTTCGAAGCTGTCGACAAAGACCCGGTTGAAATCGCCGCCCTTGTCGCCGAGCCCGGCGGGCAGAAGCCCCGGGTTGGCATCGGCCGAGCCCGACATCTTGGCCACGGCGTCACCGGCGGCCTTGACCGAAGGCGGCAGATCATCGGGCAGGTCGACATCGACCACCGGGAAGAAATTGGTCGCCTTGAGCGTGGCGATCTGGGTCTCCGGCTGCATCAGATAGTCGATCAGCGCCTTGGCCGTGTCTTTGTCAGGCGCGGTTTCCGGGATGGCGATGCCGGCCAGGACCGGCATGAAGCCACGGCCCTCGGGGCCGGCCGGCGCCGGGAAAGCGACAAAATCGTCGGGCCGCTCGTTGAAGGCATTGGCCAGGCGCGAGGTGTGGTCGAACACGATCCAGGCGTCACCCGACAAAAGCTGCTCTTGCATGAAGGAGAAATTGGTCGAGCCGGGGTTGGTGTGGGCCCAGAGCTCCTTGAACTTTTCCCAGGCGGTCACCGCCTTGTCCGAGGCGAAGGTACGAACCACGCCATCGGTGTAGGAGGGATAGAGATACCCCTGAAAGAAGCGGTGTTTCAGACCCTTGGGGCCGGCCGGAAAGCCGAACTTGGGTTCGCCCTCGGCCGCGTGCACATTGGCCGCCCAGGCGATCAGCTGGTCGTAGGTCAGCGCATCGATGTCGGCGCCTTCGGGCAGGTATTGCAGCGCCTCGCGGTTGGCCGCCATGATATAGCTGGCCTGCATCCAGGGCATGTACTGCATGCTGTCGGTGCCAAGCTTGGCCAGGCTGTTGAACGTGTCGGAAGCGGACATCGTGCCGGTGTCACCCAGATCGACCAGCGTGCCGGGATCCATCGCCGAGAAATCGCCGTGCAGCGCGCCCAGCAGACCGATGGTGCCGGTGCCGGACTGGATTTCCGCGCTCAGCCGGGTCAGCCAGGGGCCGGCGTCGTTGGGTTGATAATCGACGGCATCTTCGAAGCCGGCAAGCACCTGTTCGCGCATGGCCTGCGCTTCTTCGACCGGCTTGGCCTGGGTCGACCAGAACAGGATTTCGGCCTGGGCCACGCCCGCCGACAGGGCCAGCGCGATACCGGACACGGCGCCGGCGAGTTTGAAGTGAAGTGACATAAGTTCCTCCCGAATTGAAACACGGACGCAAAGCCTCTCGGCCTGCCCCGCCCGGTCACAGCCTGCCCGGGCCTCCTGACCCTGTGACAGCCTGCCGTCGCGCTGTTGGCGGGATCATGCGGCGCACGACTCGCCTTGGCGATGGCAGTACCATGATGTAACGATATATCACCTGTCAAATCCTTTTTTCGCGCCGCTTTCGCCTAAATCGGCGGTTCTGTTGAATATGCTTGATCTTTTCGCGCGGCTGCTTTCTATATTTCGGCTAATCGTTATATCTTCGATGTGAGGAGCATGGCCGGAAAACCCACCCTGAGGAGTGTCGCGCAGGAAGCCGGGGTCTCGATTCCCACGGTCAGCCAGGTCATGCGCGGCACCGGCCGCATTTCCGAACAGACCCGCGAAAAGGTGCTCGAGGCGGCGCGCAAGCTGCACTATGTGCCCGACAGCCGGGCGGCGGCGATGCGGTCTGGCGAGAACCGGGAAATCGGGTTTGTCATCAACCAGTTCGCCAACCCGTTCAACGCCGAGGTCGTGTCTGGCGCGGTCGATCTGCTCGATGGCGAAGGCTACCTGGTGTCGATCCTCGACACCCGCGACGATGCCGCCCGACAGAGCCGCCAGCTCGAGGCGTTCATCCGCAACGGGCGCGGCGGGCTGATGTGGGTGCCGGCGCTCGACACCCCGGAAGAGACCGTCGCGCTGCTCAGGGCGCAGGGCATTCCGACGGTGACGTTCCTGCGGCCGGCCGGCGATGATTTCGACCATGTCGGCGTGCGCAATGCGGTTGCCACCGATGCTGCGACTCGTCACCTCGTCGATCTCGGCCACCGGCATATCGCCTATCTCGGCGGGACCGGGATGACCGCGGTGCGCCGCCGCCGCATCGCCGGCTATGAGCGGGCCCTGGCGGCGCAGGATCTCGGACCGGCGATCGTCTGGCCATCGGTCGACACCAAGCGCGCCGGGATGGAGGCGATGCTGGAGCTTTACCGGACACATCCGAAGGTGACGGCGGTGGTCTGCAACGGCGACATGGTGGCGCTTGGCGCCTGTCTCGGGCTGGTCAAGGCCGGGTTGCAGCCCGGCAAGGACGTCTCGGTCATCGGCTTCGACGACATCGAGGATGCCAGCGTGGCGACGCCGCCGCTTACCACCATGGCGGTTTCGCCGCAAAAGCTGGGGCGCAAGCTGGCGCAGGTGCTGCTCAACCGCATCCGCGAGCCGGAAATGCCGGTGAGCCTCTCGGAGGTTTTTGCCGAACTGGTGATTCGCGAAACCACCGGGCCGGCGCCCCAGCCCTCCGATGCGGCGTCCTCGACCCGGGCACGCTGAACACACCTGCGATTATCCTGCGAATCGGAATAATGAAATCCGAAATCTCCGATTTATTCGGATATGCGCCAAGGTTACCTCTGGTCGCAACACAGCGCTTGGATTGGAGCAAGAGATGAAAGCGATTGGCTACGAGACGGCAGGACCGGTGGATGCGCCCGATGCGCTCCGGGCATTTGACGCACCCCGGCCCGAGATCGGGCCGCAGGATCTCCTCGTCGATGTGCGCGGCGTGTCGGTCAACCCGGTCGACGTCAAACTGCGCCAGAATGCGCAGCCCGAGGGTGGGCCGCGGGTGCTGGGCTTTGACGCGGCGGGGGTGGTTGTCGAGGCCGGCGCCGAGGTCAGCGATTTCATCATCGGCGACGAGGTGTTTTATGCGGGTGACGTCACCCGCGCCGGCAGCAACGCCGAGCTTCAGGCGGTCGATGCGCGGCTTGTCGGGCGCAAACCCACGCGGCTCGATTTCACCGAGGCCGCCGGCCTTCCGCTGACCACGATCACCGCCTGGGAAATGCTGTTCGATTCCTTCCGTCTGACGGAAGGCGGTGGCGTGGGCCAGAGCCTTCTGGTGATCGGCGGGGCCGGCGGCGTCGGCTCGATCTTGATCCAGCTTTCCAAGACGCTCACCGGCCTGACGGTGATCGCCACCGCGTCGCGCGAGGAAACCCGGGATTGGGTGCGCGACATGGGCGCCGATCACGTGGTCGATCACCGTGGCAACCTGGTCGAACAGGTCGCGGCGCTCGGTCAGGCGCCGGCCTATGTCGCGGCGCTCACCGCCACCGATCAGCACTGGCCCGCCATCCTCGAGCTGATCGCGCCGCGTGGGCAGATCGCGCTGATCGACGATCCCGCCGCGCTTGATATCAAGCCCGCCAAGCCCAAGGCGCTCAGCATTCACTGGGAATTCATGTTTTCCCGCCCGATGTTCGCGACCGAGGACATTGCCGCGCAGCGCGACCTGCTGAACCGCGTGTCGCAGATGATCGACACCGGCACGCTGCGTTCGACCGTCACCGAACGCGCCGGGGCCCTGAGCGTCGAGACGCTGCGCGCCGCCCATGCCCGCCAGGAAAGCGGCAAGGTGATCGGCAAGCAGGTGCTTTCGGGGTTCTGATCCGAAATTGCCGTGGCACCGGGCCGGTTGCGCACTATCTGCACCGGCCTGGCGCCCCCGCGCCTTTGACCACGCCGACCGCTTTGTCACCAAAGCACCTTTGCGACCCCGAATTGCGAGACCTGTCATGACCAAGACCATCCTGATCACCGGCGCCACAGACGGCCTCGGACATGCCACTGCCACCCATCTGGCGAAACAAGGCCATGCCCTTCTGCTGCATGGGCGCAACGTCAAGAAACTTGCCATCACCGCCGAAGAGTTGCGTGCCCTGCCGGGTGTCGGGGTGATCGGAACGGTGCGAGGCGATCTCTCGGACCTCGACGATGTGGCAAAAATGGCCGAGGGGCTGCTGGCCGAGCAGGGCGGGATCGACGTGCTGATCAACAATGCCGGCGTTCTCAAGGCAGACCCGGCCACCACCGCCCGCGGCGAGGATCTCCGCTTTGTCGTCAACACCTTCGCACCCGCGCTGCTGAGCCGGCTGCTGCTGCCGGCGATCCCGGCGGAGGGGCGGCTGGTGCATCTGTCCTCGGCCGCCCAGGCGCCGGTGGACCTGGCGGCCATGGCCGGCGAGCGTCCGCTCGAGGCGATGGAGGCCTATGCCCAGAGCAAGCTGGCGCTGACCATGTGGAGCGCGGCACTGGCCCGGGAACTGGGGCCGGACGGGCCGGTCACGGTTGCGGTCAACCCCGGCTCGCTGCTGGCGACCAAGATGGTCAAACAGGGTTTTGGCGTCGCCGGCAATGATATCGGCATCGGCGCGGACATTCTGAGCCGGGCCGCGCTCTCGGCGGATTTTGCGGAGGCTTCGGGCCTCTATTTCGACAATGACAGCGGGCGGTTCGCGGCGCCGCATTCCGCAGCGGCGGACAAGACGAAGGCCGCGGCAGTGGTCGCGGCCATCGAAAAGCGTATCGCGGAATACCTCTGACGCGGGCCGTCGGCGTCACCTAGCCGACGATCAGCTGCTTGAGCTGCAAGGCTTCGTATTCCAGCGCCGTCAGGCGATAGTTCACCACGTCGCCGATCGAGATCAGGCCGACAAGCTGGCCCTCCTGCATCACCGGCATGTGGCGGAAGCGGCCATCGGTCATCCGGCGCAGCACCGTAACCAGGGATTCGTTGGGCGTGGTGGTCTTGACCTCGGTTGACATCAGGTCGGCGACCTTCTGCGGCAGGGTATGGCCGGGCGTGTCGGCCAGCCGGCGCACCACGTCCCGCTCGGACAGGATGCCCACCAGCTCGCCTTGGGGATTTTTGACCATCAGCGCGCCGATCTTCTTGTCGCGCAGCACTTCGACGGCATGGCCGACGGTATCCTCGGGCGCGATCCAGAACATGTCGTCGCTCTTGCTTTCCAGCACATGCGCCACGGTGGCCTGCGCGGCCGACATGTTGGTCTGGATCGACTGGCTCGACGTCTTTTCGTGCGTTGCCGAGTCGCGGGTCTTGGGCTGGTACGACGCCACCATGGTGTATTCTCCCTGTTTCACACTATACGCTATAGGAATTCGTGCCTGTGTAAATGGGTTCCAACACACGCAGAGAGGAGCCTCGCTTGCCTGATGTCACGCTCACCCCCGTCACCGCGACGGCGCTCTTTGTCGTCGCCTGCCTCGCCGGCATGCGCTACCGGAATATCTGGAAGGCGGAAGGGCCCCGCAGCCGGCTCTGGCTTTACGGGGTGATCGCCGCGGTGGCGCTTCTGGTGCTGGGATTCGTGCCGATGCGTGGCTGATCCGGGGGTCAGCCCGCCGGCCGTTCCTCGGCCTGCATCTGATCGAGCATCTTGCGTGCGCGCGGGCATTGCAGCCGTTCGCGCAGGGGGCTGTCGGGGTCGATGTCCTTCTTGCAGACCAGGCATTGATCCGCGTCGGAAATCGCATTCAACCCGCCGCAGCTGCCCTTGATCGTGCGGCCGTTCAGGATGACGCCAAGCGCCATCCCCAACATGACCAGCAAGAGCAGTCCGAATGCGAGCAGAAAGGTCGACATGGCGTCCTCTTAGGCGGTGGCCGTCGCAAAGCGCTTGGAGGCGGTGGTGACAAAGCCGTCGGCGCCGCGATCGATGAACAGCGCGGCGATGCCTTCGCGTTCGGCGATCTCCAGCCCGCGTTCGCGGCCCAGCACCAGCAGGGCGGTGGCCCAGGCGTCGGCCAGCATGGCGGTGTCGGTCAGCACGGTGACCGAGGCGGTGTCATGGGTCACCGGCCGGCCGGAGGTGGCGTCGATGATATGCGAGAAGCGCTGGCCATCGACGTCGAAATAATTGCGGTAATCGCCCGAGGTCGCCATGCCCATGCCGGAGAGGCCGACAACCTGGCTGATGCCGCGGTCATAGGCCTGCGGCGTCTCGATGCCGATCTGCCAGGGCTGGCCGTCGGGGTTGCGGCCGGAAGCATAGAGATCGCCGCCGATCTCGACCATGTAATCGGTGATGCCGAATCCGGCCATTGCCTTGGCCACCTGGTCGACGCCAAAGCCCTTGCCGATCGACGAAAGGTAGACCTCGGCGCCCGGGGTGAGCTTGGTGAGCTGGCTACCTTGCAGGTCGACCGAACGCGCCTGGCCGCAGCAGGCCATGGCTTCGGCAATCTCGGATTCGGCGGGCATGTCGCGACGGGACTGGCCGGCGCCGAAGCCCCAGAGATCGATCAGCGCGCCGACGGTCACGTCGAAGCCGCCTTCGCTGGCGGCATGGACGTCCTGTGCCGCCTGCATCACCTGCGCCAGCTCTGGCGAGACATTCAGGCTTTCGCCCTGTGCCGCTGCATTGAAGCGCGAGATCTCGGAGCCGGCGTCCCAGTTCGACATCTGCACGTTGACCCGGTCCAGAGCGGCATCGACGGCGGTCTGAAGTTCGGCCTGGTCGACATTGCGGCTGTGATCGACGGCGATGATGGAATAGCCGGTGCCCATGGTCAGCCCGGTCAGCTCCAGCACCGACCAGCCTTTCTTGCACGCCATGAGAAACAGCGGCATCGCAAAGACGCTACGGCGGGTAAGAAGAAGAGGGTCTGACATGGGACGGCTCCGCTGGCTGCAATCTGGTCCGGTGATCGTTTGATGAGCTTCTGTGACAGATCGAGACTGGGTTCAACTGGGAATCGCGAAAACGCGCCTAAACCGGCTTTAAAACCCAGCCGCAGTGTCGCATAAGGCGGCGGGACAGAAGACAGGACGAAAGACGTGCAGCAATTTCCGTTGAAAAAAGGTCTGGACGTGCCGGTGTTGGGCGCACCGGACATGACGATCCATGACGCCGCCCCCGTCCGAACCGCAGCAATTCTTGGCCAGGATTACATCGGCCTGAAGCCTCGACTCGCGGTTCAGGAAGGCGATGTTATCGCCGCTGGCGCGCCGATTCTGGCGCATAAGGATACGCCTCGAGTGCTGGTCACGGCACCAGTTTCGGGCCGAATCAAGGCAATCAACCGCGGTGCGCGACGGGTCCTGGTCAGCGTCGAGATCGAGGTCGATCACGCGGCTGCCGAACCGGTGGATTTCTCGCAGGTGGGCGATGTCAGCACCCCCGAAGGTGTGACAGAACGTCTCTGCGCGGCCGGGCTCTGGCCGGCGTTCCGCACCCGTCCCTATTCCAAGGTGCCCGATCCCGACAGCAAACCGGCGGCGATCTATGTCACCGCGATGGACAGCGAGCCGTTGTCGCCCGATGCCGCCGTCATCATCAACGACGACGCCGAGGCCTTTGCCCGCGGCCTGGCCGCCGTGGCGCTGCTGACCGAGGGCAATACCTATCTCTGCCAGGAGATCGGCGCCGAGATTCCCGGGGCCGATGTGGCGGGCGTGACCCCGGCGGGCTTCTCGGGCCCGCACCCCGCCGGTCTGGCCGGGACGCACATGCATTTCCTCGAGCCGCCCCGCGAGGACAAGATGGTCTGGACCATCGGCTATCACGACGTGATCGCCATCGGCCGCCTTTTGCGCGACGGCCGCATCAGCGCCGACCGCATTGTCGCGCTGACCGGCCCGATGTGCCGCAATCCGCGTCTGGTGCGCACGATCGATGGCGCTTCGATGCTCGAGCTCTGCGAGGCGGATTTGCAGACCGACACCCCGGTTCGGGTGATTTCCGGTTCGATCCTCAGCGGACGCGCCGGCGCCGGGCCGACCGCCTATCTCGGCCGCTATGCCCGCCAGGTCACCCTGATCGAGGAAGACCGCGAGCAGATCCCGCTGGGCTGGATTCGCCCGATGCCGTCGAAATACGCCTTTCAGCCGGTGCTGGGATCGGCGCTGAGCAAGAAACTCTACAACCTGACCTCCAACCTCAACGGCGGTCGCCGCGCCATGGTGCCGATCGGCACCTTTGAACAGCTGATGCCGCAGGATTTCCTGCCGACGCAACTGTTGCGCGCGCTGCTGGTGATGGACACCGACAGCGCCCAGGCGCTTGGCGTTCTGGAACTGGATGAGGAAGACGTCGCGCTCTGCGGCTTTGCCTGCCCCGCCAAGTATGAATATGGCATCGCGCTTCGCGACAGCCTCACCAAGATCGAGAAGGAAGGGTAGGCCATGGGTCTTCGCGCATTCTTCGACCGGATAGAGCCGAGCTTCGTCAAGGGCGGCAAGTACGAAAAGTACTTCCCGCTCTACGAGATGGTCGAGAGCTTTATCTATACCCCGCGCACGGTGACCACCGTCGCCCCGCATGCCCGCTCCTACATCGACATGAAGCGGATCATGACCTATGTGGTTCTGGCGACGATCCCGACGTTGCTCTTCGGGCTCTACAACACCGGCTTGCAGACCAACATGGCGATCGCCGAATTCGGCCCTTCGGGCTGGCGCGCGGCGATCATCGAGACGCTGGGCATCGGCTTCAACTTCAACAACCCGCTGGCCAACATGGCCCACGGGCTGCTGTATTTCCTGCCGATCTATATCGTCACCCTGGTCGCGGGCGGCATCTTCGAGGTGATCTTTGCGGTGGTCCGCAAGCATGAGGTCAATGAGGGCTTTCTTGTCACCTCGATGCTCTACACCCTGATCCTGCCGGCTTCGACGCCGCTCTGGCAGGTGGCGCTCGGCATCATCTTTGGTGTGGTGATCGGCAAGGAGGTCTTTGGCGGAACCGGCAAGAACTTCCTCAACCCGGCGCTGGTCGGCCGCGCCTTTCTCTATTTCGCCTATCCCGCCTATATGTCCGGTGACAGCATCTGGACCCCGGTCGACGGCTTTTCCGGCGCCACCGCGCTGGCGATTTCGGCCGCCGACGGCCATCAGGTCCTGCCCGAGAACGGCATTACCTGGATGGATGCCTTTGTCGGTACGATCCAGGGCTCTTTCGGCGAGACCTCGACGCTGATGATTTTGGTCGGGCTGGGCTTTCTGCTGTTCACCAAGATCGCGAACTGGCGGCTGATCGTCGGCTGTCTGGGGGGCATGATCGCCTTTTCGACCCTGCTGAACGTGATCGGTTCCGACACCAACCCGTTGTTTGCCATGCCCTGGCACTGGCATCTGGTGGTGGGCGGCTATGCCTTCGGCCTGGTCTTCATGGTGACCGAGCCGGTCTCGGCCAGCCACACTAACCTGGGTCGCTACATCTACGGCGCGCTCATCGGCTTCATGGTGGTGATGATCCGGGTGATCAATCCGGCCTTCCCCGAAGGCATGATGCTTGCCATCCTGTTCGGCAACGTCTTTGCGCCGCTGATCGATTATTTCGTCATCCAGGCCAATATCAAACGGAGGGCAAAGCGCCATGCCTGAGGACAACATGCCTGACGAAAACGGGCGCAAGGGCCCGATCCGCCGCTTTCTCGATGCGCCGCCCGACAGCGTGGGCAAGACGGTCTTTGTCGCCGTGGCGCTCTGTCTGGTCGCCTCGATGGTGGTTTCGGCCGCCGCCGTGGCCCTGCGCCCGGTGCAGGAAGCCAACCGCCTGGTCGACAAGCGGGTCAACATCCTTCAGGTCGCCGGCGTCTATGACGAGACCGTGCCGGTGAACGAGGCTTTCGCAGCCTTCGAGCCGCATGTGCTCGAGCTCGACAGCGGCACCTATGCCGATCAGTTCGACATCGAGACCTTCGACGACCTGGCCGCCGCCGACGACCCGGCGATCGTGCGCGCGCTGGACGAAGACCCGGCCGGTCTGGGCGGCCAGATGGACGCCTTTCGGATGATCTATCTGCTGCGTGACGAGGCCGGGGCGCTCGACAAGGTGATCCTGCCGATCGAAGGCTATGGTCTGTGGTCGACGCTCTACGGCTTCATCGCGCTGGAAGAGAACGGCAACGACATCTATGGCCTGCAATTCTATCAGCACGGCGAAACCCCCGGCCTGGGTGCCGAGGTGGACAACCCGCGCTGGAAAGCGCTGTGGAACGGCAAGAAGCTCTTTGCCGAGGATGGCGACCTGGCGATCACCGTCGCCAAGGCCCCGCCGCCCGAGGGCGCGGAACATTTCGTGGATGCACTGGCCGGGGCGACGCTGACCTCGGTGGGCGTGGACAACCTGGTGCGTTTCTGGATGGGCGAGGCCGGTTACGGCACCTTCCTTGAACGGCTGAAAGCAGGAGAGGTTGGCTGATGGCACAGACCTATCGTTCGCAACTCGTCGACCCGCTGGTCGACAACAACCCGATCACCCTTCAGGTGCTGGGCATCTGCTCGGCGCTGGCGGTGACCTCTTCGATGCAGGTGGCCTTCGTGATGTCGCTGGCGGTGATCGCGGTGACGGGCTTCTCGTCGCTGTTCATCTCGATGCTGCGCAACCAGATCCCCAATTCGATTCGGATCATCGTGCAGATGGTGATCATCGCCTCGCTGGTGATCCTCGTCGATCAGGTGCTCAAGGCCTATGCCTACGAGATCTCCAAGACGCTGTCGGTCTTTGTCGGCCTGATCATCACCAACTGCATCGTCATGGGCCGGGCCGAGGCCTTTGCGATGAAGAACCCGCCGGTGGCGAGCTTCATCGACGGTGTCGGCAACGGCCTGGGCTACGGGCTGCTGCTGATGGTGGTGTCCTTCTTCCGCGAACTGTTTGGCTCGGGCTCGCTGTTCGGCGTCACCATCCTCGAGACGGTGAACAATGGCGGCTGGTATGTGCCCAACGGCCTTCTGCTGCTGCCGCCCTCGGCGTTTTTCGTGATCGGTCTGCTGATCTGGGCGGTCCGCACCTGGAAACCGGGGCAGGTCGAAGAGCGGGAATACCGCATTCAAGCGGTGGAGGCACACTGATGGAAGGTCTCGTATCTCTCGCGGTCAAGGCGATCTTTGTCGAGAACCTGGCCCTGGCATTCTTTCTCGGCATGTGCACCTTTCTCGCCGTGTCGAAAAAGATCTCGACGGCCATCGGCCTCGGCATCTCGGTCATGGTGGTGCAGTCGATCACCGTGCCGGCCAACAATCTGATCCTGACCTATCTGCTCGCCCCCGGCGCGCTGGCCTGGGCCGGCTTCCCCGACATCGACCTGACCTTCCTCGGGCTGATCTCCTATATCGGCGTCATCGCGGCGCTCGTGCAGATCCTCGAGATGGTGCTCGATAAGTACTTCCCGCCGCTCTACAACGCGCTCGGGGTCTTCCTGCCGCTGATCACGGTGAACTGCGCCATCCTCGGCGGCTCGCTCTTCATGGTCGAACGCAGCTACGATTTCCCCGAAGCGCTGACCTATGGCGCCTCGTCGGGCTTCGGCTGGGCGCTGGCCATCACCGCCATGGCGGGGGTGCGCGAAAAGCTCAAGTATTCCGATATTCCCGACGGACTTCAGGGCCTCGGCATCACATTCATCTCTGCCGGACTGATGGCCATGGCCTTCATGTCCTTCAGCGGCGTCAAACTGTAAGGAGAGGCCCGGACCATGGAAACCTTCGGACTTGGCGTCCTTCTCTTTACCCTGATCGTCACCGCGCTGGTGATGATCATCATGGCGGCGCGGTCAAAGCTCGTCAGCTCGGGCGACGTCAACATCACCATCAACGGCGAAAAGACCATTTCGGTGCCGGCCGGGGGCAAGCTGCTCCAGACTCTGGCGGCGGAAAAACTCTTTGTCCCGTCGGCCTGCGGCGGCGGCGGCACCTGTGCGCAATGCCGGGTCCGCATCCACTCCGGCGGCGGCTCGATCCTGCCGACCGAGGAATCGCATATCACCAAGCGCGAGGCATCCTGCGGTGACCGCCTGTCCTGCCAGGTAGCGGTCAAGCAGGACATGGAAATCGAGGTTCCGGAAGAGGTCTTCGGCGTGAAGAAATGGGAATGCACCGTGCGTTCCAACGAAAACGTCGCCACCTTCATCAAGAACCTGGTGCTGGAACTGCCCGAGGGCGAGGACGTGAACTTCCGCGCCGGCGGCTACATCCAGATCGAAGCCCCGGCGCACAAGCTGTCCTACAAGGAATTCGACGTCGAGGAAGAATATCGGCCGGATTGGGACAAGTTCGATCTCTGGCAGTATGACTCCCACGTCGAAGAGCCGATCGAACGGGCCTATTCCATGGCCAATTACCCCGACGAAAAGGGGCTGATCATGCTCAACGTCCGGGTGGCCTCGCCGCCGCCGGGCTCCGAGGGCATTCCGCCGGGCCAGATGTCGTCTTACATCTTCAACCTGAAACCCGGTGACAAGGTCACCATCTCCGGTCCCTTCGGCGAGTTCTTTGCCCGTGATACCCAGAAAGAGATGGTCTTCATCGGCGGCGGTGCCGGCATGGCACCGATGCGCAGCCATATCTTCGACCAGCTCAAGCGCCTCGAGAACCGCGACCGCAAGATCACCTTCTGGTATGGGGCCCGCTCCAAGCGCGAGATGTTCTTCGTCGAGGATTTCGACCAGTTGGCCGAGGAATTTTCCAACTTCGAATGGCATGTCGCGCTGTCGGATGCGCTGCCCGAGGACGACTGGAAGGGCTACACCGGCTTCATCCACAACGTGCTTTACGAGGAATACCTCAAGGATCACCCGGCGCCGGAAGACTGCGAATACTACATGTGCGGTCCGCCGATCATGAACCAGTCGGTGATCAACATGCTCCTCGATCTGGGCGTCGACCGCGAAGACATCATGCTCGACGATTTCGGCGGCTGAGCGCTGGCGCGGCCCCATGGGGCGGGCCGTCCCGGCCCAGCATACCGACAGAAAAGCGAAAAGCCGCGGGCATCCCCCGCGGCTTTTTACTGTCTCGTCCGGGTGCCTCGTTTGGGGCCCCGGCGACCCCTCGGCTCATGATTTTGCGAGTTTTTTGAGGGTAATTTTGAAT
>NZ_JARAML010000038.1:0-41157 GCF_028807375.1 Marinovum sp. PR37 | reverse complement strand
CCGCGTCAAGGACCAGCCGCTGCGGTAGAAACCGGGCGCTTACGGCGCAACGGCCGCGCGGCGCCTTATCGACGCGGCGCACCCCGTCGAGCAAGCGCGGTGCCCCCGCGCCCTGCACCACCGCCCCCTTTCGGTCAGGTGTTGGCCGGCCCTAGCGGCAGAGCCGGTGAAACAGATGCGCCAGCGTCACCACCATCGCCATGGCAATCACCCCGAGGTAGCGTTCGTACAGCCCGTCGATCCCGGTTGGCAGGAAAAAGAACACCGGCGCGGAGACCAGCCAAAGCGCCGCCAGCGCCACCAGGATGCGGCCATGCGGGCCGCCGTGCCGTCCCGCGCCCCGGGCCATGCCGAGCGGCACCAGGAATTGCAGCACGCCCAGCGCATAAACCAGATAGACATGGATGACCGCCCCGTCCTTGTCCTGATCGCCGTATTCGTTCCGCGCGCCGACCAGAAAGACGATCAAGGCCAGCACCGCCAGCCCCACCAGCCCGAAGCTCCATCCCCGGCCGCCCGGATGCAGATGCGCGGCCACAAGTGCGGCGGCGATCAGCGCGGCGGCAAAGGCATAGATGCCGATATCCACGATGTATTCGTATTTGCCGGCGCCGAGATCGCTGATCGTGTCGGCGATCCAGTCATGATCGGGCACCACGAAATCGGCGATCAGGATGCTGACGGCAAAGATCACACAGCCCAGGCAGGCAAAAAGGCTCAGCGCGGTCACAAAGCCGCGCCGGGCCTCGGGGTACAGGGTCTCGCGGGCCATCTGCATCGCCTTCTCTTTCCGGGTGCGGCACCGGAATGCGCCGCACCCGGAAAGAGGTAGACTGGGGCGGGGTGTTGTCGACCAGGGGGTCGGCGGCAATGACAAAGCCGGCTTTGCCCTGATGTCATCTCAGAATGATACGTAACTGCGGTTCTGTATAAAGTCTCGGCGCGGGCCCAGTGGACCGTAGCGTAAGTGCCTTGGCTAGTTTGCCACCGTGATGTTTGTAGGCGTAATTCGGCGACCCTTCACTTCCGATCAAAACGATATCTGTTTTCCGGGTTGGTACGGACTGAAGTATCGCTCCGTATTCCTGCAACCTGTCCGAGACCTGACCTCGAGAACCAAAAGAAAACCTGCCTGTCAGGACGACTCGACTGCCATCAAGAATGGTTTCGTCGATCTCATCGATATCGTGAATAACGGGAAGGGTCTCCGAACTTGGGATTCCGGTATCGGCGTAACTGTCGCCTACCAATGTGGTAATCAGCTGACTGATCTCGGCAGACTCCGCCTCATCTATCAAGTCGTCTTCCAAGGCATCCAGCACCACATGCCGCAACGATACGACCCTTGGATCGTCATCAAGGTCATGCGCAGCCCCCAGTCGATCATAGAGCACCCTGGCTTCTCGTCGGGTGACAATGCCATCGCAGTTGACGCCGGCACAAAAACCCAAGAGCCGGTTCGCATTGGACCGCCGACACGCGGGATCAATCTTTTCCGACCGGATCTCTGCAATTTGCGCTATCGTCTCCAATAGCACCTTTGGCGTGTCGCCATGACCCGCAGACGCTTCGGCCAAGATCTCTGCGGCATCGTCGTCGCCAACCTGCCGACAAATGGCTGCACATTCCGCCAAGAGCGGCTCAACTTCAGTCAGATCCAATCGTTCATTGGCAAGAACGCCATCAAGAAAACCAACAAAGAAGCATTCGTTTTTTGCGGTATTCGCCTTGTGATGAATTGAATCCAGAATATGCGATTCGTATGAAATACGGTCTGTCATTTAGCCAACCCAGATACAATCAAAGCATGAACAACAAGCGTGAGCCGCAGCTGTCCTAGAGTCAACAAGTTCGAACAACCCACCCGAGCGCTCGTCAGAGGGTCTCAAGCAACCGGGAACTTAGCAATTGAGCTCAGATCAGCTCCACCGCGATCGCGGTGCCTTCGCCGCCGCCGATGCAGATTGCCGCGACGCCGCGCTTCAACCCGCGTTTTTCCAGCGCATTGAGCAGCGTCACCATGATCCGTGCGCCGGAGGCGCCGATCGGGTGGCCCAGCGCGCAGGCGCCGCCGTTGACGTTGACCACGTCGCGCGGCAGGCCCAACTCCTGCATGAAGGCCATCGGGACCACGGCAAAGGCCTCGTTGACCTCCCACAGATCGACATCCGAGACCTTCCAGCCGATCCGGTCGAGCAGCTTTCTGGCCGCCGGCACCGGCGCGGTGGTGAACCAGCCCGGCGCCTGGGCGTGGCTGGCATGGCCGAGGATGCGGGCGCGCGGCGCCACGCCCTGGGCCTCGGCCACCTCCGGCGTGCCCAGCACCAGCGCCGCCGCGCCATCGGAGATCGACGAGGCATTGGCGGCGGTCACCGTGCCATCCTTGCGGAAGGCGGGTTTCAACATCGGGATCTTCTCGGGGCGGGCCTTGCCGGGCTGTTCGTCGCAGGTGATGATCTCTTCGCCATGCCGCCGGTGCAGCTTGACCGGCGCGATCTCGTCGGCAAAGGCGCCATTGCGTTCGGCGGCAAGCGCATTGTCCAGCGAGCCGATGGCATATTGATCCTGCGCCTCGCGGGTGAACTGGTAATGCGCGGCGCAATCCTCGGCGAAGGTGCCCATCAGCCGGCCCTTGTCGTAGGCGTCCTCGAGCCCGTCGAGGAACATGTGATCGACCACCTGGCCGTGGCCGATGCGGGCGCCGCCGCGCATCTTGGGCAACAGGTAAGGCGCCTCGGTCATGCTCTCCATGCCGCCGGCCAGGATGGCGCCGGCCTGGCCCAGGGCGATCCGGTCAAAGGCCATCATCGCCGCCTTCATGCCCGAGCCGCACATCTTGTTGATCGTCGTGGCGGGCACGGTTTCGCCGAGGCCGGCGGCAAACCCGGCCTGCCGTGCCGGCGCCTGGCCCTGACCGGCCGGCAGGACACAGCCCATCAGCACCTCGTCCAGCGCCGGTTTGCCGGCTTCGCGATGCGCCGCGGCGATTGCCACGCCGCCCAGCGTGCTGGCTTCGACGCCCTCGAATTCGCCCTGGAATCCGCCCATCGGCGTGCGTGCCGCGCCCAGGATCGTCACTTCGCTCATGGCCTACCTCCCCAAATCCTTACCCCTGCATACAATTTAGTAAGGATTGCCGTCTAGCGTGGGGGCGAAATCGTAACGCAAGGTGACCGAGCCATGGACATGACCAGCAGAACCGAAGGCGCATTGCAGATCGTCACGGTCAACGCCGGGCGCATCGACGCCGCGGTGGCGATCCAGTTCAAGGATGCGATGCGAGCGGAAACCGACGGCCCCTCCAGACGGGTGATCCTCGACCTCGCGCAAGTCGGTTTCATCGATTCCAGCGGGCTTGGCGCCATCGTCGCCGCGATGAAACAGCTCGGCCCCGGGCGCAGGCTCGATCTCGCAGGGCTCACCCCCGCTGTGGAAAGCGTCTTCCGGCTGACCCGGATGGACACGGTCTTTGCGCTCTTTCCGACACTGGATGCGGCGCTGATGGCTCACGCCGACTGACGGGCGAAAGGAGCACCGTCCCTTGGAACCGGTTGCCAAGCCCCGCATTGCAGCGCACCGCATCTCACTGAACACCCGCACCGGCGGATTGGCCGTGCGCAACCTTCTGGGCGAGGCGATGGTGGCACTGGCGGACTGGGGCCACCCGGCCGAGGCGCGCAGCGCGGTCGAACTGGTGCTGGCCGAAGCGCTCAACAACGTGGTCGAACATGGCTATGGGTTTCGCGAGGGCGGGCCGCTGGGTCTCGAAATGGAACTGACCGCGGAAACCCTGACCTGTACCATCACCGATCACGGCCGGCCCTTCCCGGACGAGGCCCTGCCGGAAGGCCGCCCCGCCAACCTAGAGGGCCCGACGGCGGAGCTGCCCGAGGGAGGATTCGGCTGGCATCTGATCCGCCAGATGACCTCGGATCTGCACTATCAACGCAATGACGGTCGCAGCAAGTTGACGCTTCACTTTGCGGTTGTGTGACATTGCGCACAGTTGCAATCAATTACCGCCCGTTTCGCGCCTTTGCCCCAGTTCCGCCGCAATCCCATCCCACCGACGCCTGAATGGAACGCGATACAGTACGGGTAGCTGCATATAGCTTCACCTCGGCGCCGCGTGTTAACAGCCCCCACCCAGTGCGCGGCGCCGAGGTCCCTTTCTCCGAAATCGCGATTTTCTTCTGCGCCAGGCGACGCTAGCCTCCGATCCATCACGACGGAGGTTCAGATGCGCGATTTTCATCTTCCCGGACGGTCGCCGGTGCGGGCCACCAACGGCATGGTCGCCACCTCGCATCCGCTGGCCGCGGCCGAGGCCCTGGCCTGCCTGAAAGACGGCGGCACGGCGATGGACGCGGCAATCTGCGGCGCCTTGCTGATGAGCCTCTGCGAGCCGCATATGTGCGGGCTGGCGGGCGATTGCTTTGCCCTGATCAAACCGGCAGGGGCGGAGCGCGTGCTGGGCTTCAACGGCTCGGGCCGCGCACCGGCGGCGGCCGATGCGGCACGGCTGCGCGCGGCCGGCCACGGCACGATCCCCGATGGCAGCGCGGATGCGGTCACCGTCCCTGGCGCGGTCGAGGCGTTTTGCCGAATGTCCGAGAGCCATGGCCGCCTGGGCCTCGACCGGTTGCTCCAGCCAGCGATCCGCTATGCCGAAGAGGGCGTGCCGGTGGCCGATCGCGTGGGGTTTGACTGGCCCAACAAGGCGCCTCGGCTGCAAGGCGTGGCGCGCGACTTCTACCTCCGGGACGGGCGACCGCTGAAACCGGGCGATCTGTTCCGCGCGCCGGGCCAGGCCGAGGTGATGCGCCGCATCGTCCGGCATGGTGCCCCGGCCTTCTACCAGGGCGAGGTGGCCGAGGACATGCTGGCCGCGCTGGCGGCCGCCGGCGGCCGGCACTGCGCCGAGGATTTCGCCGCCACCCGGGGCGAAGAGACCACGCCGATCACCGGACAATACCGCGCCACCGAAGTTTTCGAACATCCGCCGAACGGCCAGGGTGCGACCGCCATCCTGCTGCTCAACATCCTCGCGCGGTTCGATCTGGCCTCGATGGACCCGTTTGGCGCCGCCCGCACCCATCTCGAGACCGAGGCCGGCAAGCTGGCCTATGACAGCCGCAACCGGCTGATTGCCGATCCCGACGTTCTGGATGCCACGGCGCAGATGTGCAGCCCGGCGCTGGCCGCCGAGCTGGCCGCGCGGATCGATCCGGGCCGGGCGTTGCCGGGGCCGTCGCGGATCGCCGAATCGGTGCACCGGGACACGATCTACATCACCGCGGTCGATCGCGACGGCATGGCGGTATCGCTGATCCATTCGATTTTCCACAGCTTCGGGTCGGGCCTCGCCAGTCCGAAATTCGGCCTGCTGCTGCACAACCGCGGCTGCGGTTTTAACCTGCGCGAAGGCCATCCCAACGAGTTCGGCCCGGGCAAGCGCCCGCTGCACACCATCATTCCCGGCATGCTGGGCGCGGCCGGGCGCATCGAAATGCCGTTCGGCGTGATGGGCGGGCAGTACCAGTCCTGCGGCCATGCCCGCTTTGTCACAAACCTGCGCGACTACGGCATGGATTTGCAGACCGCCGTGGATGCCCCGCGCGCCTTTTTCGACGATGGCCGGCTTCAGCTCGAACGGGGCTACAGCCCGGAGGTGGCGGCAAAGCTGGCGGCGCTGGGGCATGATGTGGTGACCCCGACCGAGCCGATCGGCGGGGCGCAGGCAATCCGCATGCATGCCAGCGGCGTGCTCGAAGGCGCCTCGGACGCCCGCAAGGACGGCTGCGCGATCGGATATTGAGCGGGGCGTTCGGCGGCGGTGGGTTGGAAATCTACCCTACGGGGCGATTTTGGAGGGTTTGCACCCCACCGTCCCCTCAATTCAGCTGGAAGTGCAGCGGATAGGATCCATCTTCGAATTCGCCGAAGAGATCGGGGATATCCGGGTGATCCACAGGCCGTCCGGAATAATCCGCGACAAGGTTCTGCTCGGACACGTATGCCACGTAGAAGCTCTGATCGTTCTCGGCGAGCAGGTGATAGAACGGCTGTTCACGCTTGGGTCGGCTGTCCTCGGGAATGGCGTTGTACCATTCCTCGGTGTTGTTGAATTCAGGGTCGACATCGAAGACCACGCCGCGAAACGGGTGCTTCTTGTGCCGGACCACCTGTCCCAAATGATATTTTGCGCGTGCTGTGTGCATTCCGGGGCCTCTACCGCCACAGGTTAGCGTCATCAAGGGGGAAATGTCCAATTTTCCGCCGGGAAATCAAGGAAACAAACTGTGACCCATGGTCATACAGTGGCCCGGCAGCGGCCCGGGTGCAGGCCCGCTCAAAGCCCGCCGCCCGGGAAAACGTGATTTCCCTGTCAGGCGATTTTCGCTACACTGCGACAAAACAAAAGACCAAATACACGAGCGAGAGGCAAATGAGCAGAGTCCTTCGCGCCATGGTTATGGTGCTCGCCGTTGCGTCCTGTGGCGGCGGCAATCAATCGGCGCCGCGCAATCTCGATGACGCCTGTGCAATTCTTGAGGAGCGCCCGAAATATTTCCGGGCCTTCCGCGCCACGGAGCGGCGCTGGGGTGTCCCGGTGCATGTGCAGATGGCCACGATCTACCAGGAGAGCAAATTCGTCGGTAATGCCCGCACGCCGCTGCGCTACACGCTGGGGGTGATCCCGATGGGCCGGCAAAGTTCGGCCTTCGGCTATTCCCAGGCGCTCGACGCCACCTGGGACGAATACCGCGAAGAAACCGGCAATCGTCGTGCCAAGCGCGACCGGATCAACGATGCCACCGATTTCATGGGCTGGTACATGAACAAGACCCGCGCCCGCAACGGCGTGTCGCTGGTGGATGCGCGCAACCAGTATCTGGCCTATCACGAAGGCCACACTGGGTTTGCCCGCCAGTCCTACAACAGCAAGGCCTGGCTGCTGCGTGTCGCCGATGAGGTCGGCACCCGGTCGATCACCTATCAGGTGCAGCTGGCCCGGTGTCGCCACGCCCGCTGACCTTTTCCCGCGCACCGCAGCCCCCCATATTCATCCCGAACCCAAGGGAGACCCGCACCATGGACGACCAGACCCGTATCGAGCTTGAAGCCGCCGCCTTTCGCACCCTGCGCGCGCATCTGATGGACAAGCGCACCGACGTGCAGAACATCGACCTGATGAACCTGGCCGGGTTCTGTCGCAACTGCCTGTCGCGCTGGTATCAGGAGGCCGCCAACGAACGCGGCATCGAGATGGACAAGGAAGAGGCGCGCGAAATCTTTTACGGCATGCCCTATTCCGACTGGAAAGCCGCCCATCAGTCCGAGGCCAGCGACGATCAGCGCGAGGCCTTCAAGACCGCCTTTGCCGAGAACGTCGACAAGGGCTGAGCCCAGAGGCCCCCCCTGCCGACGGATCGGCGGGGAGGGGCGCAGCACTCAGCCGCGCAGCAGGATCTTGCCGGATCGGCCCGGGGTACGGGCCGCCGTGACCGCTTCGCTCACGTCGTCGAGCCCGTAAGTGCCGCCGACGTCGAGCCGCAGCGCCCCCTGTGCGGCCAGGGTCACAAGCTCGGTGATCAGCCGCTTGCGCTCTTCCGGCGCCATCTCGGCGCTGACCCGCGACCCCCAGAAGCCGCGCACGGTGATCTGCTTCATGATCAGCGCCCCGGACGACAGCGGCATCGGCGCGCCGGTCGCGGTGCCAAAGACCACCAGCTCGCCATCCGATGCCAGCAGATCGACCAGCGCGGCCGAGACCTCGCCGCCCACCGAATCGATGGCCGAAACCGCCCGGTCGCCCACCAGCGCCGCCGCCCTGTCCTGCCAGCCCTCGTCCGAAGTCGAAAGCACGTGCTCGGCGCCCAGCGCCTCGAGCTCCGCCGCCGCCTCGGGCCGGCGCACCAAATTCAGCAGGTGGATGCCGCGGGATTTCGCCAGCGCCACCATGACCTTGCCGACCGCGCCGTTGGCTGCGGTCTGGATGATCCAATCGCCTTCCTTGGCTTTCAGCGATTCGAGAAGCGACAGCGCGCTGAACGGCATGGCAATGAGCTGCGCGCCGTCCGCGTCGCTGATCGCCTCGGGAAGCGGAAGCACGCCGCCGGCCGGGGCGGTGAAATACTCGGCCCAGCTGCCGTGGACACCGGCAACGGCCACCCGCTGGCCGACAAGCGCGGCCTCGACGCCGTCGCCGATCTCGGCGATGGTGCCCAGCGCTTCCGACCCGCCGATGGCGCCGGGCAGCTCGGGCTTGTAGCCGTAGCTGCCATGCACCGTCCAGAGATCGTGGTTGTGGATCGGCGAGAAGGTCATCTTGACCAGAACCTCACCCGCCGCTGGCGCGGGTTTTTCCACCTCGGTGGATGCGAGCACCTCGACGGGCTCGCCGAATGTATCGTGCGTGGCAGCTTTCATTGCAATTTTCCTTCAGGATGTGCGTGAGAGTTGGTCTGTCGTCTCTGCAAGCGCCTGTTGCAGCGGCGCCTGAGAGCGGGCGAGCTTGGCGAGAATGGCGGCCCCCAGCCATTTCGCATAGAGCATCCGGGCCACGGCCTCGGGGGCATCGAACCGGCGGATCGAGCCCTCTTCTGCCCCGGCCCGCAGCAGGTCGGCAATGCGCCCCACCAGCTCTGATATGCCGGTGTCGAGGATCAGGCGCATGTCGTCGGACAGGTCGGCCACCTCGGCCCCCAGCTTGACGACAAGGCATTGGCTGGCAATGCCCTCGGCCCCGGCCTGCGCCAGCCAGGCCTGCCAGAAGCGATCGAGCTTGTCGCGCGCCGCTCCGGGGCCGGCGATCAGCGTATCGAAGCGCGCCAGATAGGTTTCGACATAATGGTCGAGCAGCGCCTTGCCGAATTCCTCCTTGGACTCGAAGTAGTAGTAGAACGACCCCTTGGGGATGCCGCATTCCTTGAGGATGCGGGCGATGCCGACCCCGCCGAAACCGTGCCGGACCACCAGGGCGCGGCCGGTTTCAAGGATGTGCAGCCGTTTGAGATCGGATTTGCTGTGCTCTGTCATGCTGGTCACCTAAGTAATAATAGACCGGTCGTCTAGCATTCCTCACGCGCTTGTGTGCCACGCCAAACCACGACCCCGCAAACGACAATCGCGCCCCGGAGGGCGCGATTGGAAAAACGGGCAAGACGGGGTGGCCTCAACCGAACTGGCGCCTGGCCAATTGGCTGCCGCGGCGTTCCTGCTCGAAGCGGACATAGCCGGTGCGCTCGGCCTCGAGATCGGCCTCCAAAGTCGCAATACGGGCGTCCTTGTCGGCCTGAAGGCCGATGGCGGTGCGCAGCTCGGCCCGCAGCGCCTCGATCTCGGCCACATGCGGCGGCCGCACCATCAGCGCGGAGCGCAACCGCCATCCGAGAGCAACGCCCGCCAAAGCTCCACACAGAGCCGCGGCCAAAACGATCAAGCCTTCCAGCATAATTGCCCCCCAATTACCCTCACAATCCGGTCACGCGGCGTCAGGGTCGGCTCCGGGCACATCGCCAGGGATCGGGCTGGCAGGCCCTCGGCCCTCGGCCAGACGCAGCGCTCACCAAGCGGTGAGAGCTGCCATGACCGCGCCGGAAAAACCGGGCGGCGGCGCCCCTGATGCAGCCCGGACGCATCTCTCCGGCCTCGCTTTGCCACAGACACCACGCCGCATGCCCGGCCTCAAGTGCCAAGCCTGTGAGCCGCAGATATCGGCAGGAAAGCGTGGCTTTTGCGTCCCGCCTCGGCCGATCCTTGCCACCTGTTGCCGCGGTGCCGCAGCTGGGCTCAGAGGGCGGCCTTGCGACTTTCCTCGATGTAGATCTGGCGCAGCCGTTTCGCCACCGGGCCCGGCGCCCCCGCGCCCAGCGCCACGCCGTCAATCTGCACCACCGGGGTGACAAAGCTCGAGGCCGAGGTGATGAAAGCCTCTTCCGCCGCCTGCGCCTCGTCGATGCTGAAACTGCGCTCTTCGACCTTCATCTGCGCCTCTTCGGCAAAGCGCAGCACGGCGGCGCGGGTGATGCCGTGCAGGATGTCGTTCGACAGCGCCCGGGTGATGATCCGCCCGTCCTTGACGATATAGGCGTTGTTCGAGGTGCCTTCGGTCACCAGGCCCTGCTCGACCATCCAGGCGTCATCGGCGCCGGCGGCCTTGGCCATCATCTTGCCCATCGAGGGATAGAGCAGCTGCACCGTCTTGATGTCACGCCGGCCCCAGCGGATGTCGTCGATCGAGATCACCTTGAGCCCCCGCTCGGCCTCGGCGCTCTCGGCCAGGTTCGGCTTGGCCTGGGTAAAGAGCACCACGGTCAGCGGCGTGGTTTCGGGATCGGGAAAGATGAAGTCGCGGTCGCCCGGTGCCCCCCGGGTGACTTGCAGATAGATCAGCCCGTCGTCGAGCGCGTTGCGCGCCACCAGCTCGCGGTGAATTTCCAGCAGCGCCGCCTCGGTGAGCGGCACCGCCATGTCCAGCGCCTCGAGCGAGCGGGTCAGCCGCCGGGCATGGCCGGGAAAATCCACCAGCTTGCCGCCCAGCACCGAGGTCACCTCATAGACGCCATCGGCCATCAGGAAGCCGCGATCAAAGATCGAGACCCGGGCCTCGTCCTCGGGCAGATAGTCTCCGTTGAGATAGACGGTGCGGGCCATGGGCTGTCTCTCCTGTCAGCGGTCAGCCCCAGAGGGCCGGGTCAGAGGGGTGCACACCCCTTTCATCGAAATGCAGCGGTGCGGCGCGGTCTTCGGCCAGAAGCAGCGGCCCGTCAAGATCGGTCACTGCCGCGCCCTGGGCCACCAGCACGGCGGGCGCCATCGCCAGCGAGGAGCCGACCATGCAGCCCACCATGATGTCATGGCCCGCCGCCCGGGCCGCATCGCGCAGCGCCAGCGCCTCTGTCAGACCGCCGGTCTTGTCGAGCTTGATGTTGACCATGTCGTATTTGCCCGCCAGTCCGGCCAGCGAGGCCCGGTCATGGCAGCTCTCGTCGGCACAGATCGGCACCAGCCGCTCCAGCCCGCGCAGCGCCTCGTCCTCGCCGGCGGGCAGCGGCTGCTCCACCAGTGCCACGCCCAGCCGCCGCAGATGCGGCGCCAGATCGGCATAGACCTCGGCGCTCCAGCCCTCGTTGGCATCGACGATGATCCGCGCATCCGGCGCGCCTGCGCGCACCGCCTCGAGCCGGGGCATGTCATCCGGGGTGCCCAGCTTGATCTTGAGCAGCGGCCGATGCGCATGTTTGGTGGCCTGCGCCCGCATCTTCTCGGGCGTGTCGAGCGACAGGGTAAAAGCGGTGATCTCGGGCCCCGGCGCCGGCAGTCCGGCCAGCTCCCAGACCCGCCGCCCGCTGCGTTTCGCCTCAAGATCCCAGAGCGCGGAATCCACCGCATTGCGCGCCGCGCCGGCCGGCAGCGCTTCTTGCAGCTCGGCGCGGGTGATCGCCTCGGGCAGCCCGGCAATCTGCGCCGCCACCGAGTCCAGCGTTTCGTCGTAGCGGGCATAGGGCACACATTCGCCCCGGCCGGTCGCCCCCGCGCGGGTGACGGACACGGTGAGCACCTGCGCCTCGCTGCGCGAGCCGCGCGAAATGGTAAAGACTTCCGCCAGACGGAAGGTATCGCGGCGCGTTTCGATCACATCCCGCTCCTTCTTCGCTTTCCAATAATTCGCCACGCCGTCGCGCTTCGGGGCATCGCGGCCCGGGGCTCAGAGCGCGTCCAGCGCCTCGGCCAGACGTTCGGCACCCTGACGGAACGGATCGACCGTGGGAAGCCCCATGCGCGCCTCGATTTCCGACAGGCAGGCCAGCGCCTCATCCTCGGACATCGCGGCGGTGTTGACCGAAATCCCCACGATCCGGCAATCCGGGTTGGCCACCCGGGCCAGCGGCAGCGCCATGTCGCGCAGCGCCTCGAGCGACGGCAGAGGATAATCCGGTAATCCGCGCATGTGACTTCGCGTCGGCTCGTGGCTGAGGATCAGCGCATCGGGCTGGCCGCCATGGATCAGCGCCAGCGTCACCCCGGAAAACGACACGTGGAACAGGCTGCCCTGCCCCTCGATGATATCCCAGTGATCGGCGTCATTGTCGGGCGTCAGCCATTCCACCGCACCGGCCATGAAATCCGCCACCACCGCGTCAAGCGGGATGCCCTCGCCGGTGATCAGGATACCGGTCTGCCCGGTGGGGCGGAACGTGCTCTTGCGGCCCGCCGCCTTCATTGAACGGTCCAGCGCCAGCCCGGTGTACATCTTGCCGACCGAGCAATCGGTGCCCACCGCCAGCACCCGCTTGCCGCTGCGCTTGACGCCATTGGCGATCGGATAGTCCACATCGGGCACCCGCACATCGTGCAGTTCGCGGCCGCAGGCCTTGGCCACCGCCGCCAAATCCGCTTCGTCGCGCAGCAGGTTGTGCAAGCCCGAGGCCAGGTCGAAGCCCTCTTCCAGCGCCGCCACAAGCACCTTTTTCCACGCCGGGCTGATCACGCCGCCCCGGTTGGCAACGCCGATCACCAGCGTCTGCGCACCGGCGGCGCGGGCCTCGGCCAGCCCCATGTCGGGCAGTCCCAGGTCGGCCTTGCAGCCTTCCATGCGGAACTGGCCCACGGCATTCTCGGGCCGCCAGTCCTTGATCCCCTGCGCCACCTTGGCCGCCAGAGCATCGGGCGCGTCACCGAGAAACAGCAGATAGGGCGTCTTGATCACGGCGAAGGCCTCCTGAGTCGTCTTGTTCGGCGAGAGATATAGCGCGGAATCGTCATCAGTGCCTCCTGAATTCGTGTGTCTTTCGGCAGTTCTTTGCAAGATAACGCGAAAACTCTTCCCAAATTCCGAATAATCGTGCGCCTGGTTGGGCCACCACGCAGAAACCCGCCTTGGCAGCCTGCCGATACCTTGGCAGGCCGTCCAGCGGCGTGGCAACACCAGTCGGCCGGGCGCAGGAATGCTGCGACTGCAAAATACACTTGCATGGCGCAGCGCAATTTAATATCGCTGAGCGCAATAATCACGTAATTTCCTTACCGAGAGGCGCGACATGTCCTTCCGTATCCAGCCCCAGCCCCCGGCCCGCCCAAATCGCTGCCAGCTCTTCGGCCCCGGCTCTCGCCCGGCGATCTTTGAAAAGATGGCGGGCTCGGCGGCAGATGTGATCAACCTCGATCTCGAGGATTCGGTCGCGCCGTCGGACAAGGACAGCGCACGCGGCAATATCATCGAGGCGATCAACGATATCGACTGGGGCAACAAGACACTGTCGGTGCGGATCAACGGGCTCGACACACCTTGGTGGTATCGCGATGTCGTCGACCTGCTGGAACAGGCCGGCGAGCGGCTTGACCAGATCATGATCCCCAAGGTTGGTTGCGCCGGCGATCTCTATGCCGTCGATGCGCTGGTGACGGCGGTCGAGGCGGCCAAGTCCCGGCAGAAGAAGATCGCCTTCGAGGTGATCATCGAAAGCGCCGCCGGCATCGCCCATGTCGAGGAGATCGCCGCCGCCTCGCCCCGGCTCGAGGCGATGAGCCTCGGCGCCGCCGATTTCGCCGCCTCCATGGGCATGGCCACCACCGGCATCGGCGGCACCCAGGAAAACTACTACATGATCCACGAAGGCCAGAAACACTGGTCGGACCCCTGGCACTGGGCCCAGGCCGCCATCGTCGCCGCCTGTCGCACCCATGGCGTATTGCCGGTCGACGGGCCGTTCGGCGATTTCTCGGATGACGAGGGCTTTCGCGCGCAGGCGCTGCGCTCGGCCACGCTGGGCATGGTCGGCAAGTGGGCGATCCACCCGAAACAGGTGGCGCTGGCCAACGAGGTCTTTACCCCTTCGGACAAGGCGGTGACCGAGGCGCGCGAGATCCTGAGCGCCATGGAAGAGGCCAAGGCCAAGGGCGAAGGCGCCACCGTCTACAAGGGGCGGCTGGTCGATATCGCCTCGATCAAACAGGCCGAGGTGATCGTGCGGCAATCGGAGATGATCGCCGGTAACTGAACCTTAGCGGTTTGGCGGTATGACGGCAGAGCCCCGCTGACCGGGGCCCTGCCGACCCGGACCCTGCCATGACCCTGCCGCTCACGCTTTTGCATTCCACCCAGCTTCATTGCCGGATCTTCGATCGACTGCGCGACCGGATCGCGCCGCCGCTGCGGCTCGAACACAGGGTGCGCGCCGACTGGCTGGCACGGGTGCGCAGCGACGGCATGACCCGCCAGCTCGCCGCCGAGATGCGCAAGGCGGTCGAGACCGCGCCGGGCCGGGTGCTCTGCACCTGCACCTCGCTGGGCGAAGCGGCGGACGAAGCCGGGGCGATCCGCATCGACCGGCCGATGATGGCGGCGGCGGCGCAATCCGACGGGCCGATCCTGCTGGTCTGTGCGCTCGGTAGCGCCGCCGGCCCCAGCCGGGCCCTGCTGCAATCCTGCCTCGAAGAGACAGGCCGCGCCCCGCCGGTCACCACCCTGGTGGTCGAAGAATTCTGGCCGCTGTTCGAGGCCGGGCAAGTGGCCAATTTCTGCGCCGCCGTCGCGGCGGCGGCGCTCGAGGCGGTGCAGGTGCGGCCGGATTTTCGCACTGTCGTGTTGGCGCAGGCCTCGATGGCCGATGCGGCGCATCTTCTCGGCGGGCTCGGGCCGGATGTGCTGGCCGCGCCGGAACTGGCACTGCGCTGCGCGCTGGACCTTGCGTAAGACCGAGGACGGCACGCAACAATTGCCGTTTCCCGCCGCCGCGAAGGCGGGTATCCCTGCGGCATGACCTTTGATCTCTTTTCCGCGCTGGCGGTCTTTGCTCTTGTCGGCACGTTGACCCCCGGGCCCAACAACCTGATGCTGCTGGCCTCGGGCGCCAATTTCGGCCTGCACCGGTCGCTGCCGCATATGCTGGGAATCATTCTCGGCTTTCCGGCGATGATCTTTCTGGTCGGGCTGGGCGCGCTGCGGCTGTTCGACCGCTGGCCGGCACTGCATAACGTGCTGCTGGCCGCCTCGGTGGCCTACATGATCTGGCTGGCGTGGAAGATCGCCCATGCCAGCCCGCCCGCAGAGGCACGGCAGCAGGGACGGCCGCTGACCTTTCTGCAATCGGCCGGTTTCCAATGGATCAATCCCAAGGCCTGGACCATGGCGCTGGGGGCGATCACGCTTTATGCCGCCAGCCGCGATCTGGCGTCGCTGCTCTGGGTGGTGGGCACCTATGTGGCCGCCGGCGTGCTCTCTACCACGGTCTGGACGACACTCGGCCGGCAGTTGCGCCGGCTGTTGCGCGCGCCGGGCCAGTTGCGGCTGTTCAACCGGGTGATGGCGGTTTTGCTGCTGGCCTCGCTGGTGCCGGCGCTACTGCCGGGCTGAGACACGCCAAAGATTGCATCCGGCTGCACATCGCGCCATATACCCGGTGAAGAAAAGGAGTTGTCGCATGGCGCATTATCTCGATTTTGAGAAACCGCTGGCCGAGATCGAGGGCAAGGCAGAGGAGCTGCGGGCCATTGCCCGGCAGAGCGACGATCCGATGGATGTGGACGAAGAGGCCAATGCGCTCGACCGCAAGGCATCGGCGATGCTCAAGGACCTCTACCGCGAGCTGACACCCTGGCGCAAATGCCAGGTGGCGCGGCATCCGCAGCGGCCGCATTGCAAGGATTACATCGAGGCGCTCTTTACCGAATTCACCCCGCTGGCCGGCGACCGGCAGTTCGGCGAGGATCTGGCGGTGATGGGCGGGCTGGCGCGGATCAATGACCGGCCGGTGATGGTGATCGGCCATGAAAAGGGCCATGACACCCAGTCGCGGCTCGACCGCAACTTCGGCATGGCCCGGCCCGAGGGCTATCGCAAGGCGGCGCGGCTGCTGAACATGGCCGACCGTTTCGGCCTGCCGGTGATCACCCTGGTCGACACCGCCGGCGCCTATCCCGGCAAGGGCGCCGAGGAACGCGGCCAGTCCGAGGCCATCGCGCGGTCGACCGAGGCCTGCCTGTCGGTCGGCGTGCCGCTGATTTCGGTGATCATCGGCGAGGGCGGCTCGGGCGGGGCGGTGGCCTTTGCCACGGCCAACCGCGTCGCGATGCTGGAACATTCGGTCTATTCGGTGATCTCGCCCGAGGGCTGCGCCTCGATCCTGTGGAAAGATGCCGAGAAGATGCGCGAAGCGGCGCAGGCGCTGCGGCTGACGGCGGAGGATCTCTACAAGCTGGGGGTCTGCGACCGGATCATCCCCGAACCGATGGGCGGCGCCCAGCGTGACCGCACCGGCACGATCAAGACCGTGGGCCGGGCGATCGAGCAGATGCTGGCCGACCTGTCGGAGAAGGACGGCGAGACCCTGTGCAAGGAACGGCGGCAGAAGTTCCTCGACCTTGGATCGAAGGGACTGGCGGCCTGAGGGCGGATTTGGGGGCTCTGCCCCCGTCGCCAGGGGCGACCCCCCCGAGGGTATTTTCGGCAAGAGGAAGCAGGGGGTGCCGGGCTCAGTTGGCTAGCATCCTCAGCCCCTGGGTGACGTCGGAACGCACCGCGAGGCGCAGGCCGGGTTCGTCACCGGCCTTGAGCGCGGCGATGATCAGCCGGTGGAAATGCGGCGCCTCGGTGCGCCGCAGCCGGCCGTAGAGCGCCCGCATCGTCGGCCCCAGTTGCAGCCAGACGGTTTCCGCCATCGCCAGCATCGCCGGCGCCTGGGCGCGCAGGTAGAGGGTGCGGTGGAACTCGAGATTGGCGCGGATGTAACCCACCGCATCGCGGTTCGAGATCACATCGGCAATTGTCAGGTTGATACTGTGCAGCCGCTCGATCAGCGCGATATGCGCCCGCGGCAGCGCCCGGCTGGCCAGCTCCACCTCGATCAGCGAGCGCAGCGCCGCCAGCTCCTCGATGCGGTCGTTCGACAGCTCGGGCGTGGCCACCCGGCCCGACGACGACAGCGACAGCGCGCCTTCGGCCACCAGCCGTCGCACCGCCTCGCGGGCCGGGGTCATCGAGACGCCGTATTCGGCGCCGATACCGCGCAGGGTGAGCGCCGCGCCGGGGGCAATCTCGCCATACATGATCTGCGAGCGCAGCCCGCGATAGACCTTGTCATGGGTCGACACCGCGCTGTCGGGCTTGGGGTTGATCAACATGGCGCAACTGTGATCACAAATCTCGCCGTCCGCAACAGGCTTTACGTGAACCGGATGCGGTGAAGCGCCGCGCCTTCCCGGTGCAGCCACCGGCGTTGCGCCTGATAGGGCCCGTAAAGCTGCGTCACCAGCGCCCAGAAAGCGGCGGAATGGTTCATTTCCTGCAAATGCGCCACCTCATGTGCGGCGACATATTCCAGCACCTCGGGCGGGGCGAGGATCAGCCGCCAGGAATACATCAGCCCGCCATCCGCCGTGCAGCTGCCCCAACGCGAGCGGGTGTCGCGCAGGGTGAGCCGCGCATAGCCGCGCCCGAGACGGGCGGAATATCGGTCCGAGGCTTCGGCCAGCCGGCTGCGGGCATGGGTCTTGAGAAACCCCAGCAGCCGCGCCGCGACCCGCTCTTCCGGCCCTGGCACCAGCACCCGGTCGCCGTCGAGCCGCACCCGCCGCCCCTGCCCGGCCTCCACCCGCCGCGCCAGACCCTCGATCGGCAATCGGACGCCGAGGCCCACCGATACCGCGTCCTCCTGATTTGCCAGATGTCCGCGCAGCCAGGCTTCCTTGTCGCGGGCAAAGTCCAGCGCCGCGCGTTCCGACACGCCGCGCGGGCGGGTCAATGTCACGGTGCCGTCGAGCGACGAGATCCTGAGGGTGATCCGGCGCGCCCGCGCCGATGTGCGCATCTGTAGCGGCACCGGGGGGTTGCCGGGAAGCGAATGTTGGCCCATATGGGGTCCTTGAACTGCCGATCCGGTGCCTTTTGCCAAAGGCTTTGACACGGGCACTGGTCTTATGGCAGGGGACCGCAATTGCCCGCAAGACTGAAAGTGTAAGAGGGACCCAGATGCCCAAGGAAGAATGGGGAACGAAACGCCTTTGCCCGACCACCGGCAAGCGATTCTATGACCTGAACGCCAACCCGATCGTCAGCCCCTATACGGGCGAAGTGCTGGAATTCGACCAGTCCAAGAACCGCATGATCGAAGCCGACGCGGAAGATGCCGCTTCGGCCAAGAAAGCCAAGACCAATGACGAGGTCGTGCTGGACGACGAGGATGCGGAAGTCGATGTCGACCTCGGCGACGACATTCTCGAGGACGAGGATGACGATGACAACGTGCCGCTCGAAGAGATCGCGGACGTCGCATCGGAAGACGACGACTCCTGATCGAAAAAAGTGGCCCAGGGGGGAAGATTTTCGCTTGAACCTCCCTGCGCCTTTGCCTAATACGCCCGTCACGAGGACGGACGATGCGTCATCGGCAAGGGGCCTTAGCTCAGTTGGGAGAGCGCTACAATGGCATTGTAGAGGTCAGGGGTTCGACTCCCCTAGGCTCCACCAAATCCCGCCAGCATCGGCGTGCAGAAAAGACCGGGGCCCGGCCCGGTCTTTTGCGTTTCCGGCCACTGTTCCGGCCGACCTGTCGAAGCTCAGGCCAGGAGGTGGTTGCGGCGCGCGCCGGGCCGATGCCCGCCGCGCCACTGGGCAGCAAAACCTGATCCGACCCTTGCCTTTGGCCATGGAGACTTATCCTCCTCTGTCATAAGCTGCGGTAAAACCGCAGAGCAGGGAGTGAGCATGTTCAAATTCGGCCGGTTTTTGGCAGTGGGGGCGGCCCTGGCCAGCCTGACCCTCGAAGCGCGGGCGCTCGAACGGGTGCAACTTCGGCTCGTCGGCCTCGAGTCGGAAGCGGATACCGCCGCGCTGGGTGAGAGCCTGCAATCTGCTTCGGTACTGAATACGCTGGAGAAATCCCCGGACACCGTGCCGCGCGACGTGGTTGCGGCGGCGCGGGCCGATTACACCCGGCTGGTCGAAACGCTTTATGCCCAGGGCTATTACTCGGCCGTCGTCCGCATTGGAATCGACGGACGCGAAGCGGCGCTGATCGACCCGTTCCAGGAACCGGCGACGATTGACGAGGTGATCGTCTTTGTCGATCCCGGCCCCCGCTTCCGGCTGGGTCAGGCGCAGATCGCGCCCCTGGGTGGCGACAATCCGCCGGTCGAGGAATTTCGCAGCGGCGCACCGGCGCTGGCCACCGTTGTGCGCAATGCCGCACAGACCGCCGTGGGCGATTGGCGTGAGCGCGGTTTTCCCAAGGCCGAGATCGTCGATCAATCAATCGCCGCGCGCCATCCGACGGCCCGGATTGACGTGGATGTGCGTATCGCGCCGGGCCGCCGGGCCCGTTTCGGCGACACCACCGTCACCGGCCAGACCACGGTGCGCGAGCCCCGGGTGCGCCAGATCGCCGGGCTGCCCAAGGGCGAGCGCTATGCCACCAGCGAGGTCGAGCGCGCCGCCGGGCGGCTGCGCAAGACCGGCACCTTCCGCTCGGTGCAGATCGATCAGGCCGAGGCGGTCGAGCCGGATGGCACGATCGACATGGAAATCACCGTCATCGATCGCAAGCCGCGCCGCATCGGCGGCGGCGTCGAGGTATCGACCTTTAGCGGGCTCAACCTCACCGGCTATTGGCTGCACCGCAATTTCCTCGGCGGGGCCGAGCGGTTTCGCGTCGAGGGCGAGATCAGCCAGATCGGACTTCAGGCAGAGGGAATCGATTACGCGCTGTCGTTCCGGTTTGAACGGCCGGCGGTCTACGGCCCCGACACGCTGTTTTTTGCCGAGGCCGGTCTCGCATATGAGGACGAGCCCGATTACCTCGAGCGCCGGGCCGAGCTGACGGTCGGTGTCTCGCGGCAGTTCAACGAATTTCTCACCGGTGAGCTGGGTCTCGGCCTCAGCTATTCCGAAGTGACCGACCGGTTTGCCACACCGGAGACCACGCGCACGCTGCAAATCGTGTCGTTGCCCACGGCGCTGACCTATGACAAGCGCGACGATCCACTCGACGCCACCAGCGGCTTTTTCCTGCGCGGCGCCGCCACACCGTTTTATGAAACCGTCGATGGAGCTCCGGGCGCGCATCTCACCTTTGATGGCCGGGCCTATCGCGCCTATGGCCAAGAGGAACGCTTTGTCACCGCCACCCGGCTGCAACTGGGGGCGCTGGTCGGCCCCGAGGCCGAGGATGCGCCGCCGGGCATGCTGTTTTATTCCGGTGGCGGCGGCACCGTGCGGGGCCAGCCTTATCAATCGCTCGAGGCCGATTACGACGGGGTTTCGCTGGGCGGCCGCTCCTTTGCCGCCGCCTCGGGCGAGCTGCGCTATGGCGTGACCGACACCATCGGCGTGGTGGCTTTTGCCGACGCCGGTTACGTCGGCGCCGAGCTGTTCGAAGACGGCGAATGGCACGCCGGCGCGGGGCTCGGCCTGCGGTACAAGACGCCGGTCGGGCCGATCCGGCTTGACGTCGCGGGCCCGGTGGCCGGCGACACCGGCGATGGCGTACAAATTTATATTGGGATTGGTCAGGCCTTCTGATGCGGATTTTCCTGCTTTGTCTTTTGTTTCTCGCCCCTGCCGCCGCCGTCGCCCAGACCAGTGAAAGCGACCGTGGCTTCATCCAAGGCATTCTCGAAGACGCGCTTTCGGCGCCCGGGCGCGAGGTGCGCCTGGAAGGGTTTGCCGGTGCGCTGAGCTCGCGCGCGACGATCGACCAGATCACCGTCACCGATCCCGATGGCGTCTGGTTCACCGCCAGGGGCGTCGGCTTGTCGTGGAATCGCAGCGCCCTGCTGCGCGGCCGGGTCGAGATCGAGGAGATCTCGGTCGAGGAGATCGCCCTGCCCCGCCTGCCCTTGCCCAGCGAAGGCGAGATGCCTGCCCCCGAGGCCAGCGGCGGCGGCGCCTTTTCGCTGCCCGAACTGCCGGTTTCGGTCCAGATCGACGAAATGCGGATCGATCGGGCCATCCTCGGCGAGCCGCTGTTCGGCGAGGCCGCCGAAATGGCGTTCACCGGCAGCGCGCAGCTGGCCGGCGGCGCCGGCGAAACCCGGCTCGAGGTGCGGCGCCTTGACCGCGAGGGCTCTTTCACCGTCGATGCCGCTTTTGACAACGCCAGCCGCGAACTGGCGCTCGATCTCGATCTGAGCGAGCCGGAAAACGGCATTGCCGCCAATTTGCTCGAGCTTCCCGACCGGCCCTCGGTGGCGCTGAGCGTCGAAGGCAACGACCCGATCAGCAATTTCACCGCCGACATCCTGCTGGCCACCGCCGGCGAAGAGCGGCTGTCCGGCCAGGTCCGGCTGGGCAGCAGCGAGGATGGCGCCGCCTCCTTTGCCGCCGATCTGTCCGGCGACATCGCGCCGGTCTTTGCGCCGCAGTTCCGCGAGTTCCTGGGGAGAGACGTGGCGCTCGTGGCCAGCGGCCAGCGGCGTGCCAGCGGAGCGATGAGCCTCGATGCCCTGCGCGTCCAGGCCGCCGCCATGACGATCGAGGGTGAGGCCCGCATCGCCGCCGACGGCTGGCCGGAAAGCTTCAACCTCGACGCCGAGATCACCCCGCCGCAGGGCGACACGGTGATCCTGCCGCTGCCGGGGGATCTGACTTCTGTCGCCGGCGCCTCGCTGACCGCGACCTTCGACGCCTCGGCCGGCGATGTCTGGTCGCTCAACGGCGCGGCGCGCGGCTATCAGCAGGCCAGCCTGAGCATCGAGCGGGTCGCCTTTGACGGCACCGGCACCATCAAGCGCGACGATCAGAGCGTGACCGGCGGCGTGTCGGTCAACGCCGAGGGCATCGCCCCCGCCGACGCCGCCCTGGCCCGCGCGATCGGGGCGCAGGTGCGCGGCGCGCTCAACTTCGGATGGGCCAACGGCGCGCCGCTGCGGCTGCGCGACATCGCCCTGACCGGGGCCGACTATGGCCTCACCGGCTCGACCGTGATCAGCGGCCTGCAAGCCGAGGCGCCGCTGACCATTGCGCCGGATGTGACGCTGGCGGCAGAAAACCTCGGTCGGTTCGCCGATCTCGCGGGCGTCGCGCTGACCGGGGCCGCCGAACTGGCGATCACCGGGCGGATCGAGCCGCTGACCGGCGTGATCGACCTGGTGCTCGACGGCGCGACCGACGATCTCGGCGCCGGCATCGCCCAGCTCGATCCGTTGCTGGAAGGCGAGGGCATCCTGCGTCTCGGGGTGTTGCGCAACGAAGACGGGCTGCGCGCCGATCCGCTGACCATCCGCACCGATCACGCCAGCATCACCGGCATGGCCAACCTGCGAACCGGCACCTCGTCGGCCGAGCTCACCGCCCGCGTGCCCGATCTGTCGCGCGCTGTCGAAGGCTTTGAGGGCGCGGCGGAAATCACGGCGCAACTGGCACAGGATGGCGACGTCTGGAGCATTACGGCCGATGCCCTGCTGCCGGGTGAGACGACCGCTAGCTATCGCGGCTCGGTCACTGGCGATGGCCAGTCCTCGCTGGTGGTCGCCGGTGAGGCCGCGGCGGTGGTGCAACGACTGTCGGCCTACACGCCGCTGGCCGGGCGCACGCTTTCCGGGGCAGCCAATCTGACGCTCGAAGGCCAGGCCGACGTGCTGGCGCAGAGCTTTGACCTGACCGTCGAAGGCGCCCTGCGCGATCCGCGTTTCGGCGTGCCCCAGGCCGAGGCCCTGCTGCCCGGGCTGACCCGGATCGATCTTTCGGCCGAGGGCGCCGTCGGCGGCACGATCACCATCCGCGAGGCGGTCATCGACGGCCAGGAGATCGACGCCCGGGTGACCGGCGGCTTCGGGCCCGAGACCGGCGACGTCGCCTTCGATCTCACGATTGCCGATCTGGGCCTGGCCCTGCCCGACCTCTCGGGCCCGGCCGAACTGACCGGCACGGCGCAACGCCGCGACGCAGTCTGGCAGATCGACACCGAGGCCAGCCTGCCCGGCGGCACCGGCGCCAGCTATTCCGGTACGATCTCCGGCGATGGCGAAACCTCGCTGCTGATCACCGGCCGCGCCGAGGCGCGGGTCGCCGAGCTTGGGGCCTTTTCCGGGCTCGCCGGGCGCGATCTCGGGGGCGCGGCTTCGGTCACGCTCGAGGGCCGCGGCGATATCGTGCGGCAGAGCTTCGACCTGACAGCCAGCGGCAACCTGCAAAGCCCGCGCTTTGGCGTGCCGGTGGCCGAAGGGCTGCTGCGCGGCACAACGGCGTTCGATCTTTCGGCGGCCGGGGAGATCGGCGACGAGATCACCATTCGCCGTGCCGTGATCGTCGGCGATCAGCTTCAGGCCAATGTCAGCGGCGCCTTCGGCCCGAGGACCGGCGATCTGACCTATCGCATCGCGGTGGCCGATCTCGGTGTCGCCCTGCCCGATCTGCCCGGTCCGGCCAGCGTGACCGGCACGGCGCAACGCGACGACGCGGTCTGGCAGGTTGCGGCCGAGGCCAATCTGCCGGGTGACACCGGCGCACGCTTTGACGGCACGATCACCGGCGACGGCCAGACCGAACTGCGCGCCGACGGCCGTCTCGAGGCCCGCATCGCAAGGCTCGACGCCTTTTCGCCGCTCGCCGGCCGCGCCTTGGGGGGCGCGATCTCGGTGACGGCGCAAGGTTCGGTTGATGCCCTGGCCGGCAGTTTCGACATCGCGGCCGATGGCACCGTCACCAGCCCGGTCTTTGGCGTGCCGACGGTGGAGCCGCTGCTGCGCGGCACGTCGCGTTTCGACGTCAACGTCGCCCGCGGTGCCAGCGGCGCGCTGACCTTCCGCAACCTGGTGTTCGACGGCCAGGCCCTCGACCTCCGTCTCGACGGCGGTTTCGGCGGCGGCAGCAGCAGTCTGAGCTATCGCGTCGCGGTGGCCGACCTGGGCATTCTGGTGCCCGATCTGCCGGGCCCTGCAACGCTCTCGGGCACCGCCGATCAGCAGGGCGACCGCTGGCGCATCGACGCCTCGGGCACCGGCCCGGGCGGCATCCAGCTGGCGGCGCGCGGCAGCGTGGCCCAGGATTTCTCGCGCCTCGATGTCTCGACCGAGGGCCGGGTGCCTCTGGCGCTGGCCAATCGGCGGCTTCAGGGACAGGCGCTGAGCGGCTTTGTCAGCTTCAATCTCGCGGTCAACGGCCCGCCGGCGCTGAGCTCGGTCTCGGGCCGGCTGAGCCTGGCCAACGCGCGACTGGCGCTGCCGGCCCAGAATATCGCGGTGACCGGCATCACCGGGCAGGCCGACCTGGCCGGTGCACAGGCGCGGCTGGCGCTGACCGGCAATATCTCGAGCGGCGGCCAGCTGCGGATTTCCGGGCCGATCGCGCTCGAGGCGCCTTATACCGCCGATCTCGTGGCCGAGCTGGCCAATGTCACCCTGCGCGATGCCGCGCTCTACGAGGCCCAGCTTGGCGGCCGCGTCACCCTGAGCGGGCCGCTGGCAGGCGGCGCGCGGATTGGCGGCGCGATCGACATCGCCACCGCCGAGCTGCGCATCCCCGACATCGGGCCCTCCTATTCGGCGCTTGACGGGCTGCGCCACATCAACCCGCCCGCCGATGTCCGCCAGACCCTGCGGTTCGCCGGGCTCGAACCGGTGGACGAGACGGCAAATGCCATCGGCCCGGATTATCCGCTCGATCTGCTGGTGCGGGCCCCCAACCGCATCTTTGTGCGCGGCCGGGGCCTCGACGCCGAACTCGGCGGCAGCCTGCGGCTCACCGGATCGACCAATGATATCGTCCCGATCGGCAGCTTCTCGTTGATCCGTGGCCGGCTCGACCTGCTGGGCAACCGGCTGACGCTGACCCAGGGCGATGTGCAGATACGCGGCAGCTTTGACCCTGTGGTCGCCTTCGCGGCGACAACCCAGGTCGGCGAGGTCGATGTCACGCTGCGGCTCGACGGGCTGGCTTCGGCGCCCGACCTGACGGTGACCGCAGACCCGGATTTGCCCGAGGAAGAGGCGCTGTCGCTCCTGCTCTTCGGCCAGGACGTGACCTCGATTTCGGCCTTCCAGGCAGTTCAGCTTGCCTCGGCGATCCGCACGCTCTCGGGGCAAGGCGGCCTCGGCCTCACCGGCACGCTGCGCGAGGGCCTGGGGGTCGACGATCTGGATATCGCCACCGATGCCGAAGGCAACACCGAAGCCAGCGTCGGAACCTATATCTCGGAGCGGGTCTATACCGATGTCACGGTGTCGAGCGACGGCACCAGCGAAATCAACCTGAACCTCGACCTGACCGATGACGTCACCGTGCGCGGACGGCTGGGCAACGATGGCGACACCGGGCTCGGCATCTTTTACGAGCGCGATTACTGACGTCGCCTTGACCGGCGGGATGTGCCAGAACGGGGCGATGCAAGAGAGCTTTGTCATATCGCCGCAGAGCGCCCTGCTGACGCCAGAGGCGCGCGGGCTCGCTGCGCTGGTCCAAGCCCTCCGGCACGGCGGCGCGCTGCATCTGTCACAGGCAGCGGGGCCGCTGGCCATGGACGGTCCGCCGATGCTGTTCTGCGAGACCTCCGGGTCCTCGGGCGCGCCCAAGGTGATCCGGCGACGGCCCGAAAGCTGGCAGCGCTCGTTCGAGGTGACCGCGGGGCTCTTTGGCCTCGGCCCCGCCGCGCGCTATGCCTGCTTTGGCGATCTTGGCCATTCGCTCACGCTCTACGCCCTGCTCGAAGCGTTTCATCTCGGCGCCGATGTGGCGGCGCTGGCCGGAATGCGGCCCCGCGCGCAGGCGCAATATCTGGCCACGGGGCGGATCAGCGTGATCTATGCGACACCGACACAGCTGCGGCTGCTGCTGCGCGGCGCCGCGACGGCGGGGATCGCGGAATTCCCCGCGCTGCGCCATATCTTCTGCGGCGGCGGCGCGCTCGACCGCGCGTTGCAGGGCCAGCTTCGGGCGCGGTTCGAGACGGCCGATCTGCGGGTTTTCTTTGGCGCCAGCGAGACCAGTTTCATCACCATGAGCGAGGCCGCCACGCCCGCCGGATCGGTCGGCCGCGCCTATCCCGGCGTTGACCTGCGGATCGATGCGCCCGCGGGCGAAACCGGCGAGATCTGGGTCGCCAGCCCCTATCTCTTCGACGGCTACGCCAGCGGCGCCGCTGCCGAAACCCGGCGCGCGGGCCACTGGCTGAGCATCGGCGAGATGGGCTATCTCGACGCGGCCGGCCATCTGTTCCTGCGCGGGCGCAGAAGCCGGATGGTCACCGTCGCCGATCACAATGTCTTTCCCGAGGAAATCGAGGCGGTGGTGGCGCAGGTGCCGGGCGTGGCGGCCTGTGCCGTGGTGCCGCGCCTCGATGCGGCGCGCGGCCACCGGATGGTCTGTTTCCTGCAAGGCCCCGCCGAAGAGGCGGCCCTGCGCGCCGCCTGCCGCGCCGCCCTGCCGCCGCAGGCCGTGCCGCAGCGCTTCATCCGCATTGATGCCCTGCCCCTCCTGCCGGCCGGCAAGCCCGACCTCGCGGCCTTGGCCAGAAGGGCCGAGGCATGAGCCACATCCTCGCCGCCCGCCGCAGCGCCGTGGCGCCGCGCAACGGCGCCTTCGCCACGCTGGAGCCGCACGACATTGCCACACCGGTGATCGACGCCCTGCTGGCTGATGCCGGCCTTGCCCCCGAGGACATAGGCGAGGTGATCCTGTCAAACGCCCTTGGCGCCGGCGGCAATCCGGCGCGCGTCACCGCCTTGGCGGCGGGCCTGCCGCAGCGCGTCGCCGGGCTCACCATCGACCGGCAATGCGCCGGCGGCCTCGACGCGCTGCTGCTCGCCTCTTCCATGGTGCAAAGCGGCCTGCATGAGGTGGTGATCGCCGGCGGCGCCGAAAGCTATTCCCGCCGCCCGCAGCGCTTGCGCAGCTTCGCCGACGGCCGCCCGCCCGAACCCTACGACCAGGCCCGCTTCACCCCCTGGCCGGAATGTGACCCCGGCATGGCAGAAGCCGCCGACCGCCTGGCACGAGACCAGGGGATCAGCCGCGAGACACAGGACACCTGGGCCATCGAAAGCCACCGCAAGGCGCTCGCCGCCACAGCTCCCGGCATCGTCGAGATCGCCGGCCTCACCAGAGATCCCTTCACCCGCGCCCTCACCTCCCGGCTCTGCGCCCGCGCACCACAGGTCCATGGCACGATCACCGCCGCCAACATGGCCGTGGCCGCCGATGCCGCGGCCTTCGTTCTGGTGGTGTCAGAGCGTGTGGCCCAGGGCCGCCAAAGCGCCGGGATCATCGCCGGCAGAACCCTCGGCGGCCCCCCGGACATGCCCGGCCTCGCCCCGGTGGCCGCCATAGAAGCTGTCCTGGAGGGCACCCCGGCTAACACGCTGATAAGCGCCGAGATCATGGAAGCCTTTGCCGTCCAGGCCATCGCCTGCCAACAGGGCGCGCAGCTCCCCCGAGAGATCGTCAACCGCGATGGCGGCGCCCTGGCCCGTGGGCATCCCATAGGCGCCAGCGGCACGATTCTCGCGGTCGACCTGTTTCACCAGCTGCGCAAGACGCCCGGCACCGGCCTCGCCGCCATCGCCTCCGCCGGCGGCCTCGGCACCGCCCTGCTTCTGCGCACCCAGGGCTGATCCAAGTCCCCTGCTCTTCTTCTCTTTGAAAATACCGCCGGGGGGTCCGGGGGGCTGGCCCCCCGGGTCTCGGGTCTCAGTCCCCCTGCGCCGGGGTGTTGATCCCCATCTTCTGGAAGTAGCGCTTGATGTTGCGCGCCGCCTGGCGGATGCGCTGCTCGTTCTCGACCATGGCGATGCGCACATAGCCCTCGCCGCGCGGGCCATAGCCGATGCCCGCCGCCACCGCGACATTGGCATTGGTCAGCAACTCCTTGGAAAACTCGAGCGATCCCATATGCGCCAGCGCCGGCGGCAGCGGCGCCCAGGCGAACATCGAGGCGGCCGGCGCAGGAATGTCCCACCCGGCGCGGGCAAAGCTTTCGACCATCACGTCGCGGCGCTTCTGATAGCGCGCGCGATTCTCGGCCACGATGTCCTGCGGCCCGTTCAGCGCGGCGCAGGCGGCGGCCTGGATCGGGGTAAAGGCGCCATAATCGAGATAGGATTTCACCCGCGTCATCGCCGCGATCAGCTTGGGGTTGCCGACGGCAAAGCCCATGCGCCAGCCGGCCATGGAATAGCTCTTCGACAGCGAGGTGAATTCCACCGCCACATCCTTGCCGCCCGGCACCTCGAGGATCGAGCGTGTCGGCTTGCCGTCATAGTAGAGCTCGGAATAGGCCAGGTCGGAGATCACATAGAGATTGTTGTCCTTGGCAAAGGCCACGAGGCGTTCGTAGAATGCCAGGTCCACCGTCTCGGCCGTGGGGTTCGACGGGTAGTTGACCACCAGCACCTTGGGCTTGGGCCGACAATCGGCGACGGCTTTCTCGAGGCTCTCGAAATAGAACTCGTCCGGTGTCGTCGGCACCGCGTGGATCGTGGCGCCGGCCATGATGAAGCCGAAGGTATGGATCGGATACGACGGATCGGGCGCCAGCACCACGTCGCCCGGCGCGGTGATCGCGGTGGCGAGCGAGGCCAGCCCCTCTTTCGAACCCATGGTCACCACCACTTCGGTCTCGGGGTCGAGTTCGACATTGAAGCGGGTGCCGTAGTAATTGGCCTGCGCCCGGCGCAGGCCGGGGATGCCCTTGGATTGGGAATAGCCGTGGGCGTCGGGCTTCGAAGCCACTTCGATTAGCTTGTCGATGACGTGCTGCGGCGGCGGAAGATCGGGGTTGCCCATGCCGAGATCGATCACATCCTCACCCTTGCGCCGCGCCGCCGCGCGCATCGCGTTGATCTCGGCGATGACATAGGGCGGCAGAAGGCTCAGGCGGTAGAATTCATCGGACATGGCAGTATTTCGGTTGTTGTAGGGATGATGCGCCATGGCTTACCCGCCGTCGCCGCCGGTTGATAGCCCGATTCAGGGCCAGAGCCGCCGGAAAAGGCGAATATTTTTCGTCAGGTCAGCGTGACCACCACCAGGGCCGCCATGCCGAGGTAAGTCAGATGGTGCAGGAACTGGTCCAGACCCAGCGCCAGCCAGAAGCGCGGATCGGCGGTGGTCAATGCCTGCCGGCGCAGCCAGCGTTCCTTGGCCCAGTCGAGATGGTAGTGCAGCACCGTCTCGGCCAGGGCGAGCCCGGCCAGAACGCCGGCCCCCACCCCGGTCAGCGCCAGAAGCCCGAAGCTCAGCGCGCCATGGATGCCGGCATGCACCAAGCCGCCGGGGTGGCCGTAGCGGCCCTTGCCGCTCAGCATGAAGGGGGTCTGCAACAGGTAGTCGCCGGCCAGATGCTTGACCTGGAAACCGAGGAGAAGGAGCAGAAGCCATTGCGCCTCGGCGCTCATGGCGCAACCGCGCGATAAAACGCCATGGTGCCCGGCATGTCGATGCCGCCGCCGGCATCGACAAAGGCGGAGAACGCCTCGCGGATCTCGCCGGCGATATGGGCCTTTTGCGCCGCACCGGGTTGTTTCAGGCGATAGAGCGTCGAAATCGGGCCGACGTAAGCCAGTGTCTGCATCAGCGCGTCCAGTCCTCCGGGATGGCGGATTGCGATGGTCTCTTGCCATCCTTCCACCTGACGATAGCCCGCCTGACGCAACAGGCCTGTTACATAGGTCACATCGGCGAAGGCCAGCGGGCCGGGCGGCGGTGTTTCGCCGAGCGGCGGGGACGGCAGCGGGCCAAGGTGCCGTTCGGCAATGCCGAGGGGCAGGGAAAACCACGGGTTGTCCCGCGCCGCCCAGCCGTTGAAGGCGATCACCCCGCCCGAGGTCAGCCGCCGGCGCAGGCGTGTCAGCGCCACTACCGGATCGGAAAAGAACATCATGCCGACATGGGCGGCGCAGATGTCAAAGCCGGCGACATCGAGCGCATCGGTCTGGATGTCGCATTTGGCAAAGGCGAGGTTGCCCCGGCCTTCGGCGCGGGCCCGCGCCAGGCGCAGCAGCGGCTCCGAGACATCGAGGCCAAGCACCCGCCCGCCGGGGGCAACCGCATGGGCCAGCGCCAGGCTGAAACTGCCGGCACCGCTGCCGATCTCGAGCACCTGGCGGCCCGGCGCCAGCGGCAGCAGCGCCGCCAGCCGCCGCATCGACTGCCCCAGAAAGAGATCGAGATCGGGCTGGTGTTCGGCCCAATCGGCGCCGGACTGGCCGTTCCAGACGTCATGCGTGGCCCGGTTGCTCACCCGGCCCGTTCCCGGATTGCCGCCAGAGCCGCGCGGGCGTCGGCAAGGTCTGCGGTGGTCATCTCTGCCGGAAACCGCGCCAGGGCCGCGGCCAGCGCCCCGGCCCGGCCCGGATTGATCCGGCTGGCCGAGACATGCGCGCGCAGGGCGCAGAACACCGAGGCCTGTTCTTCCGCCACCGCCAAGGCCTGATCGATGTGCCAGAGCCCCTCGGGCACCTGCCCGCGCTGGGCCAGCAACTCGCCATGCACCCGCAGCACCTCGGGGCGGACAAGGTTTTCCTGGCTGCGTTCGAGCGCGGCCAGAGATTTCTGGGACATTTCCCAGGCCTCGTCCGGCAGGGCGCAATCTTGCGCCAGCCCGGCGCGCAGGGTGAGATAGAGCGGTTGCAGCATGTGGCTGCCCGAGGCGTTGTAGCAGTCAAAGCCGGCGTCGATCTGGCTGCGGCCATGGTCATGATCGCCCAGCCGACAAAGCCCCCAGCCCAACAGAATCCGCCCCACCCCTTCGTGGAACGGAAACTCGAAACGTTCGGCCAGCGCGGCCGCCTCCTGCGCGGTGGGCAGCAGCCGGTCGAAATCCTGCATCAGGTGATAGGTAAAGGCCGAAAAGGTCAGCGACCGGGCGAGCGAGAACGGGTGTTCGATCCGCCGGGCGATCGAGAGCATCTCGTCACAGCAGCGCAGCGCAGCTTCGGGTTCGCCGAGATACCACAGCCCGCTGCTCAAATAGGCCATGCAGCCCAGCCCCGGATCATCGCCGTAGAGTGCGATATTGCCGGCGCCGTCGCCCTTGGCATAGCCGGCGATGGCCTCTTCCAGGTGGCCCCGCGCCGCGCGCAGGTTGCCCAGCATGAAGGCGGTGGCGCCTAGCGCGCGCCGGGCCTCGAGCGACAGCGCGGCATCGGGCGCGGCATCGCCGGTCAGCGCCATCATCTCCTGCGCCACCTTTTCGGCGGCGATGTATTGCGCGCTCATCTGGCGGTACATCCAAAGCCCGCGGCGCACGGCAAAGCGGTCGGAGGGATGCCCGACACTATCGGCCAGCGCGGCCGCCTCGGCATAAAGCGCGCCGACCGTTTCGGCGCCATACCCGTCGTGCGACGACAGCACCGGCCCCAGTGCCAACAGCATCGCCAGCCGGCGAGCGTCGCGGTCGCGCCCGGCGGGCAGCTTGTCTAGCAGGCTCAGGCCCCGGCGGAAATGCTCGATCGCCTCGCCCTGGGCCGACCGCCGCGCGGCGCGGATGCCGGCGCCCTTCCAGCGTTCCACCGCCTCGGAATAGCGCTCGGCCGCGGTCAGGTGGTTGGCCAGCACACGGTCATCCGCGGTCGGGCTGAGCGCCAGGGTATCGGCCACCGCACCGTGGATCGCGCGCCGCCGCGACTTCGGCTGCGACTGATACGCCGCCTCTTGAATGAGCGCGTGGCGAAAGATGTAGCGGGTGTCGCCGGCCTCGATCGGCTCGATCAGCGCGAGGGCTTCCAGCGTGTCCAGCAAGGCCGCCAGATCGACCGAGTCCCGGCCGGTCACCCGGGCCAGAACTCCGGGATCGAAGATCCGCCCGATGCAGCTTGCCACCTGCGCCACCGGCCGCGCATCGCCCGCCGATTCAAGCCGCGCCGCCAGCACCCCCTGCAAGGTCGCGGGGATGGTCAGCGTGGCGGCGTCACCACTGCCGTCGCCGGCGCGCTTGATCACGTCGCGGGTCAGCTCCGAAACGAACAGCGGCACCCCGTCAGAGGCCTCGACGATCCGATCGCGCACCTCCGGCGCCAGCCCGGCCGAAAGCTGCGCCACCATGCGTTCGGCCGCGCCCCGGCCCAGCCGCGACAGCTCGATCCGGCGCACCGGCCCGTGATGTGCCCAGCCCGGCGCATATTGCGGCCGCGCGCTGGCGAGGATGACCAGAGGCAGATCGGCGGCGGATTCGGCCAGATGGCCGAGCAGCTGATCGCTCAGCGGATCGGTCCAATGCATGTCTTCGAAGACCAGAACCATCGGCGCATGGGCGCAATCGGCGCGCAGGATCTGCGCGATGGCCTCGAACCAGGCCGAACGGCGCAGCTCGGCTGATTGCACCAGTGGCGCAGGATCGAGATCGAGCAGATCGCCGAGACCGCTCAGATAGACCTCGGACGGCAGCCCCTGGTGCGCTGCCAGCGCGGCAAAGCCGTCGCGCCGCTGACCGACCGGGGCATCGGGCAGCACGCCCGCCCGCTCGTAGAGCCACGCCACCATCGGGTAGAGCGTGGCATTGTCGTTGTAGGGCCAGCACTGAAGCTCGTGCCCCTGCCCGCCGCTGCTGCGGCAGGCGCGCAGGAAATGCGCACTCAGGTGGCTCTTGCCGATACCGGCCTCGCCTTCGAGCAGCACGATGCGCAGACCGGCGCCTTCGACCACCTCCTGCCACCAACCGGCAAGCCGGCTGAGCGGCCGGGCGCGGCCCTCGATCGGCGCCTCGCCGAGCCGCGCATTGCGCGCCCGGCCCGGCATCGACTGGATCGAGGCTCCGTCAAGCCGCACCACGCCGACCTCCGAGGTGAAACCCTTGACCAGATGCGGCCCCAGATCGGTCATCGCAAAGCGCGGCTCGGGCAAAAGCGCCGCCGTCGCGCTGTCGATCAGCACTTCGCCGGGAGCGGCCAGCGCCTCGAGCCGCGCGGCCAGGTTCGGTGTCTTGCCGAACACGGTATCGAGCCGGAGCGACCCGGATTCGACCTTGCGCCCGGCCAGTACCAGCCCGGTGGCCATGCCGACCCGCACCCGCAGCGGCAGGCCCGAGGGGGCCAGCAGCTTGGCCGCCGCGCCGATCAGCGCCAACGAAGCATGGGCGGCGCGCTGCGGCGCATCCTCATGGGCCTGCGGCCAGCCGAAGTAGATCAGCAGCCCGTCGCCGAGGTAATTGCCCACATGCCCGCCCCAGCGCGCCACTTCGATTCGGCAGGTTTCGACAAACCGGGCGATCAGCGCCTCGAGGTCTTCGGGATCCATCGCCGTGGCCAGCCCGGTGAAATCCACCAGATCGCAGAACAACACGGTGATCTGTCGCCGCTCGCCCGAATCCGGCCGGGCCGACGGCAGGGTCCGGGCCAGGCCGTCGCCAGCCTCGCGGAACTCTGCAATCGCCTTGAGCACCCGTTTGCGCGCGCCCAGCGGCAGGCCGATTTCGCGCAGATCAGCACCGGTCAGCGTCTCGAGAATATCGAGGCCGATTTCGTGCTCTGCAAAGCGCGCCACGTATTTTTCGAGCCCATGGCTGCGAAGCCAGTCTTCAACCTGCAATCGGACCACCTGCCGATCTCAAACGAGATTTCCAAGTAAAGGTATTTAAAGTGATATTCATCACACTTATAACTGGTTACGCCGGATAACGGTATATAGGTAAGTCGCTTTTTTAAATCGATGGTGACAAAATGGGCGGCAACAGGGGGCAGGCCCATGCACAATCGCAGGCAGATATTGGCACTTGGCGCCGGCGGCGCGGCGCTGGGCGCTGTGGCCGCCGTCGGCTGGTCGGGGGATGCGCTGGCGGGCTTTGGCCTTGGCGGGCCCGGCGATCTGGCCAATCCGGCCGAGATCCGCAGTGAGGCCGGCGTCTTGCGGGCGACCCTGCGCCCGACGCTCTCTCAGGCGCTGGTTGACGACAAACCCCGTAAATTGCGGCGCTATAACCGAGGGTTGCCCGGCCCGACGCTGCGCGTCCACCCCGGCGACGTAATGGAAATCCGGCTTGAAAACGGGCTTCCGCAGAACCCGCTTGCGTTGCCCGAGCTTGCCGATTCGCCGTTCCTGAGCGCCGCGGATCTTTGCGGTCCACAGGGTATGGGCCATGTCGCACCACATGATCTCAACACCACCAATCTTCACTTTCACGGCATGCACGTAAGCCCCAAGGGCGCCAGCGACAATGTTTTTCTCACTGTCGAGCCGGGCGGAGCATTCAACTACCGCGTGCAAATCCCCCAAAACCACCCTGTCGGTAGTTTCTGGTATCACCCGCATTGGCATGGCTCTGTCGCGGCACAGATCGGCAGTGGAATGGCGGGGCTGATTCTCGTCGAACCCGAAGATTATCTGCCCGCCGGACTGCCCGAACGGCAGATCGTGATCCAGACCGTGATCGGCAGCGACGCGGCAGCGTTTGACGACCCGAGGCAATTCATGTCGCTCGGCGCGCCGCGGATCTTCACCCTGAACGGCCAATACCGCCCCACCCTGCGGCTGCGCCAGGGCGAGCGTCAGTTCTGGCGCATGCTCCTGGCCAATGATTTCCAGTTTTGCCCACTGAATTTCAAGGCTATGGGCCTCGGGGCCATTCTGGTCGGCCGGGATGGCATACCCCTGCATGAACCGAAACCGGTGAACAGCCTGCTCCTGTCACCCGGCAACCGGTTCGATGTGGTGGTCGAGGGGCTGGCGCCCGGTCTGCATGACATGGAGCGCCAGCCCTATCGCCACGGACTTGTCGATCTTGACGCGCGGACCATCGCCCAGGTGCATGTGGAGCCCGGCGGCGCGTCCTCGGGCCTGATGCCCGCGCCGGCGGCCACTCCGCCCGACATCACCGACGCCGAGATCAGCCGCAAGCGGCGGGTGGTTCTGGGCGAGCGCAAGGATCCGCGCGCCATCTTCGATACCGCCTTCACCATCGACGGCCAGTCCTATGACCCCGACACTTGGCACCTGACCCCGAAACTGGACACCGCCGAGGAATGGACCTTCGTCAACACCACCGCCTATCCGCATCCGATGCACATCCACATCAACCCGTTCCAGGTGGTGGCAATCAACGGGAAGCCGGTGGCAGAGCGGCCCTGGCATGACACCTTCGTGGTGCCGGCGGCCGGGACACTGACGATCCGGTCACGGTTCGAGGATTTCGACGGCGATTTCGTCACCCATTGCCACATCCTGCCGCATGAGGACGCGGGCATGATGATGAATGTAAGGATTTTGCCATGAGCCTTCCGCGCCCGACCCTGCCGGCCCTCGCCCTTGTCGTGCTTGGCGCCTCGCCGGCGCTTGCCGCGCCCCAAGTCGATGCCCAGACCTGCCTGAGCTGTCATTCCGTCGACGGCGTTGCCCAAATCGATCACATCCCGATCATCCACGGCCAGTCGCAGACCTATTTGCGCAACGCCCTGCACGCCTACAAATCCGGTCAGCGCAGCGGCGGCACGGCGGATGTGATGCAGGCCATCGCGCAACAGCTCTCGGATGCCGAGATCGACCGATTGGCCGAGTTCTTCGGCACCGAAGCCTCGGTGGTCAGCGCCGCGCCGGTGACGCATCTGGTCAAGGCCTCGGCCGAGGGCGCCGACGACCGCCTTGTCTACCTCACCACCGAAGAGGGCGGCGCCCGTGTGGTGCAGAGCCGGTTCAACCACGATTATTTCCGCGTGGCGCCCTATCTGGAGAGCGAGAAATTCCTGACTTTCTGTTCGATCGCCAGCATGGCGGCGGTGCTCAATTCCTACGAGGACGCGGTGCAGCGGCCCATCGATCCCAAGCGCTATCCCTACCCCTATTTCACCCAGGAAAACCTGTTCAACGCGGCCAACCAACAGGTCAAGAGCTTTGAAGGCGTGGTGACCGACGGGCTGACGCTCGACGAGATCGGCCAGTACCTGACCCATCTTGATGTGCAGCCGACCACGGTCTTTGCCGATGAAAATGACGAGGCGCAGATGCGCAGCGTCATCCTCGACGGCCTGTCGGACCCGAACAGCCGGGTGATCCTGAACTACAATCGCGGCATCGTCGGCCAGGATGGCGAGGGCCATGTCTCGCCCATTGCCGCCTATCACGAACCAAGCGATTCGGTGCTGGTTCTCGACGTGGCGGGGTACAAGTATCCGCCGGCCTGGATTCCGATGCCGCTGCTCTACAAGGCAATGCTCGACAAGGATAGCGCCTCGAACCGCTCGCGCGGGCTGGCGCTTGTGAGGACTTTCTGATGCAGCGCCTGGCCCGCCGCGACGTGATCCGCATCCTTGGCGCCGCCATGGCGCTGGCCCCGGCCGGCGCCAGGGCGCGGCTGGGGGTCGAGGACGATCTGGCGGTGTTTCGCGAAATCATCCGCGCCATCGGCGGCACGACCTATATGCCGCCGCTGCTGCTCGAGGCCTGCGAGACCGAGTTCGCCCGCGCCTTTGGCACCGAGGCGATATTCGGCCTGGTGGCGCTGGCGCGGCGGCGCCCCGATCTCGAGGCGATGAGCCAGGCGGCCAGCCTGCGCGCCGGCGACCAGATGCGCTGGATCGCCACCTTTCTCTTTACCGGCGAGGTCGATGGCAAGGTGACGTACTACGACTATTGCCTCGGCTGGCAGGCGCTGACATTCGCCACCGCGCCGGGGCTTTGTGGCGGGCCCTTCGGCCATTGGCAGGAGCCCGAGCGATGACGACGCCCGTGCCGGAAACCGTCGATGTTCTGGTGGTGGGCGCCGGCATGGCCGGGTCGCATCTGGCGCTGGAACTGGCACAGGCCGGGCGGCAGGTCACGGTGCTCGAGGCCGGGCCGAAAAAGCCGCGTCATGACTGGATGTCGATCTTCACCAGAAACCCGGTCAAGGGCCCGCAGGCGCCTTATCCGTCGAACCCCTGGGCGCCGCATCCCGAGGATGGCGGCTATGCCGGCTTCTATGACCAGGCCGGGCCGATGGAGTTTGTCGGCGCCTACCTGCGGATCTACGGCGGCTCGACCTGGCATTGGACCGGCTTTGCCGACCGGCTGCGCCCGGCCGATTTCCGCATGAAGAGCACCTATGGCGTCGGCCTCGACTGGCCGGTCGGCTACGAGGAGCTGACACCCTATTACGCCCGCGCCGAGAAGATCTGGGGGGTCGCCGGCAGCATGGAACACACCTGGGGCGCCCCCCGGAGCGAGCCCTATCCGATGCCGCCGATCCCGGCCTCCTACATGGACAGCCGCGTCGATATCGCGCTGAAACAAATGGGCCTGCATTCCGGCATCTTCAGCCACGCCCGCAACTCGGTGCAATTCGACGGTCGCCCGCCCTGCTGCGGCAACAACACCTGCGTGCCGATCTGTCCTGTCGGCGCCAAGCTCGACGGCTCGGTGATCGCCGACAAGGCCGAGGCGGCAGGGGCGCAGATCATCACCGAGGCGGTGGTGACGATGATCCACGTCGCGCCCGACGGTCGCGTCAGCGGCGTCGACGTGCGCCGCCCCGACGGCAGCGAAGCCCGCGTCACCGCCAATGTCTATGCGCTCTGCTGCCATGCGATCGAGAACCCTCGGCTGCTGCTGATGTCGGCGCAGGAAAACGCGCCCAGGGGCGTGGCCAACGGCTCTGACGCGGTGGGGCGCTATCTGATCACCCAGGCCAACCAGGACACCAAGGGCGTGACCCGCGACCCGGTCTTTCCCTATCGCGGGCCGCAACAGACCTCGGGGCTGATAGAGCTGCGCGACGGCGATTTCCGGTCGTCACATGCGGCCATCGGCACCAGTTTCATGAACTCCGGCCATTCCGGCAATTCCGACGGCACCGATGTGGCACGGGAGCTGATCCGCAAGGGATACATGGGCCAGGCGCTGGTCCGCGAACTCAATCGCATCGTGTCGCGGCATTTGCGGCTCAATTCCAGCGGCGAGATCCTGCCCGACCCCGAAAACCGGCTGACGCTCTCGGACGAGGTTGACAGCGCCGGCCTGCCGAAGGCGCGCATTGCCTACAACATCGATGCGTACACCCGCGCCGGCATGGAAATTTCCCGGAAGATCAACACCGAGGTGCTGCAACGGCTGGGTTCGTCCGAGATCACCTCGAACGAGGTGTATCTTTCGAACGCGATCATCGGCGGCACGGCGCGCATGGGCGACGATCCGAAGACCTCGGTGGTCACCGCGCATCAGCAGGCGCACCAGCACCCCAATCTCTACATCCTGGGGTCGTCGGCGCATGTGACCATGCCGGTCAACGCCCCGACGCTGACCATCGCCGCGCTGGCGATGCGCACGGCAGAGCATATTCTGGGATAGGTTCAGACGCTGGAGTTCAACATGCCCGAGCCGAGGAAATACTGCGAGGCGATCGGGCGATAGGCGGCGCCCAGCACGCGGGCATTGGCGCCGACCTCGCCCTCGGCGAACTCCGGCCGGTAAAGGCCGATGGTCTCGATGTCCTGTGCCAGGGCGGCCACGCGCCGGACCAGCCGGGCGCGCACCGCCGCCGGAAAGGCTCCGTCGATCAGCACCGCCTCGAAGTCGATCACCGCGCAGCAGGACAGCGCCGCCATCGCCAGCTCCTGCGCCGCCATCTCGATCCAGGGGCCGAGCTGATGTTCGAAATCGGCCCAGTCGGCGCCCTGGGTCCAGAGCAGGCTGGGGTCGCCGCCGGCCTCGCGGATCGCGGCCTCGAGCCAGAAGATCGACGCCCGGTCCATCAGCTGCGCCGGCCGGCCCTTGGCATCGCGGGTGATCAGCGACCCGAGCGCGCCGGCGTTTTCCCGGTGGCCCTCGAAGACCGCGCCGTTCATCACCACCCCACCGCCGGCAAAGGCGCCGATGAAGAAATAGGCGTAATCGCGGAACTTTCGACCCTGGCCAAAGGTGTTCTCGGCATAACAGGCCGAGGTGGCATCATTGACCAGCGAAATCGGCAGCTCGGTGAAAGCCGCCATTTCCTTGACGATGTCCCGACCATGCCAGGAGTCGTAAGAGCGGTCGTCGGCGCCGATGATCTCGTGCCGTTTCCAGAGCTCGAACGGCGCCGCGATGCCGATGCCACAGATCAGCGCGCGCTGCTCCGGCGCAAGATCGGCCGACATCGCGGCGATCCCGTCCTGAAGAAAGGCAAGCAAGGCATCCGGGTCGGGGAAATGATACTGCACCTGGGTCTGCGCCCGCACCGCGCCCATCAGATCCATCAACGCCAGGTCGGCCGAGCGGCGGCCGATCTTGAGCCCGAAGGAAAAGCTGCCGGCGGGATTGAGCGCCATCGGAATGCGCGGCTTGCCGACCCGGCCGCGCTGCGGCGCGCCTTTGATCAGCAGCCCATCCGCCTCGAGCGAGCGCAGGATCACCGACACTGTCTGCGCCGAGAGGTTGGATTGCCGCGCCATGTCGCTGCCCGGCATCGGCCCCAGACGCTGGATCATCGACAGCAACAGCCGTTCATTATAGTCGCGTACACCGCTCTGGTTCACACCACTGCTGAAGCTTCGACTGTTTTCCTGCGTCATGAATCACCCCTCCCAACTCTCTAAACTTTACACGCGTCAATTAATAAATCAAAATGATTTATTAATTGACGCTGCGTCGCGAATCAGGTTGTATTGCCTTGTTCTCGCTCAGCATGGGCGAGACGGGAGGGCCGGTCCAGTGACCGGCACGAGATTATGTCTTTGGGAGGACACCATGAAAAAGCTTCTTCTCGGTACTGCCGTGACCTGCGCCGGATTTGCCGGTGCGGCCCAGGCGGGCAGCCATTCGGTTTCGGCCTGCCTGATCACCAAAACCGACACCAACCCGTTTTTCGTCAAGATGCGCGAAGGCGCGACCGCCAAGGCGGAAGAGCTCGGCGTCGCGCTGAACTCTTATGCTGGCAAGGTCGATGGCGACAACGAAACCCAGGTTCAGGCGGTCGAAACCTGCATCGCCAATGGCGCCAAGGGCATTCTGATCACCGCCTCCGACACCTCGGGCATCGTGCCCTCGCTGGAGCAGGCCCGCAACGCCGGGCTGCTGGTGATCGCGCTCGACACGCCGCTCGATCCGATCGACGCCGCCGACATGACCTTTGCCACCGACAATTTTCTCGCCGGTGAGCTGATCGGCCAATGGGCCGCAGCCAAGCTGGGCGACGAGGCGGCCAATGCCCGCATCGCCATGCTCGACCTCGCCATCAGCCAGCCCACCGTCGGCGTACTGCGCGACCAGGGCTTCCTTCAGGGCTTCGGCATCGAACTGGGCGACCCCAACAAATGGGGAGACGAAGAGGATGACCGCATCGTCGGCCACGACGTGACCCAGGGCAACGAGGAAGGCGGCCGCCGCGCGATGGAGAACCTGTTGGCCACCGATCCAATGATCAACGTGGTCTACACGATCAACGAACCCGCCGCCGCCGGCGCCTATGAGGCGCTGAAGGCCATCGGCCGCGAGAACGACGTGCTGATCGTCTCGGTCGACGGCGGCTGCCCCGGCGTCGACAATATCGAGGCCGGCGTGATCGGCGCCACCTCGCAGCAGTACCCGCTGAAGATGGCGTCGCTGGGCATCGAGGCAATTGCCGCATGGGCCAAGGACGGCACCAAGCCGGAAGCCTCCGAGGGCAAGGACTTCTTCGATACCGGCGTGGCGCTTGTCACCGATCAGCCGGTCGAAGGCGTCGAGTCGATCTCGGTGGCGGAAGGCAAGGACCTCTGCTGGGGCTGAGACAAACGGCCGGGCCGTCTCTGGGCGGTCCGGCCCCACTCCGCAGCCCGCTCTCTGGGCCTGATCCGGGTGCCTGCCCCGGGATCTGATCCGGGTGCCTGCCCCGGGATCTGATCCGGGCGCCTGCCCCGGGATCTGATCCGGGGCCTGGGGTTGGCCAGGAGGTCCCGGATCAGGTCCGGGACGCGGAGGGCGTCAAGCCAGGACCGGAGCCGTTGCAGGCGCGGTGATTGACGGAACGCCCCGACGACACGCAAGCTGAAACATCGCCGGGCGCGGGCCACCTGCCTGCCCCGTTCCCATTCCTGAACGCCGGGCGGCGTTCGCACTCACATTCCGGGAGGCACCCATGTCCAACGCGGACAATTACGAATCGGCCACCGAGGGAGCGTCGGGCGACGTAGCTTCCTTCGACGCGCCGCACAAGGGCTTCGTGGGCCGGTTCCACGACCTGCTGCATTCCACCCCCGCGCTCGTTCCGCTGATCGTGCTGCTCGCGGCGCTCGTGATCTTTGGCCTTGTGCTGGGCAACAAGTTCTTCTCGCCCTTCGCCATGACGCTGATCCTGCAACAGGTGC